>NZ_CP033611.1:643333-965000 GCF_003932735.1 Rickettsiales endosymbiont of Stachyamoeba lipophora | reverse complement strand
ACTTAAATTATCAGCCGACCTACCCAGCCACTTACCTAAAAACCTTGAGTTTAAATCGCCATCTATAAAATCTAACTTGATCAGCGGTCTTAAGTTCTGCACATTAAGATTGCCTTTAGCTATAAAATTACTTTCATTATCATGATATCTAAAATTACTCATCTCTACATTATTATTATAAATTTTAGCAGCAAATGAAGCCGATTCTACTTCCTGGTCTTTTACTTTAAAGTTGTTGCCGTTAAATTCTATATTGTATACTTGATCTAATTTCTTTAAATACTGAGTAGTTACAGGCACCTCATTAGTTTTATTATATAATAAATCATCAATAAAATGCCCCCATATGTCGATTAATGTTAGGTTATCTAAATTAGCCTCATTAACATATAATAGTATATTATGCGTTTTGGCGGTTTGATCATTACTATAGTTAAGCAAAAATTCTTCCTCACCATGCACCAATTTAAGATTGTTAATCCGCTTTGTTAGCAGCTCTCCCTTGATACCTGCAGTATGACTATACTCACCACTGATTAAGAAAGGCAGATCATCTTGTAATATCTTCTTATTACTAGCCAAATTAAAATCATAAATTATATCAGAGATTAACTGCTTATTTTTATTAAATTGCGCATCTAATTTAAGGTTAAAATTTCTTTGAGTGATATCGCTACCACCTTGCAAAACAATCTTATCATTGCCATTATTTATATGAAATGTAACAATTTTAAATTGTTGCTGTAATTTATCATATAATAAATCCATCTCTACCTGGCCGAAATTCTCCCCAAGCATTTCAAAATTTTTAATGCCAACCTTGATCCTTTTATCTTCCCCTATAGGTTTAGGCGCTTTTAGATTGGCCGTTAGAAATTGCATGAAATTTAAGTCAAAGGCTTTGTCTTTACCATTAAGTTTTAAAAAGTTAATATCTCCCAAGGTAACTATCCTACCATCTTGGACAGTTGAGACCACATTCCCATCTATTATTGATCCGGATAATTTCAGATTTTCAATAAATTTTTGTTTTGAATTGTAAACACCTGTTAATTCTAAGTTATCCTGATTGCCAATGCCTTTGATAATAAAATCAGGCAAATAAAAGCCAAAATTACTCAGAAAGCTATTAAAATTAGTTATTTTAACAAAAATGTTAGATTTATCATTAGACGTTGATACTAAATTTATTTCCGCATCACTAGTCTTATAACGTAGATTTACACGAGAGCCTATTTCCCCTTCAAAAGAGGCACCATTACTAATAAACTGTCCTTGAAACTTAATATTGTTATTATAAGATTTATAAACATTTACATTTAACTTAGGCACAGCTTGTACGGAAAGCTCACCCAATGGAGTTATTACAAAAGATTCAACTACTCTAACCTCGCCTATATTACTCTGACTAAGCATCCATAATAAATAGCTTAAATCCAGCTTACCTTTCTCAATAATCACATTACTAATATCATCAACACCCAGCTTCCTAGAAAGTAAATTTGCAATCGATGTATAATTCAAATTAAGCTTGAGCTTACTTACTATAATATTATCATTTACTTTAAAGTTATTAAAAGTTAGGCAAGGTTGAGGCAATAGAGAAAAGCTTATTTTATCATACTCAAGATAAGCCGCATTACCAGGCGCGATATTAAAAATATTATACACTTGATCTTTTGAGATTTTATTAGGAACTATAATTATCGTCCCTATCAACCCAATTATCCCTATTACTACAATGAATACTATATAACTAAAGAAGTGCTTAAACACTATACCGCCAATTTTTATATTTAATAATAATTATTATTTTAATCAACTTAGGTTGCTTTTGCCAGTTAAAACTTAATATATATGCTTTATATACTTGAAATTTATATATAATATTGCACATTATACTTAAAAAGCATCAAAATGAATATTTTAAATATCTGTTCTAATAAATGGCATGGCGGCGTTGAACAAAGCTTTATTGATTTAAGCAGTAATTTACAGCAACTAAATCATGAGGTTACATCAGTAGTGTATCCTGGTGCCAAATTTATTCCCATACTTAGTCAAAATTCTAGTTTAAATATTATTCAATCTACATTTACTAGACGAATAGCAGCATTATTTTTCTTATTTGCGGTTATTTATTTCTGGCTGCTAATTAGAAAAACTAAAGCCAATCTTATTATTATTCACAACCGCAAACTACTTAATATTATTCATTTAGCCAAAACTAAAACAACTAAGCTAATAATGATTAATCACGGTATTAAGATAAGCAGCAAGGCGAAGAAAGCTGATTTAGTAGTAGCAGTCAATATGCTTATGGCGCAGGAATATATTAATATAGGCATAAATCATACCTTTTATCTACCCAATATGGTTGATGCATCACCTCAATTTTATACTAAAACACCACGCTCTCCGATCATTTTAGGCAGTTTTGGTAGATTTACCCAAGAAAAAGGCTTTGCTAAACTTATTACAGTTGCCAAAATTTTAAATGAAAAAAACTTTAATTTTAAATTACTGCTGGGTGGAGACGGCGAACAACGCGAAACAATTGAAGTCCTAATTAACAAACATCAACTACAATCAAAGGTAATACTGTCCGGTTGGGTAAAGGATAAAGCAGAATTTTTCAAACAAATTGATATTTTTTGCCTTCCCTCTACTTATGAGTCTTTTGGTATAGTAATTTTAGAAGCGATGATAAATTCAACCCCGGTTATTGCCACCAACACCCAAGGACCTTTAAGTTTAATTAATAATTATAATAATGGGATAATAGTAGACAAGGAATCCCCAGCCTCTATTGCTGATAGTATTATTAAACTTAGCAGTGATTTGCAGTTATACCAAACTATTGCTAATAATGCTTACCAGTTGGTTCGGACTAATTTTTCTACACAAGCATATCAAAGAAAATTGACTCAAATGCTACAGCAATTATCTGTCTAACTGTAATTTTTTACGGTAAGTAGCTAAAATTATTGAAATTTAACGCCTTTTGAGAATATAATATCTTAATTTAATTTTCGCATTTGGATCAAGATGAACGGCATAGAACTTAACAAATTAGCAGCTGCGATACTGCTTGCTGGTATTATTGCAATGACAATGGAATTTATTACTGAGGCAATATACACTCCGGTAAAACAAGTTACAGAACGCGGCTACAAAGTAGAAGGCGCTGAAGAAGATAGCAACAATATAAGCATCCAAGCTAAAGAATTTGAATGGCCTGAATATGCCATCGGCAAATTAATGGTGGCAGCAGATAGTACAAGCGGTGAGAAGCTGTTTAAAAAATGTGCTGTTTGTCATGATATTACCAAAGGCGGACCACATAAGGTAGGGCCAAATTTATGGGGAACAGTTAATCATAACAAGGCAGGCCATGAAGGATATACTTATTCATCCGCTTTAAAAGGCACCGACGGAACTTGGGATTATGAAGCACTGTTTAAATTCTTACATTCTCCAAAAAACTTTGTTAAAGGCACTAAAATGGGCTTTGCCGGCATTAATAAAGAAAATGAGATTGCAGATATTATTGCATATCTAAGGGAACATGCAGATAGCAAGCCTCCTTTACCGCCAGAAAATACGATTAGCAGTAAAAAATAAAAAAGGGAGTTTAAGCTCCCTTTTTAGCATTATAATTTTACTTTATCTGGTCACAAAATCAGGCCATTTTTTGGCATTTAATCATTTTATCTCCTTTGAGTATTCACTTGCCGTGAACCTATGAATACTACCTCTTCATCTTGCTCTTCCTGCTTAATAATCCTATTATTATGCTGAGGAGATTGCTCCCTAAGGAGGCGTTCCTCCCAAGATATTGAGCTTGCTGAAGAACTGCTTTGCTGTCCACTAGCGGCAGCAGAAAGCGGAGAACTGGCCAAGCGCATTCGTTTTGCAGCCCTCTCTTCTCCAAGTTGCTGATTTAGCTGTTGATTTTGCTGGGTTGCTCTCTCAAACTGTTCCTTATACATGCCTGCTTCTATATCTTTTTGAGTAAGTTGCCTTTTTATCGTTTCTAACTCCTGCCTTAAAGCTTCCACCTGTGCAGTATTCTGGTTAGAACTCCCACCTGCTCTTGCTCTTTTTCTGGATTGTACTTGCTGTAGCTGATGCATTTGAGTACTAAGATTATTACAATTCTGCCGCAATGTGCTAACTTCTGTTGCTTGATTTACTCTCCATTGCTCTAACAGATTAGGTACCTTTTCTGCCGCCCACAGGAAAGCATCTGCACCCTTATTACTTAATAACAAATCAAGATGATTTACTGTAAAAAATGGAGCATAATATGACAGAACATCATATGATAATCCATTTACTATCGTTGTATTAAAAATTAAATGGATATTCTCAAAAAACAATTCAGGCTTATGCTGCTTAATCCAGTCTAGCTCTACAGCGCCATTAACCAATGACACTAAATAATCTTGTTTATTATAATCCTTAATTATTTGATAAAGTGTTTTCCCTTTAATATTTGGCGGTAAACTTTCATCATCAAAGGGAAAATCAATATCTGTAATGGATACTTCTGTTGCCGCTTGATTAAAGTCTGTCAGGGTACTATTGGTTGAAGATATTATATTATATAATTTTTGCTGGGTAGCTTGGTCAATCGCCATTTTCATCGCCTGTTATTTCAAATTAGTTAAAAAATCGATTGTATTATATTTTAAAACACATAAACAATCAATTAAACTTTTGAGGATTTGTTAGTATATTATTAACCTTCTCATTAGCTATGCACTTTATTAGTATTATTGGTCAATTGGCTAGAATAACACTATAGGAGCAACTAAAGAGGCGGTAGCTATAATTATAACAAGCAACCATAATGAAGCGCCAGCAAATTTAGATCTAGAAACAACAACCGGCGTTACATAATCCTGCTCTCTAAACATCCCAACTATAATTCTACCTAAATAAATTACAGTCATTACACTGCTAATAATAAACGGAGCTATAAGATAAATATTTACTTGAGCAATACTATAAAATAGCTCATGTTTAGCCCAAAAACCAATTAATGGCGGTAAGCCAAGAATGGAGGCATAGCTTAGAATAATTATAAAAGTGACAAGCTTTAATTGACTCGCAAGACCAGTAATTTCGCTTAACTTCTTAGCTCCATATAAGGTCGAGATAATTCCTGAAGCTAGAAACAAACCTATTTTGGCAACTGCATGAGAGATCATTACTAATAAGGCAACATTTAAAGCATCCTTAATAGGTAGCAATGCGGCGATTACTATATAAGATAATTGAGCAATAGTTGAATATGCTAAAATCTTTTTAATTTCTTGCGCATGCAAAGCTCTAATACTTGCCAGCAAAATATTGATGCTTAAATAACCCAGCAGACCGACATAAATGGCATTATACTCATAATACAATTCTTGCAGCTTTATCACTCCGTAATATTTATCAATAAGCTTGATAATAACTATAGCCCCTGATTTAACTACTGCTACCGCATGTAATAGCGCACTAACTGGGGTGGGCGCAACCATGGCTTCCGGCAACCAACCTGAAAAAGGAAAAACTGCTACTTTAGCTGCACCAAGGGTGATCAACCACAAACAGATTACTGCAATAAAATTATTTTGAGTCAAACCCAGCTCAAATAAAAATACTGCGGGCAATAATAGCATGAGCGAAGAAGTGAGCAAAGTAGCCAGGTAATTTCTTCCTGCCTTAAATGATTTTTCATCTCTAAAATGAATAACCAGAATATACGTAGCCAATGTAAGCAGCTCATAACCAATAAACATACTTACTGCATTTTCAGCCATTCCAATCACGAAAGTAATAAAAATTGCGAGATTAATAGATAGGATTAAACTAACCTTATGCTTTAATTTATTAATCTCCACATAGGAGGCTAAATAAAGCGCGGTGACAAACCATAGAACCGCCACCATACCAATAAAGATTTTAGCAATATAATCAATTTGCAATTTTAATTTGATTTCTTGATATAAACTATATTCAAAAAATAAGTGCTTTTTAAGGTTATGCTTTTCCAAATAAGCAAGAATAATCACATAGATAACAATGGAGCTAAAAGAAGCTAGGATCATTACTAAGTTTCTTACTTTTGGCTCCTCTTTAGCACTTAAATAACCAACCATTGAAATGACTGGCATCAACAAAAAAGCAAGTATTAAGTAATTTAGTATATTATATTCTGTTACCATACACTCATATCGATTAAATCATTGATCTGATTAAAGTAAGTTAACATTAACATTTGAATTATAAGCATTACGCTAATAGAAATTTTCTGCTGAGAAGTCACAATTATAGCTTTTTGATGGATAATACTTGTATCAAAAATATTGGTAACAATTTTTAATCCACAAAGTATTGCAAATACTGAAGAAACTATAATTGGAATAATAAACCAAATATTATTACTAAAAAAATATTTGATCATCATAAATTTCCCTAAAAATCCAATAGTAATAGGAATACCAATTAAGGTCGCAAATGCAATAATCAAATTAATTGCTAAAAACCTATTATTTAGAAACAAACCGTGAACATCCCTAAGCTTAGTAATATTATTTACTTCTAGTACTGAAATTACAAACCATAAAGTAAGCTTAGTTACCACATCAATTATCATTAACTTAATCGATAATTTAATGGAACCTGAATTAAAATTATTAAATAACGGTAATAAAAAATAACCATTACTAGTCAGACTAGCCCAAGCAATCATGCTTCGTAAATTATTTTTAAAATAAGCTACCAAATTACAAAACATAAGGTGAATTATAACTAAAGCACTAAAATAAATCGTGTACTCCATCAACATTTCTTTAAAAATATTAATGCTACTGATTAACTTAATTAGTATTATTATCATCACCTTTCCTAGAATGGGTGCTGCTGCAATATTATAAAAAAGTGAGGCATGGGTATAAACATCTACTTGCCAAAATGAAAAGGGCATAACAGCTATCTTAACTAGCAATCCAACTACAATTAAAATAAAAGCAAATCTAAGTAGTGGCAAAATCTGTAAATTAATATCTATAAGCTCTGTTAGCCTTCCAGCAACATCCTCAATATTTAATCCGCCAGTTAAAGCAAATAAAATCCCTACTCCTAACAAGTAGAATAACGCAGCCATAGTGCCAATTATTAAATAACGAAATGTGGCAACTAGCCCTTTAGGGTCTTTACCGGTAGCCGCAAGCGTATAAGCTGATAGCGAAGAGATTTCTAAAAATACATAAATATTAAATAAGTCATAACTTAAACTCATGCCGATTAAACTGGCAAACAAGAGTAAAAAGATACATAACACTTTAGCCTGGAAAGTCGTTGCAATATAGTGTTTAAATGTTTTGCTTACATGCAATAAGCATAACACTGCCACTAAGCACAAAACCAATTGCACAGCCAAAGATATTTCATCAATTTTAAAGGCAATACCAATTTTAGGATGCCAATTACCAAACACATAAAAAGAAGGAACAAAATTGATTAAACCCACCAAAGATAATAAGCTTATCAAAATCATAGTGCCAAAAGTAAAGTTATAAGCAACCCTATTACCTTGTAATGCTACTATCGGAGCCACAATTAGCATTAAAACTAATGGCAATACAAACATATTGAGATTATTACTAAAATACTCAATCATTCATTTTCAACTTATTTTCATTAATTGTTTTAAAATGCCGCTTTATTTGCATAAGCAAGCTTAAACCTACCGCTGTCACCGCCACCCCTACCACGATCGCAGTTAACATCAACACTTGCGGAAGAGGGTTACTAAACTTATAATCAAAGCATCCTTGTAATTTATCCAAGCAAGGATAAACCGGTGTAATACTGTTTTTTACAAAACCTACGCTTAAAAAAAACATAATAACCGCAGTTTGCATAATGCCAAGCCCTACTAGTTTTTTAAAAAAATTAGCACTACTTAGAATAATGACTATCCCAAGAATAAAAATTACAAACACTAACCCAAAAGGTAAATTATTCACTATGCTACCTATCATCTGTAGTAGATTTAAAGCTAGCTAGCTTAATAAAAATATTAGTTAAAACTGCAGCCACCGTAATTGCAACCCCTATTTCAATAACTAATATTCCTATCTTTTGGGCAAAATGAGGATCTTTCGCTAGATAATAATAGTTCAGAAAATTTCTTCCCAATAACAAACCTAGCAAACCATTTCCTGCATAAATTAAAACGCCAATTGACATCGCATAATCTAAAATCTTAGGCTTGATTCTTTGTTGAAAAACTTTAAGTCCATGAACCATTATATAAAAAATAAAAGCTACGGCAAATAGGGCACCTGCCTGGAAGGCCCCTCCTGGGGCTACTTCTCCATGAAACAATACATAAAAAGCAAAAATAAATATAATCTGAATGATGATACTTGAGATAACTTTGATAATTAAATCATTCATTTTTTTCCTCAAATTGAATTGAAGTAATAATAGTCACAGCAATACCCGCAATAAATACCACCATAGTTTCACACAAAGTATCGAACCCTCGGTAACTGGCTAAAATTGCTGCCACCATTGAGTTAATACCAATGTCATGATAAGTATGTTGGATATAATATAAACCTAAATTTAGGTTAGATGCAGATAAAATCGAACCAAAATCTAACACTTTTAATATATTAAAAGCACCTATAAAGGCAAAGATAGCAATTAATAATATTAGTAAAGTCATTAGCTTGTTAGCTTCCAAGCTGTTCTCTTCTACCTTTTGAAAAGTAACAAACATAAAAATAGTGCCAATCGCAGCATTTACTGCTGCCTCAGTTAGCGCCACATCAGGAGAATTGACTAAAGCGTACCACAGAGTTGAAAATATACTGATTACGGATAATAACACCGCTTGGATAATCATTTTTTCTGATAATACTACTAACATGGCCGCTACAATTATTGCAAGGCTAACAATAATTAACCCATAATGAATAATAAGTTCCTGCACTTAATTTACTCTCTTATCATCTTTAGAATTAGCAACATTAAAAATTGAACTAATTAAACAATGTGCACTAGAAGGATTAGTAATGAGTAACAACATAAGTATCAGGGATAATTTACAAATGGCGATAAAATCACCAGATTTACACATTAAACCTATAATCACCAAAATAATACCTAAACTATCCCCAACCCCGCTTGCATGCATTCTTGGATAAGTTTCAGGAAATCTTAGAATTCCAATAGCAGAGAGTAAAATTACCACCGCCCCAATTAAAATAATAATTTCCCCTAATTTTAAAAAAATTATTTGCATATCTATAAAAATCTATCGTTGCTAAAAAATTTTAATATAGCAAAGCTAGCAATAAAGGCTGTTAATACATAAATTAATACAATATCTATTAGATAACTATTATAAAAAAATAAGCTTAAAATTAATAATATAGCACTGACTAGATTATTAATGGACCCAGCAAGCAACAACCTATCAAATACTCCTGGCAACCTTACTACAGCTATAATCAAAATCAGCAATGCAATACTCAAGATAACTAATTGGCTAACTATCATGCTTTAAAGCCTTGATATTAATAAACTTTTTAACATTATCAAACATCTCATGATCTTTTAATCCTTCAGCCATATTATCGTCAATAGCATGAACTATTAATTCATCTGCATTACTTTTAATAGTAATAGTTCCCGGAGTTAAGGTAATAGAATTGGCATAGAAAACTATTTGCGCTTCACTTGATTCGGGTGCCAGAGTTACTTTAACAAACTTTGGTTTTAGCGAAGGTTTAAAGGAAATGATTTTTTTGATAATATACAAGCTTGCATTTGCAATTTCTTTGAATATATAAATAATATAGAAAAGTGTATTAGTATAATTTACTTTGATAGCTGAAAATTGCTGATATAGTTTAAGATGTTTAGCAAGAAAAAAGGTCAAAAAGCTGCTTAAGATTCCTGTTGAAAGCAAAAAGCTATCATTGGATCCCGAACAACAATACCATAACAAGAAGTAAAATGACAGCCACCTAAACATTAAATTTATTAATACAGTTATCAGTTATGTTTTTGCTTTATAAAAATCAAAAAATGAGTATAAGATAAATACTACTATATTATTCAGATTAGTAAGTATAACCTTAAAGTCAAACAATTAAATCATTCTTTTTTAGGTCAAAAAAATTTATGAATAAGAAGACTTCAAAAACCCAGAATACTGATAAGAGCAATGATTCAGAGCTTAATATCAAAAAATTAGTGAGCAAAGGAAAAAAAGAAGGTGGTCTTAGCATTGATGATATCAATAATATGATCCCTGCTGATAACTTATCAGTCGAACAATTAGATAATGCTTTTATCACTCTATCTGAAGCCGGCATTGAGATTGAGGATGATAGCGATGAAGATGTTGCTATTGATAATGATTATGTAATCGACCAAGAAGTAGATGACTCAGAAGAAGAGGAATTTGAAACCGGTAAAACTGACGACCCAGTTAAAATGTACTTAAGAGACATGGGCGGAGTTGAACTTCTTTCCAGGGAAGGTGAAATTGAAATAGCCAAAAGGATTGAAGAAGGCCGTGACTTAATGATCAGTTCGCTATGCGAAAGTCCTCTTGCAATGAGAATGTTTATCAGTTGGTATGAAGATCTAGCTAATGAAAAGATTTTCTTAAGAGATATTATTGACCTAGAAGCCACTTATGGCAGCAATGTTGAAGATTTTGAAAACGCTGATGCTGCAGATTTTTTAGACGAAGAAGAGGAAGAAGAGAGCGAAAATAGCGAAGATAGCGAAGATAGTGAAGGCACTGAAGAAGATTATGAAGTAGATGACTTTGGTGGCACTAGAAATACCTCCCTTAGCACCATGGAACAAGAACTTTTACCTACTGTACTTAATACTTTAGAGGCTGTGGTAAAAATTGCCGAAAAAATTTTAGAACTAAATCCAAGAAAAATAGCATTACCAGCTCCTGAGCAAAAAAAGCGTAAAGAGTTAGTTTTAGAGCTAGCTAAGAAAGTCGGTGAGATTAAAATCCATCCAAGATGCATTGAAAGAATGCTAGACAAACTCTATAGTTTCAATAAAAAATTAATTTCTTTAGAAACTCAGCTACTTAAACTTGCTGAAAAAGCTAAAATTAGCCGCCCAAGCTTCCTTAAAAATTATAAAGGTAACGAGAACGATCCTAATTGGCTTGAGAACATGAGCAAGTCTAAAGAAAAAGGCTGGAAAGAATTTAGCGAACATTTTCAAGCAGATGCTGAAGATATCCAAAAGCAAATTTTTGATATTACCAAGCAGGTTGAATTAAATATTACCGATTTTAAAAACCTGGTTAATACCGTTCAAAAAGGGGAAAGAGCCTCTAATAAAGCTAAAAGAGAAATGATTGAAGCCAACTTAAGGCTAGTTATCTCTATTGCTAAAAAATATGCTAATCGTGGGCTACAATTCTTAGATTTAATTCAAGAAGGTAACATTGGCCTGATGAAAGCGGTTGATAAATTCGAATATCGTCGTGGTTATAAATTCTCTACTTATGCAACTTGGTGGATTAGACAAGCCATTACTAGATCAATTGCCGATCAAGGACGTACCATTCGTATACCTGTTCACATGATTGAAACTATTAATAAAATTAGTAGAACTGCAAGACAAATGCTTCACGAGATGGGACGCGAACCAACTCCAGAAGAAATTGCACAGCGCCTAACCATTCCAGTAGATAAGGTTAGAAAGATTCTTAAAATTGCCAAAGAACCTGTTAGCTTTGAAAGCCCTATTGGTGGCGATGAAGATGGCAGCAGTCTTGGTGATTTTATTGAAGATAAAAATGCTGTATTACCATTAGATGCAGCAATTAATTCTAATTTACGTGAAACTACTACCCGCTTACTATCCTCACTTACCCCAAGGGAAGAAAGAGTATTACGTATGCGCTTTGGAATTGGCATGAATACTGATCATACACTTGAAGAAGTAGGCTACCAATTTTCAGTCACTCGTGAAAGGATTAGACAAATTGAAGCTAAAGCCTTGCGCAAGCTTAAACATCCAAGCAGATCCAAAAGATTATTTGGCTTCTTAAATATTAAGAATAAAGATAATACTGGCGGTGCTTAAAACAAAAAAGGGAGCTTGGCTCCCTTTTTTAATAACCTAATCATATTATAATTTCTATTAGGTTTGTGTTATACCAGACAATAACTTAATTTGATTTATTTAAATTTGGCATATTTTTGAGCAAAGATACAGCCAGAGCATTTGAAACTTGCTTGTGCTTTTACCTATAGTCCTGCATCTATCAGGACCATATCACTCAAAATACCGTTCAATTTTTATCTGAAGCTGCTTTTTTAATCACCATATTTGCGCCCCGGGATATTGCCATCCCGCTTAAAGATATCTACAAATATTACAATTATTTTTATTATACCAATAATAATTTTTCGGGGTCCTAGCTTATCCTTTATTATTCATATTAGGCTTAGCAGTAGCTTAATTATTGGTTGTACAAATAAGCTAGAAAATCCATCTTAATCACCACTGACAAAAATAGGAGTCTGAACATCCACTTTTATGCCGGGTATAAAAGTGATATCTTTATTATCATCAATATAATTATAATTAACTCTTACCTCTTCTGCTTGCTACGATTTTTATTAGCTTGATAGCAATTATAAATTGCAGCTTATCTTATAAACAAGGTTGTTTTTTCTCTTGTTTATTAGTTAACACCAATTATTGTTAGCAAATTATTAATTATTAAGAGTAGATTGAGAGGAAAGCTATAGAAAATATGGATACTATTACAGAATAATTTTAGCAATCAATCATATGAAGGTTAAGACCCAATAGCGGCCAAATATGGCTGCTTCCTTTCGGACCTGACCAGGTTTTCTGACATATTGCCCTTAACCTTCGGGAATTATTTAAACATATTCTATATAAAAAGCAAGCAAAGTAAAAATTATTTAATCATAGTTCTTATCAAACCACTTCTAATTCCTGCTCTTGTTCTTCTAGTGGAGGAGTTATATCAGGACTCAAATTATGGCCAGCTTGGTTTTGAATAACAGGTGGATTTAATACACTAGCATGAGCCATCCGCATTACATCTATATCCCTCATATCCCGCTCACTCAGCGGAGTAATGGACTCAGGACCCTTTTTTTCCATTTCATCCAGTATCTGTTCCAATCTATCAAAAAAGGTATTACAAGTTCTTTCAAGAGCCTCCGGCCATTTATCCACAGTAAAATACACCGGAGAATTTACAATCTCTACCACCAATGTAGCACCCCTAACCGCATAATCATGAATTTTCATAACTACACTCCCAGCCTTGCCTAATTTTTCACTCAAATTAACAGCTGTTTCTAAGCCTTGAGCAATTCTTGGATGAGTATTCTTCATTTTGTTAGCGGCATCCGCTAAAAGATTAGCACCAAATTTATTTAGTGCGCCAACACCTGTACCTACCCACTTTGCAGCAACACCATGCCCTTTTAAAGTAGGAGCTATCCATGCACCATCACTGCTTTCTTGTCTATTTGCATAGCCCGCGGTAAAATTATCACTAATTTCTTTCTCAAAATTATTAGCAACTGCATCTAAAGATTTTTTAACCTTTTTTGCTAAACCATTATCCTCATTAGCATTTAATTTTCTTTTCTTAACTTGGTCTTTAACCAAAGTATTAGTAGCGCTTGACATAATTAGTTCTCATTTTTGTTAATCCCACCATATCAGATAGTAGATTAACTCTCAAGAAAATATTAATGAAATGTTAATTTTTTGCATTATTGGTATCTTGCTATGTAATGAATCAAGTTAAAATTAATAATAGGCATAAGGAAAGAAACTTAGTAAAAGCTAAGTGAACATATAGCTATAAAATAGCAAAATCCAAATTTACTCACTCTAACTTAAGCATCAAGCTAGCTTCTTTTAATGCTTTATACTAATAGATATAAACATATACAACCAAGACAAATTGGAATAAATACGGCCAAAAGTCAAATTTTAATATTAATTAAATATGCCGCCTCATTTTCGTTACAAAGCTGGTGCTTAGGCTAATAATATATTATTCGTACTATCTTATGACAAGTTGCATAAATTTTATAAAAAACAAGAGATTAATTTTTTATCCCCTACCATATCCTCCGCCTTGCCCACCAATTTCTAGCTGCTGACCTTGATCAACTTTAGGAGTATTATCAGGACTAACATTTTGACCAGTTCCATCTGGAATATTAGGGGGACTTACTACCATAGCACGGCTTGTATCCAATACATCTAGATCTCTCATCTCTTTTTCAGTTGGAGGAGTAACGTTAGAAGGACCTTTTTTCTCCATTTCACCCAACATTTGTTCCAACCTATCAAAAAAAGTGTTACATATATTTGTCATAGCTTCCGGCCATTTATCTACAGTATAATATACCGGAGAATTTACAATATCCATTACTAATGCAGCACCTCTGCTCACATATTCAGTCGCTTTTAATGCCGCTTGTCCAACTTTACCTAAATTTTTATTTAATTTAGCTGCCGTTTCTAACCCTGCAGAAATGTTAGGATGTTTATCCTTTATATTTTTAGCAACTGCTGTTATAGTATCAGTAAGGCCATTATTTAGCGTACCTACTCCTGTCCCAACCAACTTTACAATATTAGCATGTGCTCGAAGGGTCTGAGAAGGCACAGACATACCCCCTTGCCTAGTAAATTGGCTAGAAACTTCTTTTTCAACATCGCTAGCAATCCGTCCTACTGTCTTACCGGCTTTAGTAGCTACGTCTTTTACTTGTTGTTGGGCTGAAGCATATTTCAGTTTAGGTTGTACATCTTGTTTTGGTTGAAGTGATTGTTGCTGTGGAGAAATATTTTTTGTTACAGTATTCGGATCCTTACCTGGTGTACTGCCCATCTCGAGATTATTTTCAAGATCAGAAGTACCTTTTTGTCTTGCAGCTTGCGCTTGCTGCTTCTCTCTAGGGGCAAAGGCTTGATCTAACCTTGATGCTACATTCGCTATATCACTCTCAGGTATGTTAGCTAAAAAAGCTGTTTTAAATTGTTGCTTATTCTCCACCATATTATACAAATCAGGATGTCTTTCTAAGGTTTCTAATACCAACCCAACACGTGATGAATGGGTGTAATTTTTAATCTCAAACAGATCATTTTGTAACTTTGGAGAAAGCTCAGGTTGCATAACACTAAACAAAAGTTCACTGAAGCCTTTTTCACCCGAATTGTAATATTTTGCATTTTCATATGCATAATCGGCCAGGTTGTTTATCGTACGATTATTAAATCTATTACCATTAGAACTACTAGACATAATTAAATCTCTATAATTTTAATTTAATTATATCAGTTAATAAATTAACCTTCAAGAAAACTTAATCATTATATAGAAGTTAACTGCCCACCTACCAGCTTAAACAGTTCATTAATTTTTTGATCAGTAGCCCCAAAATTATAATCCACATCAATTGCAAGGCCACCGGTTGCTTTAAATTCCTCAAGCAATTTTACTTCTAAGGTAATAAAATCAAGATGTTGCTTAAGCTTCATGAGGCTTACTTCATCCTCAAAAATTTTATTCATAGGAATTTGCTTAAGCAGTAGTTTACCATAATTTATAGTTATTTCCTGCAATTTACTTAAATCATTGCCATCTATTGCTATAACCAACTGGTTTTGACTGTTAACTGCTGTACTAATTTGATAATTGAGCTTAAAATGGTCAAAAATAAAAGTAAGATAATTTATAAGCTTAAGCACCACAATTTTTTCAAAGTTTTCAGTATTAACAGCCACTTGATACATAAATATCTCTCTTATTTTATTAAAATTATATAGCTCTCTTCTGGTAAACTATATTATTCATTAATAGCCACAATAGCTATATTGTTGTTCTTAGCATACGTTAGCATTTGCGACTTATCTACTAAATAAGTTTTGCCTGCTGTAATAGCAACAGCTGCAATTCCTGCATTTTTAATTTGCTTAAGAGTATTAATCCCGATAGTAGGTATATCCACCTTAGTTTCCTGATTAGTTTTAGGCTGCTTAACTAACACACCTGCAGGTTTTAATTGTTTAAACTCTTGGCAGCGCTTAAGCATTTTTTCAGTACCTTCTAATGCCTCAACAGCTATTATTTGATTATTCCTTATTACTACCGCTTGGCCAATATCATATTTACTAGCGAACTTTAAATAATCTTGGCCCAATTGTATGTCGCTTGTTAGCTGATCACTAATGTCATTGCTAGTTAAAATTCCTGAGTTAACGGTTAAAAATTGCAAATAAGGATTAGGATCCAGCACATTTAAATTTAAATGCTGCTCAAGATAGGTAATTAAATTAGTCAATAGATTATTATCGCCGCCTCTAAAATCTTTTAAATACTTAAGTATTTTTTTTGCTTCATCATCAATTCCTAGCAAAGAAGCTAAGTTGGGTCTAAGTACCTTACCAATTAATAATATTTTACTAATCTGAAATTTATTTAAAATTTGCAAAATAGGAGAGACGCGCGTTAATGAACAATAAAAACTTGGCAAGCCTTTATATTTTAAATAAAAATGCAGCTTTAAATCTAATGCTATGATAATAAAATTTATACATTTTTGCTGTAATTGATCAATTAAAACATAGGGTAACCCTTCACTACCGGCTATTACCCCTATTATTTCATTTTGGTCGGCAAACTGCTCTTGAGGCATCAGCATCTATAAATTCCAAAATTTGTTTAACTGCTTCTGAGCTTCCCATTTCTGTTCTAACTTTTGTAACCTTTTGATCAAAAGTAAGCCCCTCTTCCTCTTCAAACAACATCTTATACATATTTCTTAGCGCGTTAATTTCATCGCGATCAAAATTACGACGTTTCATCCCGATAATATTTAAACCGGCAAGCGAAGCTCTTTCACCCATAGCGGTTCCAAATGGAATTATATCTTTTTCAATACCGGACATTCCGCCAATCATAGCATGACTACCAATTCTTACAAATTGATGTACAGCTGATAACCCACCGATAATTGCAAAATCCTCAACCTTGACATGGCCGGCAAGGGTAGCATTATTGGCTAAAATTACATTATTACCAACCTTACAATCATGAGCAATATGAGAACTTACCATAAAGAGGCAATTATTGCCTACTGCTGTAAGCATTCCCCCACCCTCAGTGCCAGGGTTAATGGTAACATATTCTCGTATAACGTTGTTATTACCAATAATAAGTTTCGATTGTTCACCTTTAAACTTCAAGTCCTGCGGAGCAAGACCAATTGCAGCAAAAGGGAAAATCTGATTATTATTTCCTATAGTAGTTAATCCATCTATTACCACATGTGAATGAATAATATTATCATCTCCTAATTCAACATTGTCACCAATGATTGAATATGCGCCTATTTTAACATTATTACCAATTTTTGCAGAAGGACTTATTATTGCAGTTTGATGTATTAGATGTATTGCTTGAGCCATACTATTTATCCATAATCATTGCGCTAAACATGGCTTCCGCTACTTTATTATCTTCTACAAATGCAGTAGCAATAAATTTCCATACATTAGCCTTATTACGCTCTTTAACCACTTGCATTTTCAGCACATCCCCTGGAATAACCGGCTTTCTGAATTTAGCTTGATCAATAGTCATGAAATATACCAATTTGCCTTTAGCTTCTTCTCCAAGAGTTTTCACTACAAGTGCAGCAGCAGTCTGAGCCATCGCCTCAACAATCAATACTCCAGGCATGATTGGCACGTTAGGAAAATGCCCCATAAAATGCGGCTCATTAAAAGTCACATTTTTAATACCTACAGCAGACTCTCCAAGCTTAATATCGACAATCTTATCAACTAATAAAATTGGATAACGATGTGGTATCATTTGTAAAATTTGGTTGATATCAACGCTAAATAATTCCATTTAAGATCCTTTCTTAATCATTTTTTGTAAGGCCAAACTTTGTCTATGCCAATCTTTAATATTTACAGCAGGTGTGCCACCAACTATGGAGCCATCTTCAATATCTTTTACAACTCCTGATTGGGCAGCTATTTGAACTTTTGCACCGATTTTAATATGTCCGGCAATGCCTACTTGGCCACCTATTACTGCATAATCACCAATTTCAGTGCTACCAGCAATACCGGTTTGAGCTACAATAATAACATTTTTGCCAACCTTAACATTGTGCCCTAGCTGCACCAGGTTATCTATCTTACTACCTTTGCCTACCACCGTATCATTAACTGAGCCTCGGTCAATACTTGTATTTGCTCCAATCTCCACATCGTCTTCAATTATCACTCTGCCAATATGTAAAACTTTATTATGTTTATAACTGGCAAACGCAAAACCAAATCCGTCTTGACCTATACGCACTCCAGGGTGAATTATTACATTCTGGCCAATTTCAGTATACTGCAACGTACAATTACTATAAACTTTAGAATTGTTACCAATTCTAACTCCATATTTAATGACGCTATTCGCATCAATAACTACGTTATCCCCAATCTCAACACTATCTTCAATCACTACATTAGCCGCAATATATACATTACTACCAATTTTAGCATTAGTTGCAATAGTAGCATTTGGAGCTATATAACTCTGCTTATTCTTTGCCTCTTGAATAGAGCTGTAAAAATATTCAAGCGCTTTAGCATAACTGTAATAAGGAGTATTACTTACCAACTTGATCTTGATATTTTGTGCATATTCTAAATATTTTGGCTCTAGAATCACACCTAAAGCTTTCGTCTGCTCAAGGGCAGTTAAATATTTCTTATTAGCCAAAAAGCATAAGGATGCTTCGCCGGCATTTTCAAAAGAAGCTATATCACAAAAATAACATTGATTAGCATCTAGCTCATCACTTATATGCAGTTCTAAATTTAGTATATTCGCTAAAGCTTGAACTGATACTGCACCTGTAACTGTAAAAAATCTATTATCCATCACAACTTAAGCTTACTCTATTGTAACTTTGCTAAGCTTTTGATTTACCTTTTTCAATACTTCCACGGTAATATCAAGAGAGACATCAGCATATAAAATTTGCGAGGTAGGAAATACTATTTTAACTTTTCTTTCTTCGGCAATGTCTTTAATCACATTGGATGCCACTTCACTAATTTTACTAATTCCTTTAATATTCATTTCTTCAAGATTACTGCGCTTCATCTGAATGCCACGTTGTACCTCAGCAAGCTTAGTTTGAAAGCTACGAACCTTTTTTTCAAAAGCTTCAGGAGATAAAGTTTTTTGTTCTTTCTTTAATTTACCTTCATCTGCTTTCAATTGATTTTCTTGCTTGGCAATCTCATCTTCATATTTTTTTTTCTTTTCTTCTAATTGCTTTTGCACATTCTTGGCTGCATTGCTTTCAGAGAGCACATGTTCAATATCTACCACTAAATAATCAGCTTCACTTGCACAAGCTAAGTTAATCGCTAAGACCGTGCATAATATAAAATAAACTTTTTTTAACATAATAAAAACTCAACTTAAATAATTAAAATTCTGACATAATTGAAAAGCGTAATATTTTTTCTTTATCAAAAGACTGTTTAGAAATTGGCTTAGCAACAGTTATACCAATTAATCCTATCGGGGAATGCCATGCTATTCCAGTACCAATCGCAGCACGTGGATTTTTAGAGTTAAAAATAACTGATTTTATATAAGCTGGATCACTATAATTTTTATAATCAACGCCAAATAAGCCGCCCGCATCAGCAAATATTAAACCACGAATATCTAATTCTTTAGGTAAACCAAGTGGCACAGAAAGTTGCGCTCTAGCATTATAGAAAGTATTACCCCCAACGGCTTCTCCTGTAGTGCTATCTCGTGGGCCAATACCATTGGTTCTAAATGCTCTTACATCATCTCCACCCATATAGAATCTTTCAGAAATCGGAATTTTGCTATGACCTAAAGACTGGATATGCCCTGCTCCAAATTGCAAAAGCAATACCACATCTTGTCTTATAACCGGCTTATAAAAACTTGCTTTAAATTCATTTCTAAAAAATTGAGAACCTTTAAATATACCTGCTAAATCCTGTACAAATTTGACTAACAATCCTTTAGTTGGATATTGCTTACTATCTAAACTGTCCCATGATAAAGAATGACCAATAGATGAGATAATCTTTTTAGCATTATCCTCACGTAGCAATAAGGAAGAAGTTTGCTCAATATCTTTATATTCATCTACCTTATATCTATAAAAAGTACCATAACGTAAATTCTCTATAATTTCGTAACTAGCTCTACCTGCAATCATATTAGTTTGTTGGGAATAGTTACGATCTAACTTCTTTGATTTATCATGAAGTACTCTTTCAACGTCAATTCCTACTGCTAAATCATAATCGTAAAAATATGGGTTAGTAAAACTAGCCTTGAAATCTGTATCCCTTCTAGCTTTCATCAAATAAGTATCTATTTCATAGCCGCGGCCTGCGAGGTTTCTTTCTTGATAGCCAATTTTACCAATTGGCCCTTGGATTG
Organism: Rickettsiales endosymbiont of Stachyamoeba lipophora; assembly: GCF_003932735.1. NCBI lineage: Bacteria > Pseudomonadati > Pseudomonadota > Alphaproteobacteria > Rickettsiales > Rickettsiales endosymbiont of Stachyamoeba lipophora. The sequence continues at coordinate 944,419 of NZ_CP033611.1, read as the reverse complement.
ATGAAACTCCAGCTGCAAAATTTAAAGATCCGGTTGATTTTTCTTTTACCTCAACATCTACATCTACTCTGTCATCAGCCTTTTCGCTATGCGAAGGTCTTACAGTTACTGGGTCAAAAAAATCTAAATCTTTTAGTCTTTTTTCAGCTTTTTGAATTTGTTTAGCATGATAAGGATCTCCTTCAGCAATTTTAAATTCTCGCCTAATAACTTTATCTACCGTTCTTAAATTACCTTTAATATTAATTTGGTTAATATAAAATTTTGGGCCTTCATCAATTACATACTTAACGTCAACAAGTCTAGCTTCAGGATGTTTATCGAGGCTTACTTCAGCGGTACTAAAAGGATAACCTTTATTAGCCAAAAGGTTATTAATCACCTCTACATCCTGCCTAATTAGCTGGCTGTTATAACGCTTTTTAGGTTTGATCCCGATTAAACTTTCAACTTCTTTTGTTTCAATATTTTTTAGCTTATTATCAACTGTAATATTTCTAAAATTATAAATCTCACCTTCTTTAATAATAAAAGTAACTACAAAACTATTGCTTTCAGTTGATAAGTCAATTACCGGATCTTCAATTTCAATATCAGCAAATCCACGGGAAGTATAAAAATCTACTAATAGCTCCCGGTCAAATTTAACCTTTTCAGGATCAAACTTAGGTGAATCGGTTAAAAACCTAAACCATTTATCTTCTCTAGTTAAAATAACATCTTTAAGTTTACCGCCACTTACATTATTATTGCCAATAAAGTAAATTTTAGAAATCAAAGTTTTAGGGCCTTCATTAATTTCATAAATCAAGTTCACTCTATTGTGAGGTAGCTTAATAATTTTAGTATCTACTTTTGCTGCATATCTGCTATTTCTTTGATAAAGCCTTTTAATAGTTTCAACATCTATCTGGACTTTACTTTTATTCAATATCGAGCGTGAAGTTTGAGTAAGTTCTTTTATAATATCATCTGTTTTAACCCGCTTATTACCCTCAAGTGACAAAGTATGGATCATTGGGTTTTCAACCACCTTAATATGCACCACTCCATTTTGAGAGGAGATCTTTATATCTTCAAATAAACCGGTTTGGAATAATTTTTTGGTCGCATCGTCAATTTTTTGGCTACTCACCATGTCTTCTTTAGCAAAACCTAAATATGAGTAAATTGTAGATTCTTCTACTCTTTGTAATCCTTCAATTACAATTTTATTGACTTTTTCTGCATAGGAATTAACAGCAAACAATAAAGCAATTATTAAGAAGATATTCTTGATCATTTTGGTTACTTTATAAAATATTTAAAGACGTCATTTAAATTGGCAATTAACATCAAAAATATCAACAAAAAAATTCCAAAAGGCAATAAATAAACCGAAATCTTTTCTACAAATGATCTCTTAAGTACCATTGATGATAAATATATCATAATATGACCTCCATCAAGCCCAGGTATAGGTACTAAATTGATCACTGCCAGATTAATTGAAAGTATCGCAATAAATGACAATAAGATTTCTGCTCCTTTAGCAAAGGCTTTACCTGAATAATCTGCTATAGAAATCACGCCTCCAAATTGATTAAGATCAGCATTATTTGTCACCATACTTCTGATTTCATTAGCTATTGCCAAAGTATCTTGAGCCGTTTTCATAATTCCAATTTGCATGGCTTTAAATAAACTAATTTTACGGTAGATTAGATCTTTATCAAAGTTACCAACTATCCCTAATATCCGACGCCCTTGCTCATTTTTTATAGGGGTGACCTTTACCCTTAAATCCTCATCATATCTTATAATATTAAGAGTTAGTATCATATTAGCACTCAAATTATGAGGTTTATGATATTCTTGATCTAATGTACGCACAATATCACTAAAATAATTAATTTTAGCACCATTAATATAGGCAATGATGTCACCCTTTTGGATGCCAGCTTTAGCAGCCGGACTCTCCTTTATTACCTCTTCCACTATCGGCAAAGTATCAGGTATACCTTTAGTAAATACAAGTGCACTTATAATCAATATCGCCAATAACAAATTAAAAACAGGCCCAGCTAACGCAATAAGAATCTTTTGATAATTAGGTTTATCATCAAAGGTAATACTTGGATCCAATTCTTCACTCGTTCCATCTTTACGCATAAATTGATTATGACCGTACAACTTCACATATCCACCAAGTGGCAGCATACAAATCTTCCATCTGGTATTATGCTTATCAGTAAAGCCTATTAGCTCTTTGCCAAATCCAACTGCAAAAGCTTCAACTTTAACTCCACAAATTCTGGCAAATAAATAATGCCCAAACTCGTGCACTACTACTAAAATAGTTAAAACTACTAAAAATCCTACAATCGACAATATTATACTATTCATTACTTCACTGCTTTAAATAAATTTAAGGTTTTGATGCGCTGAGCGCTATGATCCACAATTGGCGGCAGATATCCATAGTATTTGATTATCTGCTCTGAAGGCTTGTGAATGCTTTGCTCTTCCACTTGTTTAAGCTCACTTACATAAGTCCTGATATATTCACCTTGCGGATCAAAATTTTTACTTTGGGTATAAGGATTAAATATTCTAAAATAAGGTTGAGCATCAGTACCTGTTGAAGCCGACCATTGCCATCCCCCTACATTGGAGGATAAATCATAATCCAATAATTGTTGAGCAAAATATTCTTCACCTATTTTCCAATCAACCAATAAATCTTTGGTTAAAAATGAGGCGGCTATCATCCTTGCCCGATTATGCATCCAACCCGTTTGATTTAACTGCCTCATTGCTGCATCAATAATCGGATAGCCAGTTTTGCCTTCCTGCCAAGCTTTAATTTTACTAGGATCATTCTCCCATTTTAGGGTATACTGATAAGCCGGTTGAAACTCCAAATTTACGGTATGAGGAAATCTAAATAAAATCATCATGTAAAATTCACGCCAGATTAATTCCTGTACCCAAGCATAAGCTCCATTAGTCTCAATTTCATTAGCTTCTCTAAAACATTCTCTAATAGAAATTATTCCAAATCTTAAATAAGGAGAAAGAAGGCTAGTACCATTTCTGGCTAAAAAATTACGCTCAATATTATAATTATTTATTTTATTATCTAAAAATTCTTGTAATTTTACAGCCGCATCTTCTACTATAAATGATAAATTTGGTTGATATTCATATCCTACAATTGTTAAAATTTCCTGCGCCTGCTGGGTCTCAATTAACTTAACCCGGGTCTCCAGCTGGTTAAGCTCTTGGCTGCTTGGATAACATAATTTATTTAAATTAGGTTGTACTAGTTGATAATCCGCCTTACTTAAATGAGCACGCCATGCTTTAGCAAAAGGAGTGAAAACCTTGTAAGGTTCTTGGTTATTTTTTAAAATTTTTTCAGCAGGAATAATTAAATGATCACAAATTAACTGTAAGCTAATATCCAACTTAGCTAAGCTATTTACTACTTTTTGATCACGAATTACATTGCTCGGTTCATAATCCGTACCGGCATAAATGCGTTCTACTCCTAAAATACCCGCCATATCCGGAATAACCTGTTCGGGATTACCAACAGTTACGATCACTTGGGAGTTATATATTTTGATACGTTTATTAATGCCAAGCAGAGCGTCAGTAATAAAACTTAGTCTACGGTCTTGCTTATTAACAAATCTGGCTAAAATATTCTCATCAAATACAAAAGCCAAATAAACCAGATCACATTCTTGCGTTGCAGCTGCTATTACCTTGTGATCATCAACCCGTAAATCCCTTCTTAACCAAACCAGCCCTTTATGCATTTTTATTGTAAATTTACTAAAATTATTGATTAATAGGAGCAATCTTAAGCCCCAATTCTTCTGCTACTTTTTTATTTACAGTTGTTAACTGTTTGTAAGCAGTTTCAACAGGAATATTAGCCAGTTTTTCGCCCCTCAAAAGTTTTACCGCCATCTTGCCTGCTTGGCGCCCAATTGTATACTCATCATTATAAATACTAGCTAGCACTCCAAACTCGCTCGCATCAAACACTGCAATAACTGGAATTTTTTCTTTTTTCAGGTGATTTACAATTACACTAGCACTATTTGCAACAGTATTATCATTAATAAGCAGCAAACAATCTATCTGCTTAAGAATTGCATTTACGGTTAATACTACTTCATTGGAATTATTTAAAGGCTTAAGGATAAATTTTAAGCCTTTATGTTCATAAGCCTTTAAATCTTGGATGATCGCATTCGAATTAGCCTCAGCAGGATTATAAATAATCCCTATTTTTTGCACTGAAGGCAAAATTTTCTTAATAAAATTTATTTGCTCTAGGGCGGCAATATTATTAATCACCCCAGTTATATTTGATTCAGGATGCTCATAATTTTTGACTAATTCAGCTTGCTTAGGATTAGTAACACTGGCAAAAACAATTGGTTTATCTTTAATCTTTTGTTTTAAGCTTTGTGCCATGGGAGTTGCAATTGCAATAACTACTTGCGAATCACTAGCATTAAGGCTAGCAGCAATATTAGTAGCGTTAATAATACTACCCACCGCATTATAATGATGGATTATGATTTTTGGGAATTGTTCTTTAAGCTCATCTATCGCCCCCTCTCTTACTTGGTCGAGCGATTTATGTGGAGCAATCTGTGTTATAGCTACATTGATAGCAGCAGTAGCATACACTGAGTTAAGACTGCTTATAGCAAAAATAATTGCATAAATTAACTTGAACATATTTACCTCATGATCATTATTAGCATGAATACAACTATGTTCAAGTTAATTTGTTTATCATTTCCTAGCGATAAAACCCAGCGGTAGATCTCCTAGGTGGGTCAGTCACTAGGTTGGTAGCATGTGGTGGTATGTTATTTTGCTGAATCCTATGCTCTATTTGATTAACAATGCCATCCAATCTATCTAAACCAAAGCTTGGCAGATCTGTTATAAATTGTGCAAAATTTTGGTTAGGCCCTATTAAAACCAATTTCTCAACTTGGTTCAGATACTGAAAATTCTCTTCGATATAAAAACAACGACAAATCTTACTTAAAATAACTGTATTAACCACACCATGAAATGGGCCATATGCGGGTAAATTATCTGCCTGATCCATTAGATATTGCGCCAAATTATTAAGGTTAAGCTTTTTTTCTTGGATAAATTGGTGTGAACTCATCTGCAAGGTTATCTTAGCCAACTCAACATCATTACTACAACCCACTAGATAATTTACTACTTCAGACATAACCTGAGATTTCAGATCATCATTTGAAATTTGCTGAAAATAACTCAAATTAAAGCACCATTTATTATCAAACAAGATACCTACATTACATATAAACTTAATATAAAATTTAATATTTGCTACATCCTCATACAGCTCATTGTCAAAATCTTGTTCATTCACTGTGTTTAAATCTTCCATCTCATAGAATTCTTCTAAAAGATAATTAAATTCATCACAAAAATGTACTGTAAAACTATGCTGTACCTCGAGCAAGTTGGAACTAATTATCGCTCTTTTAATTAAGGTAGTGCGGGAAAGTCTATCTAAATAATCCGTTAAACATCTAAAATCTTCTTTAACATAATCAGGATGAAATTTTTGAGGACTAGTAACTATTCTAGTAGTCTGCTTTGGCATTTTAATATCACTTAATTTTTAGTTAATTAATTTTGTATGTTTAATAAGTATAAACTTTATATTGTCAATTAACTTTTTACTAAGCGTATTAAATATTTAGTAACGTTTTTGCAATGTGATCGATTAACCAATTGAAAAATATAATAAAAGTGTCATCTAGCTTGATTATTACAGTAAATGGTAAGATAAATAAATTTTTAGCTAAGAGCCTAAAATATAATAAAAAATTTTAAGAGATAGAACTACAGAGAAAATTGATATTTCTAATATATTAATTCGATTAAGCGTTATAAGAACAAATGAAAATTTAAGCATCCCAGCTTACGCTGATAACACCAGGATGCTTATACTTTAACTAATGAAACATGCCATGAACATTTGATGCAGAGACAATGCGAGCGACCGTACTGCGATTATCAAATTTCACCTGGAGCTCACTATTATTGCATTTATCAATTTTAGAGATAATTTCATCTATTTGCTCTAAAGATTTTGTAGCTAAGCTAGCACAAAAATTTTTACAACTCTCCATAGGATATATAGCTGCAATCTGATCACTTCTGCTCATTTTAGTAATGATTTTTGAAACGTAAACAAAGCGGCAAATTTTTTCGAAAACTTCTGGAGTTATAGAATTATCAACTCCTCCAAAATAATGAAATTGCCCATTAAGAACTTTGAGATATTCAGCAACTTGGGTACAGCTAATCTTTTTGTTTTTTATATATGAAGGCTTAACACTTTCTTGGGCTATGACTGCATAAAACATTATTACCAACCTATCCCCACCCCCTCTGGATAACTTACTTATAATTTGGTTAGTAACACTTACTTTTTTTTCTTGATCAAATGAACCAAATCCTGGAACCTGTATATTAAGCCCATAGCTAAATAACTTATTAGTATTATATAGAATATTAACTAATTGCGATAATTTTTCATTTTTTTCATCATTTAAATAAAAAGGCGTTTGCAAATCTTCTTTGCTGACGCTAGCTAAGTCGCTTATGCCAAAATATGAGAGAATATGTTGCAATTCTTTACTCTCACTAATTTTATCAGGATATCTAGCCGCAAGAAACTTCGAATAATCTATGGCTTGTTCTGCTAAGCTATCAAAGATTGGTTGGTGCAGCACTACTGATGGATTGGCACTACGTTCTCTTTCTGAAAATATTCTATCACTTTGATTAGTAATCATGTAAGTTCTTACCTTTTGTTAAATTATAACGATAAATGATTAACAACAAGTTAACAAAATCAAGTATCGCGATAGCTTAATATAATAATATTAGGTAATGTCAACTTTTAAAGCAACTAATTGGATTAAATTTGAATATCTTAGGTTATAAGCTTAGAATAATTAATACATCAAATTGTACATTTTAAAATAAATTTAAAATTAGTTGATATCAATTAATTTATGCGCACTAAGTTTTGTACGGCAATCTGAATAAGAGAGATATTGCAAAAAATTTTTAAACAAAAATATTGGTTAGTTTTCAAAGAATTTATTATATTCAGATATTAAATCAACATTGGTAGCTAAACAATACCCAAATAGCTTTGTAGCACGCTAAGTGTATGCAACCTAACTAAACTAGATTTTTTCTTAAAAAATAACGTATAGATTCTTGGTAATATCCATGTCGTTCAAACTCCACAAAATACCCTAATTTTTCATATAAAGGCTTAGCTTCCCAATCCATGGTAGTAATAGTAATCATATTACAATTATTATCTTTAGCCACTTGCTCTAATCTTTTAACTAAACTAGAGGCCAAGCCTTTTTTTCGATGATGCGGATCAACCCATAATAATTCAATAAACATACAACCATAATAAATGACTGCCGTAGTACCGGCTAAAATTTCATTTTTATGATCACGTATGGCAAAAGCAACTCCTTTAAACGGTTTCAAGCCCTTTTGCTCTTGAGCCAACGTAATTAGTTCAGGAATAATTTTACTAGTAATACTGCTAGGAGGTTCTGAAGTTATTTTGTAATTCATCTTAAATTATAAAACCTAAAAATTTAGTTACCACTTGAGCGCCGAAATATATAACACTTATAGCTACGAGCCAACTTATAAATGAGACAATAATACCGCATATGATAAACAACCCATCTTTTTTAATCATCCCTAATGCAATTAATACTATTCCCAATGACGGCAAAGCATTAGCAAACATCAGCGGTAATATGATAAAAATACCATTAATCAATATAGCGCCAAAGTAAACATATTTAAACTTTCCATCAACCACCCCCTCTAAACGGGGCTTTAAAAACTTTTCTATTTTAAAAAAAACTGGGCCTGCCTTTTTGATAAAATGCCTAAGCGTTTCCCTTTTAAAGCCTTTAGCACAAATAAAATGCGGTAGATAGGGCTCAGGATATTGATTAAGTAACTGATAGGCAAACAACAAAATAGGGATACTTAATATCGAAGTAAACCCTGGAGGATAAGGTAACGGAACAGCCATAGGCAAAGCAAAAATTAATAATAAAATTGCAAAGCCTTTTTTCTTTAAAGCACGCTTAATATTATAAATAGTTATAAGGTCGTCATTCATGCTTGTTAAAACTTTTTACTTAGATTTATTGTCTAAAGTTTGGTTAGCACTATTATCTTGAGCTTCTTCACCATTTAAACCGGCTTTAAAGTTCCTGATACCCTTTCCTACATCACCCATTACTTTAGGTAATTTGCCAGCACCAAATAAAATTACCACAATTAATAGCACCACAATCCAGTGCGTTAAACTCATCATCCCCATTTTAATCTCCTTTTTAATCAGTATATAGTTTTAATTTTTCACTGCAAAGCGCAATTATATTATTATTGATGTTTAGCTATTATCTCATTACTTATTTTAGATACTGCATCACCACCCTTATCAGCACCATAGCCACTGACTTCAATTACTACTCTACCGTTTTTTACCCGCTCCCGCTCTTTAATTTTCTTTAGGTTATTTACCATTGCAGGAGCATTTTTAATCTTAGTTTGCTCATAATTTTGTTTAGCCATTCGAAAATAGTTTGTATTTTTACCATCATGATTGCGCCAATTTTGCATAACACGCACTAGATACGGTCTACTCTTATCAAAGTTTTCTGAATGATAAATTGCAACGGCCTTATTCCAACTACTGGTACGCTCATAATTTTTTCTTAAAAATTCTGCAGCATATTTAATATTATGATAAGGGTTAAATGCCTCATCAAGTGATTTAAACGCCTGCTGATGATAATGTAAATTAATTTGCATGCACCCCACATCCACACTACGCTCACCATTAGCGAAAATTGTCTTAACCGCTTTAACAGCATCTTCTTTAGTTTTAAAATAATAACCTTTACCCTTATAATTTATAGTCCATGGCCAGGTCATAAGTTTTTGTTGTCGGTGATAATATATACCCGACTCAGTTAAAGACACTGCTTTTAGCAAATTTCTTGGAATTTGATGATATGTTTCAAATTTATCAAAATAATAAACACATTTATTAGCATCTTTTACAATCGGATCGGCGTAACTATTAGCTCCCAAAAGATACAAAGCTGATAAAAATAGTAGTAATTTGCTTATAACCATAAGATTTACTATATTAATTAATGCACATTCAAATCTAACTATTAAAAATATCAAGAATATTCAAACTCTTAAGCTTTTGAATGATCGTAATTAATTGTTCAACAGATGAATTTAGTTAATTATATAATAATTTTCTGCCTTTGTATATTATAAGGTTAAATGAACTTATAAGGCCTTAACCACTGCATCAATATATTCTTCGGTACTCAGCCATTTATCCGGAGTGGAAGTTAACAACGCCAAATCTTTGGTCATCTTGCCAGACTCAATAGTATTGATGCACGCTTGCTCTAGCTTTTCAGCAAAATTAACCAGCTCCATATTTTGGTCAAACTTACCGCGGTAAATGAGACCTCTCGTCCATGCAAAAATTGAAGCCACCGGGTTAGTTGAAGTTTTATTACCTTTAAGATATTCTATATAATGTCTGGTAACTGTACCGTGAGCCGCTTCAGTTTCTACGGTTTTACCGTCAGGTGCCAACAGCACTGAAGTCATTAACCCTAAAGAACCAAACCCTTGTGCTATAATATCCGATTGCACATCGCCATCATAATTTTTACACGCCCAAATATAGCCACCTGCTGATTTAATTGCATAAGCCACCATATCATCTATTAAACGATGTTCATAAAATAACCCATTAGTTGCGAACTGAGTTTTAAATTCATTATTATATATTTCCTGAAAAATATCTTTAAATCTGCCATCATATTTTTTCAAGATAGTATTTTTAGTTGCAAAATAAACCGGCTGATTTTGAAGCAACCCATAATTTAAACAAGCACGGGCAAAATTCTCAATCGATTTATCAAAATTAAACATTGATAATGCCACTCCATTACCAGGGAAATCTACCACCTCTAATTCTTGAGGATTGCTACCATCTTCAGGAATAAACTGTAATTTTAATTTACCAGGAGTTTTAATAACCATTTCCTGGGCTTTATACTGATCACCAAAAGCATGCCTTGCTATAATAATCGGCTGCCGCCAATTCTTCACCAACAAGGGAATGTTTTTACAAATTATTGGTTCCCTAAATACAGTACCATCTAAAATTCCTCTAATAGTTCCATTAGGGGAAGCCCACATTTTTTTTAAATTAAATTCCACCATTCTTTTTTCATCAGGAGTAATAGTAGCACATTTAATACCAACCCCATATTGCCTGATCGCATGAGCTGCTTCTTTAGTGATGCTATCCTCAGTCTGATCACGATTTTGAATTGAAAGATCATAATATTTTAAGTCAATATCAAGAAAAGGAAGAATCAATTTTTCCTTAATCATTTGCCAAATAATCCTGGTCATTTCATCGCCGTCAATTTCGACTACGGGACTGGTAACTTTAATTTTCATTATGAACTCAATTACTAATTGTTAATTTCAAAATCTTCATCGAAGCCTAAAATAAACAGGTTTAAACTGCAAGCATAAATTACCTTTTGATCACAAAACGAAATAGATGAAATAAAAGAAAAAAAGGATAAACAGAAGCTCCTCAGCTTGATAAACTACGATTTTTTATATGAAATTAAACGACTAGCACAAGAAGTGCTTTACCCATTACAATTTATTTCTAAGCTTGCTTATGCTGCTAAGCAAATGAACGGACATATGGAACCGCAAAACTGGAGCGTACTTACGTGAAGTACTTTGATCACCAGCTTTCTAACTCCTCCTCCAACAATAAACTCAAATTCTACAAGTTAAATGGCAAGACCGTACAGAAGCTCAAATGCATAAATATTTAGAACGAGCAGGCTTTAAAATTTTAGAGGTGATATATGATTCTCAAACTATATTTACAAAATCATAGAGCTTTAAAATAAGGAGAAACTTCTTTTTTATTTTTGAAAATTCTTACTGTGGAGGAAAAGTTAAAGCTGAATTTACAAGTCCTTCCTCTTGTAACTCTTGCCATAATTCTAGCGGTACTTTGGTCTTAAAACTTTTTAGATTTGCTTCAATTTGTTCTGATGTCAAAGCACCCATTACTGTTGCAACCGCTCCTGCTTCTATAGGAAATCTAAATATTCCAGCATCAATTGGCAGATGATACTTATCAAATACTTTAATAATCTTATCTCTAAATTCTAAAATCTCTGCTGAAGCTGTTTTATAGTTATACCAATTACCCCCAGGATACATCAAACCTGAATTACCAGGAGAAGCCGAGACTAGATATTTAGCATGTTGTTTAGCAGCGTTTAGTAACTCTATAGTTTTGGCAGTATCTTCCTTTATTTCTTTAGGAGCTTTAGGAGCTTTATTAGCAAGCAAAGTAAATCTTCCAGCAACCATTATGATATCTAAAAACTTGCTATCTACCAGTTCAAGCGCTGCGTCAACCTCATTGGTACCAACTCCAATATGGGTTAGTTGTTTTTGCTTTTTAAGTTCATTTAACGCAGGTAAAGCTTCTTTTTTTACTTGCTTAATTATAACGCCAGTATTAGCGCCATGCATCCCAGTTTCTGGATCATGAATAAATATAATTAAATTCTTAAAATCTTTAGGCGCAAGCTCGGACCATCCTCTTTCTTTTCTAGCTTTATTTAAAAATTCAAAATTTTGCTTAAACGAGTTATTTATGCCTTTTATACTATAATCAAAACGGATATTATAATGCCCTTCACCTGCAAACGGACCAGGGACATATGGCTTATTGTCAGTTACTTGTTCTAGAATACGCCCGACTTTAATTGATAAAGTTACTGAGCTTGGATGTTCCCCTAAAGCAATTCCAGTAGCAATTAACGCATTACCATTTCCATATAATGGCGCTGTATCAATCCAGAGTTCTAAGTTGTACTTTTTATACAATTCAATAGCTTGCCTAATAATTTCCGCTTGCTGATTGACATTCATTGCTAAGGATTTATTAGGCATCCCCCCTGCAATAGTAGCAGTACCCAGTGCAATTGGTGGTAAAGTAGGCATAGCTTCTTTCCTCTTATAAATACCTATTATCACTAGAGCACATATTATTAAAGTACTGATTGTAAAAAGAAATGACCGCATATACTTTTTATTTCAAGTTTACTTACGACTTTAAATATAAGGAATTAAAAAACAAGGTGAATAAAAAGTAAAATTTAAATAAAATTAATATTAGCAAATATCAGCACAAATATTCAATCATTACTTTCTCTCATTCAGAAAAAACAAGTTTTTTAATATATTTTAGACAGATTGCTTTAAACACAATTTAGCTTTTTTATTATATTTTATACATCATAACTTAAGTTGTAATTTACCTTTTATCCTTCAAAGCATTATATAAAAATTAAGAATATCTTTTATACATCTTTTATTCCCTAAGTGCTTTTTCACCAACGTAATCTGAAACAAAATATCCACAATTCCCTTTAACCTTATTATTAGGAAAGTACTAGGAATTTATAGGTGCATAGCCGTATGATCATTACTAATAGAAGGTAATAGTTCATTTAATTTGTACTACCTTTTGTCATTCATGCTTTTTGTAATTGTTATACGAGTACCACTATCGGATTTTTAGTTGTTCGCATCAGAAGAGCTATATCCGGTCCAAATATCAATATTCTGATTCATTAACTTAGGTTATACAGTACAATCAATATACAAGCGCCTAAACCAACTATTCCCAATATTACCTTCTAAAAGCTGTTTGAGTACCCGGCGGCTTTTACTCGCTCTACAAAATTGGTAGACAGTGGTTCGCTTGCCTGTGCTGCTTCAACTTGCTTTTGACGCCCTACTTCTTGCTGTTGTAAAATTTGCTGTTGTTCTTCTCTTGCCTGGTCAAAAGCTTGCCGATTATCCTTATCATAAAAATTAATGATAGCTCTACAATTTGCTGCTTTACCAATAGCTTCACCTAACATTCTTGCACCATCTACTCCTATGTTGTTATTACTTAAACTTAATGTAAGGCTATGTAACTTAATGTTAGGCAACACTCCTGCTAAAGCTGTAGCGCCATCTGCTCCTATGTTGTTCCCTCTTAAATCAAGACTATGTAAGTTAGTATGAGGCAACACTGTCGCTAAAGACCTAACACCCGCATCTCCTATGTTGCTCCAGCATAAATCAAGGTTATATAAGTTAGCACACTGGGGCAATGCTTCCGCTAAAGCTATAGCACCCTCTAACCCTATCTGGTTATCATCTAAATTAAGGCTACATACATTAGTACTAGGCAGCTCTTGTGCTAAAGCACTAGCACCCTCTGCTCCTATGTCGTTATAATTTAAATTAAGAATATGTAGCTTAGTACGAGGCAACGCTCTTGCTAAAGCCTTGACACCAACATCTTTTATATTGTTATGACGTATATAAAGACTATGTAACTTAGTACTAGGTAATACTCCTGCTAAAGCTATAGCACCCTTTGCTCCTATGTCGTTATAATTTAAACTAAGGCTATGTATGTTAGTATGTGGCAGCACTTCTGCTAAAGCTGCAGCGCCATCTGCTCCTATGTTATTTAAGGTGAAACTAATGCTATGTATGTTAGTATGTGGCAGCACTTCTGCTAAAGCTGTAGTGCCCTCCGCTCCTATGTTGTTTTTACTTAATTTAAGGCTACGTATGTTAGTACGCGGCAGCACTTCTGCTAAAGCCTTAGCACCCTCTGCCTCTATGTTATTGTTACTTAATTTAAGGCTACGTATGTTAGTACGCGGCAGCACTTCTGCTAAAGCCTTAGCACCCTCTGCCTCTATGTTATTGTTACTTAATTTAAGGCTACGTATGTTAGTATGTGGCAGCACTTCTGCTAAAGCCTTAGCACCCTCTGCCTCTATGTTATTGTTACTTAATTTAAGGCTACGTATGTTAGTACGCGGCAGCACTTCTGCTAAAGCCTTAGCACCCTCTGCCTCTATGTTGTTTTTACTTAATTTAAGGCTATGTATGTTAGTACGCGGCAGCACTTCTGCTAAAGCTTTGGCATCCTCTGCTTCCATTCCATTAGAAATTAGATTCAATGATTGTAAATTGCTACATTGCGGTAAAATTGAAATCAACCGTAACACATTCTGTTTCCATTCATACTGATTAAAATCATTATTAATATCATTTCTATCAAGCGTTTGTACTATTCTAGCTAGGCTATCAGCAAAATTAGCATCTTGGTTAATCTTATTAATTATTGAACTAATATTCTTATCGGTAACCTCAATACTGATTTTAAAGTTCGGATATAATTTAACCAATAAAGATTGTAGTTTCTTAGCAACCTCCTCTTGAAAAATAATATTTCCATTAAAAATAGCCTTTATATTTGCTAAATCTGCATCCTGATCAACTTCACCTTTTATCAGCTGGTCCCAAATTTTTTTGATTAAATCTTTTTTTTGTCGCTTTTCAGCCTGCCCAATGTCCAATGCATTGATTGATTGGATAATATCAGCTTTAATAGCTGCAAGGTCAAACACTTCTAAGCACTTTATTGTAATAGACCTAACAGTTTCAGTATATTTATATCCTACTCTTCGTTGCAATAAAGAATTCTTTATTGCAATATTATTAATCAAATCCCTCTGGTTAAAATAGCTAAAAATATTAGCGGCAAATATCTCTTTCGGTACTTCGGTAATATGGCTCATAGTGAGCTCCCCTAGTTAATTATTAATACAAAATAGCATTATCATACAGTTAAAAAATAGTAAAACAATTAATTAACGTTAGTGAATTTTAACTAGACACTGATAGTACCATGCTAGATAGCAGCATAACGATTGACTAAAAAATTAGGGAGTATTTAAATGATTTTGTTTAGGTTAGCCTCATTAGCTAAACGATATTTTCCATAGTACTATTTACATCAACATGATGAATTAGCTGTCATGCTATATACTTGATTAAATTAGTGTGAAAACCATGCAAAGCTTGTTTTTCCAGAGAATCTATTACTTCTGCGCTTCTACTTAATATTGCTATTTCCGCTCATTACCAATTTTGTTACTCTCTTTTTTCATCTCACGTAAGATCGCTTCTGAATAATGATTCCTGTCATCCCGTTCTTCGGCCTTTTGGCGTTCCTCTTGGCTAACCTTATGTTCACCAGTTTCTACTTTTTTTAAATAACTTAGCAGGTCATCATTTTTGTTATTTGTCTCAGACATATTTAGCGCTCTCTTTGATTATTTTGTGATTGATATGCTTTAATATTTGGTATAACAGCTTGGGTTGAAGAAGTAGCTTTGTCACCACCAGAAAGGGCTGTAATATTTGAACCGATTTTAATTGCTTGATTAAATAAATCAATATTTATATCTACTGTATTTTCTTTAAGACCCGTAACTAGTTTCAACAAATTAGGATTTGAGATTAACTCAGTATTGAATAATTGAGTATCAAATATATTTGCTATTACTCCCTTTCCCTCATTATGGATTGAAAGAATGGGCTGTTTATGTTCATTATGAAATATAACTTTAAAATTATTAGCAAATTCTAATAGGTTTTTAGTTAATTGTAAATTGCTATGATTTTCATAAAGTTCCTCAGGACTTGTTGCATTTATATTTAGTTGCTTTTTGCTTAAATAATCTATCATCGTTTTAGCATCAAAGATGCTAATTGTTTTATTATCCTTATCTCCCAATAATACAATTTTAAGGGGGTCTCCAATTTGTCCTTCAGAATTATATACCACTAAATTAGAACTTGGCGTTCTCTTGGTTAAAGCGTCTGATTGAAGGTCAACCTGCTCTTGATGTCCCCTTAGCAGTTCTTTAGTAGGCATAAATCTTCCTGTAGCTTCACCTCTTTGATATGATCTGTGTATCGCTATATTGCTATCTAAGTCTGCAGCATGGATCTCAACTGTAGTTCCTCCAGAAGACAAAGTATTTGTCATCCAACGCCCAGCACGGGCTACATCCATTAAGATATTTGGCGCGGCATTAACATTAGCCATTTTTTGCCATCTTTCGGCAATTTTATCGAATATAACTGAGCTCTCTGGATGAGTAATTGATCCATGTGCTAGTCTAGTTTGTTCGTGGTTATATTTTGATCTATCTATTTCATTATGAGGCAGAATTATAGATTTATACAAATCAGGGTTTAATTCCACCTGATCTTCGTAAGTCCTACCTTTTTTAAGTTCTGCAGTAACGCTACCTTTACCACATGCTGCGCCTCCAACTACTAGAAGGGCTTTACGGTTATCTTTATTGCGAATAGTTAACCTTTGTAAGTTACTAAATTCCTCTGTATTCAAAGTTTTAGATATAGTTTTTTCAGCTAATTCAGTATACTTTTCCATGAGAGTTTTATCAAAGTACAAATCTGATAAAATCTTTTTCTTAGTTTCAATAGTTTTATAATCTTCTTTATTTATGCTTAAATTGGAAATGATATCAGAGTTAAAATTGATTATCGAATCAATTTTTTGGTCATAATTATTACTCCATTCTTGCAATATTTTATAAGTAGATGATTGATTATCTAAAGTATCATTAAAATAGCTTCCAACCAAGCTAGTGGCTTCGGTTAACACTTGTTTTGGGTCAATGTCTATTTGAGGTGCAAGATATAATGCTTGCTTCACAGCTTTTTCTAATTGTTTCTCATCATTTATTCTAAATGTGGTTGATATAGCAACAATAGCCTCATGCTTAATGATATGCTCATAATTCATATTGCATAAATTTTGGCTCGTGATTGGCCATGCCATACTTTGTCTTAATTGTATTTCTAATGGAGTGATATTGCCATAAGGATACCTTGTTGAATCAAAAAGTGTAATAGGAGGAATTTGATTAAAATTTTGAGGGTTAAGACTCTCTACATACCAATTTTTTTTCATTACTCACAGCCACTTAATTATTATATTTAATTATATTACTTTATCTCTTAAGTGTAAATATATTAACTATTTGCCTTGAGGTAATGCTAGCGAGCTACTCTAAATTAATGCACGCCTGATTAATCATCTTATTGCAAATCCAAACATTACATTCTCTATAGAGCAACCAAGCAGGCCTTTTAAATCCTAATAACCTCAAAGATTTTAGAGCTTGCTTGTAGAGTATGAAATTCAGTAATGATTTTGCGAGATTATTTTTTAGGCTTCAAAGGATACAATAAAGCTAGAGTTTTCCTTGCGAAAGTCTTTTGATATGATGATGAATTTGGGTGATTGTAAAGAGTGGCTCCCGTTATTGATAAATTTCGAACTTATAGGATTGAGATTGAAGCGGTTATGACGTTATTAAAAAAGTTTTATAGCGATAAAAATTTAAGCCATCTCAAGCTAATATATTAAAAGCTGCCATAATATTGGGAATACGCATATGGGGTCTGGAATTACAAAGTATCAGGTTAATTGGTTTATTTAATCCCGCCGGGGATTGTTATACTACAATCGCTCCATATTGTTTAATTATTAAAATCATGCTAAATAAAAATTTGTAAAAAATGCAAAGTGATAATTAAGAGGGGTGGCGCATGGGGAGCATTTTAACTAACTTTATTAATTATAATGATAATTCCTTTAAGTATGAATTTGAGTACCAAAATAAAACTGAAGAAATTGAGCTTTCAAGGTATAGACTTCATTCACAAAGATGGCCTCTTAATCCTGAATCCACTATTCCCACCACTGAATGGGTTCACAAATTAGACTTGTATATACCTCCTTCTATCGAGTATAAACAGGTATTACTATATATTAGTGCAGGATATACTGCTGATAAAGAAGGAAAAGAAAAATTCATTTCTCCTGGAGAGAATTTCAATTACACTGAAATAGCCTCCTCAAATAAAGCGGTTGTCGCTCACTTACAGGATATACCCAACCAATATTTATTGATGAATAATTCCTTCAAAAAAGAAGATGAGATCCTTGCTTATACATATAAGCTTTTTATGGAAAACAAAGATCCTTATATACCTGGCCATTTACCAATGGCTAAAGCAATCATAAGAGCTATGGATGCAATAGAAGAAATTATGGATCAGCAAGATTTTGCCGTAGATAGTTTTATACTGTCAGGACCTTCTAAACGTGGGTGGGCAGCATGGCTTGCTGCGATTGAAGATGATAGAGTAAGTGGTCTTATCCCAATTGTCATTGAGCCATTAAATATTCAAAAATCCTTAGCCCATATATGTGAAGTATATAAAGATGGCCCCCCTCTTGCTTTAAAAGATTATATGAATGAAGGAATTATTGATAAACTGCAAAGCAATGATTTTTTAGATTTGGTAAAAATAGAAGATCCTATATCCTATTTAACCAATGATCCTGAAGGGAAATATCACGAAAGATTTAAAATTCCAAAATATATTATTAATGCAAGTGGAGATGATTTTTTTGCACCCGATTGCTCTAAGTATTATTTTAAAGATCTATATGGTGAGAATAATTATATTAGATATTTACCTAATTCGATGCATTATCTAGCAGGTAACTTGATAGCGGATTCAACTGATAACATGAGTAAGGTAAATGATGCGGTTAGTAATTATTTTTATTTTCTTTTAAATAAGACTATACTTCCAAAAATCAACTATGATTTACAACAAGATTATATAAGCATTAATAGTACTTATGTACCTGAATCGGCGATATTATGGAGCTTAAATAACGAGGAAGATAGAGATTTTAGATTTCTCTCTTCTTACTCTAAATGGCATTTTATCAAAAAATATATAGCTTCTTTTTTCACTTCAGAGCTAGGCGATCGCTATTACCAAGATGAGAAGCTACCAATAAATTGTGAAAATGAAGAAATATGTCAAATCACTGCCACCTTGCCTCACTTTCAACATGGGTGGCAAGCTTCTTTTGTAGAGTTAAATTATAACATTGATAATCATGAATTTATAATTACCACGGAAGTTAATGTAGTAGGAGAGGAAGTAGCGAATTATAATAATGAGTTTTTGACTTAAACTTAAAAGTATCTACCGCGGGAATGTTTTTTTCAAGTAACGCTCAAGCAGCAGCATTCGAAAATGAAGGAAACATTATGTGATTGCCTAATAAATTTGTTTTTCGATTTCCTGATTATCTTTACTTATTTATACCAGAATTTACTACGATACCATAACTAAAAATAAAGTTGGTTGGCAATTTTGTAGTTTGTAGTTTGTTTATCACAGTAATTGGTATGTGGTATAGCCACGCTTTCGAAAGACAAGAGTATTAATTAACAGGATTAAAGAAATTATTCTCATTATATTATGCTTATGAAGTATTTATACTCCAATAATATTTTAGGATAAAAACTATCAGGAAGCGCATAAGAGAAAAAATGGCTTTCCGTTATTGATAAATTTCGAACTTTTATGGTGGAAATTGAGGAGATGATAAAACACCTTAAAAGTCTTAAATTTCTATTTTAAGAAGATGATACAGTACAAGATTTAATTAGTAAATACTCATAACAAAATCTAACATAACATCATTTATTTCCTCAAATTTAGTTAACCATGGGAAATGCCCAGTATCTTCAAATACTATTTTTTGAATATTTGGTCTAACAAAATCTTCATATCCATCAAACAGCTTTATAGGCAATAGCCTATCATCAGTACTTCCTATTAATAATGTTGGCAGTTCTTTAGGGTACCACTTATATTCATAATTTGGATGGAAAACTGTATCGCCCCATAATTTTGCTTGAGCATTATAGAAGCAATGCTTTAATAATTCTCTACCTTCTTGCTCTTCATGTGGCAAAAATAAGTAAGGAATACTTGAATAAAATATTTTTTCGGCATTCTCATTGGTTGGATTACTATAAAACTGCTCAAAAATTTTACTTTCATCTAGAAAATTATAGTTTTTGGCCGTTTTACCGAGCTCTTTCATCCAGCTTTTATCTGGGGCTGCATTCATAATTATTAAGCCCGCTAAAATATTTTCAAGCTCAGTTATAGTCAGTGCAAACATCCCACTAAAGGAATGGGTAACTAATATACATGAGCTGAACTCATTTACTAGTTTTAATAATCCATCTTTCCACGGTTCATAATCAACCTTATTAGCAACCAAGTTATTACCATCACCAGGGAAATCGGCTACAAATAAATTACCTGGTAATGTTAATCTTTGTACCAAATCAGCTAGGTAATCAGATCCCATACCTGGGCGTCCAGGCAAAAAAAGAACATTTAAACTACTAACAGCATCTGCCCTTATTTGATTAAGTTTATAATTACCAATAAATTTATTCATATGCTATCTTCGGCCATGATAGTAAAATTTTATTTTTTTAAAGTGTTTTAGTTATTTGCTTTAACAGTCAATATTAACCAAACAGCATCAGGCACGCAAGGTAATTAAAATTATGATGAAATAGAAGCTGGGGGTAATTTAATTATAATTTTTAGTTAGCCAATAAGACTATAATTTTCTTTAAGCAAGCAGCATTTAAAATTTATAAATTTGGGAAGTTAAATAGAAATATAGATTAAAGAAAAAGTGGCTCCCCGGGCCGGATTCGAACCAGCGACCAAGCGGTTAACAGCCGCTTGCTCTACCACTGAGCTACCGAGGAACAATAATGATATAAATTAATTAGCATCAGCCTAAAATTTAGTCAATATAAAATTTTAAAAATCTATAATTTATAAGCGTTTTCTAATCGTTGGCTTCTTCTTCAAATTGCTTAAGCTCAACCTCGCCTCCATTATTTGCCACTATATTGACTCTAATCTTTGCCTCTTCAAGCTTTTTACTACAGTAATCCTTGAGCTTTAAAGCATATTCATAACTACTAATCATTTCATTTAATGAGATTTTACCAACTTCAAGCTTTTTAACCGTCTCTTCAAGATTTTTGAGCGCCTCTTCAAAGCTCATATTTTCTATAGTCATTTTAACCCCTATTATTTTTCTATGGCCTAAGAATAATATAATTTTTCTGCAAACAAAACTATAATTTTTATAAAATTTGCAATATATTAATTTTTTGTGTATTATTTAATATATATTTAAACGAATTGCGATGTACATTAATTTTTTAATTGATTAATTTTATGCCAAGAGGACCTTTTAAATTACTTTTTATTAAGCAACTATTCCTAAAAAATAGGAATCAAAAATTATATAGAATGTATAATAACAATAAAGAATTTGTTGAAATTGAGGCTCCAACAGTTTATGAAGCTATTGACAAATCAGAAAATAAAAAACCTAATTTCATAAGAGTTATTATCAAAAGACTTGAAGGTATAATTCCTAACGCTTCTTTTTTAACTCCTAATAAAGAGGAGGGGCGCGTCAACACCATACTTAGTATAGATATAAATGAGAAAAACACCGAAAAAGCTAACGCAGAAGAATCCGATCAAGCTACAGGCAAAGATCCACAGCAAAACTAAACATACACCATTACAACCACTCCTAACTCTTGATGAAATAATTACTATTTTTGAAATTTTTAAGGATTTAAATCCGCATCCTCAAACAGAGTTAAAATTTAATAATTTATATCAATTATTAGTAGCAGTAGCACTATCTGCCCAAAGCACTGATATATCTGTTAACAAAGCCACAGATATACTATTCCAACAAATAACTACCCCAATGGATATGCTAAATTTAGGCGAAGATGGCTTAAAGCAATATATAAAATCAATCGGACTTTATCATACCAAAGCTAAAAATATTTTGAGCTTAAGCCGTATTTTAATTGAACAATATAATTCTCAAGTTCCCTCAACTTTCAGCGAGCTAATCGCCTTGCCTGGGGTAGGGCACAAAACTGCTAAAGTAGTGCTTAATTGCGGCTTTGGTGTACCAATTATCGCAGTTGATACCCATGTATTTAGGGTGTCACAAAGATTAGGCATTGCCTATGCCAAAACACCTTTAGAATTAGAAGGAAAATTACTCACTGCTATCCCTAAAAAATATCATCATGATGCACATCACTGGTTAATATTACATGGCAGGTATATTTGCAAAGCACAGCAACCTAAATGCTTAGAATGTAAGCTAAATACTTGGTGTAAGTACTTTAATAGCAGCAAATGACCCATTAGCCTGCTTATTGCATCAAAGCATAATTTTCTATGGCTCATTGCATTTTTTTCTGCTTGGTGTATCGCTTGGGCTCTTTCCGTAAGAATATGTTTAGCATCCTTTGTGTTGTTTGGCATCCATACGATGAGCTTTAATACTAATAAGATTTAGTTGTTACCGTAAGTAACCCCTCAACATATCTTGTTTAACTTACTTTCGTACTGCTTAATCAATTTTTTGATATTTAACTCTTTCAGCGAGTTATGTAAGTTTGGCTGCAGATTACAAACTTGGCAATCAAAGTTTTATTTAATAATTCTCGGTCAGTTTATAACACTTATAGCTATTTAACTTAAAAAGCACATAAGCCATGATATAAGCTAATTATTAGGAGCTATTCAATAGATTTGCTGGAACAATGATTTTAATTGCTTATCAAAAATCATCCCTACCAAAAATAAATACTTATGCCTTAGGACAATCCTCTACAAAACCATCCTTTTTTTCTATCATCTTTTCCAAAAATTTAGGCAACTTTTTTAAGGCTTCCATAACTTTCGCCTCAAAACTAATATTTTCAATATACCATTTTTCTATCCATGGCTCAGCCAAACTCCACATATTAATTTCTGGATCAATTAGAGTTCCTACGCCTTCCACCAGAATTAAAGCTTTCTGCAATAAAAGTAGCTGAATCTGCGTTTCCATCTTAAAATGCTCGGTAATATCAAACAAATGAGCTAGCAACCTGCCGATAGAAATATCTTTAGAGTTTTTACCTACAATTGATTCTCCAATTGATCGGCACGCCAACGCAAAACGATGAATAGATTGGTCTTTCGGAATGTATCCCGCTTCAAAATGAATCCGAGCTACATGATAGTAGTCTCGCTTAAGAAAGCCGCGCAATATTTCTGCTACAAACACTTTAGTTTTTTGATCAGCTATGCCAATTATCCCAAAATCCACCAAAATGATATTATGCTGCTCATCCACAAAAATATTACCCGGATGCATATCCCCATGAAAAAATCCATCGCGATATGTCTGGTTAAAAAAATTTACGGCTAAATTCTTAGCAATTTTTTTCAAATCCAAGTTCTTAGCTTTAATTTTTTCTATATTATTAATTGGAATACCCTCTACCTTCTCCATGGTCAGGACATTTTTGCTAGTTAATTCCCAAAATATTTTAGGAATCTTAATTCCCTCATCTTTTGCTAGGTTACTGCGTAGCTGGTCAGCTGATGCGGCCTCAATTCTTAAATCCAGTTCAAATTGTATAGTTTCTTCAAAAAAATTAATGACTTCTATCGGTTTAAGGCGGTTAATTTTTTTAGATAATTTACTAATTAATTTTGCTCCAAACTTTAGCAATATAATATCTTGTGCTACTCTTCTTTTAATATTAGGCCTAGTTACTTTAACTGCTACATGTTCGTTGTGTTTAGTAACTGCAAAATGCACTTGCGCAATAGACGCAGCAGCTACCGGCACTTCATCAAATTCTTGAAATAACTCAGCTAATTTAGTTTTAAAATCACGCTCAATTCTTTGCTTAGCCAATTTAAATTTAAAAGAAGGAATATTATCCTGTAACTGAGCTAGCTGCCTAGCAACATCATAACCAACAATATCGGGTCTAGTAGATAAAGTTTGACCAAACTTTATAAAGCTTGGACCCATTTTAATTAAGAACCTATTGAAATTGGCAGTATTTTTTGCATTCGGTCTTAAGAAAATATTCCAAATACGAAAATAAAGCGCTAAAGCAATCAAGACTATAAGACGATAAAAACTAACAAACATTTAAAACTTCCAACCATAATGGATTGCAGCAACCCCTTGAGATAAATTATGATAACCTACATTTTTTAAGCCTTGAGTTTCCATCATTTTTTTAAAGCTTTCCTGGTTAGGAAACTTAATAATACTTTCTGATAAATATCTATAAGCTTCATAATCATTTGCCACTAATTTCCCTACTTTAGGAATGATTTGCAGTAGATAAAATTCATAGAACTTTTTAAAAGAATGATTAACCGAAGAAAATTCTAAACAGATGAACTTTCCTCCAGGACGCAACACCCTATGTATTTCTCTAAGAGCTATATTAATATTAGTAATATTTCTGATACCAAAAGCAATGGTTACTATATCAAAGCTATTATCTTTAAAAGGTAATTTTTCTCCATCGGCAACTGCATAAGTAAAATTACTCACTCCTAAATTATCTATAACTTTACTTTGCCCAATATTAAGCATTTCAAAGTTCAGATCACACAAAGTAATATTAGCTGAAATGCCTTTTTCTTTTTGAGCATATCTGGCAATATTAATAGCTATGTCTCCTGTACCACTGGCAAGATCTAAAATTTGCCCAGTTAGAGTAGGTAAAAATTTAATAAAATCTCGTTTCCATAATTTATGGATGCCTAAGCTCA
Organism: Rickettsiales endosymbiont of Stachyamoeba lipophora; assembly: GCF_003932735.1. Lineage (NCBI taxonomy): Bacteria > Pseudomonadati > Pseudomonadota > Alphaproteobacteria > Rickettsiales > Rickettsiales endosymbiont of Stachyamoeba lipophora. The sequence continues at coordinate 919,741 of NZ_CP033611.1, read as the reverse complement.
TTAAATCATTCATTAGGTCGTAATTTTTAGCCACGCTCCCAAATAATTGACTAACCAAACCAGTTTTTTCTTTACGATTTACTTTTTTAAAGCCAAAATCAGCCTGGCTATTTTGTTCATTATCATTAATATTAAAAGTCATATATCATGCCTGAATTGCCTGAAATTGAAACAGTTACTCGCGGTCTACAAAAAAGCATATTAGGCTGTAAGTTCAAAGATATCAAGTTAAGTGAATATAAATTAAGAATATCTTTTCCTGATAATTTAAAGAATTTGCTAGTCGGCAGTAAAGTCATTGCTATAGCTCGCAGGGCTAAGTATGTTGTAATTGAATTAGATAATGGTTTATTACTTATAATCCATTTAGGTATGAGCGGTAAAATATTTATTACCGATCATACTCAAACCGCGTTTCCTAAACACACTCATTTTATTGGCACGATGGATCAAAATACAATTTTTTATCTAGTCGATGCCCGGAGATTTGGCTTGGTCACCACTGTAGCAAAAGAATCACTTAATACTCACCACCTGTTTTCTAATCTTGGACCTGAGCCATTAACCCATGAATTTAATACTGCATACTTATTAGATTCCTTAAAATCAAAATCTATTCCCATTAAAGTCGCTTTAATGGATAATAAAATAGTAGTAGGTGTAGGTAATATTTACGCTTCAGAAAGCCTATTTCTAGCTGGCATCTCGCCATTACGCCCGGCTAGCACTTTAACTGCTATTGAAGGTCAAAAACTGGTAAATGCAATTAGAGTAACCTTAAATAAGGCGATTGACTTAGGCGGATCTACTTTAAAAGATTACCAACAGGTTAATGGAGAAAAAGGCTATTTTCAAAGCGAATTTAATGTCTATGGCAGAAATAAATTAGCATGCTACAGTTGTAGCACTGAAATAATTAAAATCGTTCAATCTCAACGTGCTACTTTTTATTGTGCTATCTGCCAAAAATAATAAAAATACCTATTCAGCTCTTAGGCTAATTTGGTTTCTTATTTAGCAAGTTTTTCAAATAATAAAGTTCTTCTAAAGCCTGCTTAGGGGTAAGCTCATCAATTTCAAGTTTCTTCAGATAAGCTTCTAAAGACGAATGTGTTTTAGGCTGTAAAGTAGCTGGCACATCAATTCTAAGAGATAGCTGCTTTTCTTCCAATTGCTTTAAAGTTTCTTGTGCGCTATTTAAAACTTCTTTTGGAATACCGGCAATTTTTGCTACAAAAATTCCATAAGACTTATCTGCATTACCATCAATTATCTGATGGTGAAATACTACATTATGATTATATTCACTGACTTTAACCGTTTTAAACTTTACCCCTGCTAAATTACGGCACATTTCTGTAAGCTCGTGATAATGGGTAGCAAATAAACATTTAGATTTAAGTTGGTGATGAATATATTCTATGCAAGCATAAGCAATCGCCATACCATCAAATGTGGCAGTTCCTCTACCTACTTCATCCAGTATAATTAATGATTTTTTAGTTGCATTAATTAAAATTTGGGCAGTTTCAGACATCTCCACCATAAAGGTTGAAAGCCCTCTTGCCAGCTCATCGCCAGCGCCAACTCTTGCAAAGACTGCATCGGTGATACCAATATGAGCAGCAGACGCAGGCACAAAACAGCCTATTTGTGCAAGTATAGTAATTAACGCGGTCATTCTTAAATAAGTGCTTTTACCACCCATATTTGGTCCGGTGATAATATTAATTATATGTTTATCATTTAATTCACAAGTATTCGGTTGAAAATTTTCATGCGCCTGTTTTAACACCTGTTCAATGATTGGGTGCCTACCATTTTCAATGGTTAGTTGCTGCGAGTTATCTACTATCGGTCTAACATAGTTATTTTCTCGAGCAACATGGGCAAAATTACTAAATATATCAATCAGACCTACTATCTTCGCAACTTCTTGTATAGCTACCGCATGCTGCGCTACTAAAGCACAAAGCTCATAAAATAGAATTACCTCTTTGTTAACCAGCTGGTCTTTAGCAGTAACAATTTGTTGTTCAAGCTCCATTAGTTCGATGGTAGTAAAACGCAAGCAGGAAACCAAGGTTTGTTTTAAAATATATTGAGGATTATTCTTTAATTTTTGACCTTGCTGTGGAGATACAACAATACAAAACCCTAAGTTTTTACTATAATCGATTTTTAAAGAGCTAACTTCCGTTTCAGCCTTATATTTCTCTTTAAAATTATTTAGTATTGCATCTAAGTTATTTACTAGGTTCTGCAACTGATCACATTCCTCATTAAAACCCTGAGCAATAAATCCTCCTTCTTTATGCCATAAAGGAGGATTTTCTACTATGGCTTGAGTAATATAAGAAGCAACTTTTTTTGTTTCTTCAATAGCTGTATTGCTAAAACTTATTAATGAGTTAAATTGGTTTTGTGCTGTTTCAAATAAATGTTGCAATTCTACATTTAATTCGAGCCCTTCTTTAAGTAGCAATAAATCTTTTGGTCCTGCCTTATTAGTAACAATTCTATTTAATAACCTTTCAATATCAGGAAAGCTAGCTAAGCATCCTCGTACTTTATCACACAAAGTTTGATTGCTTATAAAAGCTTCGACATTCTCTAAGCGCTGATTAATTGAAATTTCATCAATTAACGGCAAATATAAAAATTGCCATAAAGCTCTTGTTCCACTGGCTGTTTTCGTTTTATTAATTACATGAAACAAGCTACTTTGCTTATTTCCTTGAGTATCGCTAAAAAGTTGCAAATGCTTGATAGTATTAAAATCAAGCTTCATATAATTTTGTGATTTTAACTTATGAGGAAATTGCAACCTAGGAAGCAAGCTCTGATGGGTAATACTAATATATTCAATTAAAGAACCAATACTAACTAATTCATGTTTAGAAAACTGACTAAATAAATCTAAATTTTTTAAGTGATAATAATCCTGAATCTTACGGGAATTTTTATTCAATTCAAAAAAGCTACTAGGTTTAATCGTAATAATCCTGGTCCATTTATTTAAAACATTTTTAATTAGCTCATTTTGATTATATGAGTTAGACACAATAATTTCTTGTGGATTAAGTTTCAGCAATATATTTTCGATATCATTAATACTTACAGAACATACTTCAAATAATCCGGTTGAAATATCAGCATATCCAATACTTATATCGTTAGTATTAATAATTAAGGAAATTAAAAAGTTGAATTCATGGCTTTTAAGAAAGTTTTCTTCTAGTAGAGTTCCAGGAGTAATAATTCTTACTACCCCCCGTTTAACAATAGCTTGCGAACCTCGTTTCTTAGCCTGCTCTGGAGTTTCAAGTTGCTCACAAATTGCAACTTTAAAGCCTGCTTCAATTAACCTTTCAATATATTGGTTAGCAGCATGATAAGGCACCCCGCACATTGGTATGTCTCCACTACCTTGTGCTTTACGAGTTAACACTACATTTAAAATGGGAGCAGCCGTAATAGCATCATCAAAAAATAATTCATAAAAATCACCTAACCTAAAAAACAACACTACATCCAGATGATTTTCTTTAATCAGTAAATATTGCTGAATTATGGGAGTATATTGGCTAATAGGTCTATCCGCTATTTTAATATGATTATTTGTTGCTTTGCTTAAACCATTTTGTTGGTTCACTACAGTATTTTCACTAATGATTCTTTCTATTTTTGCTGTCATAAAATATTACGATTTAATTCTCCAGCCTGCTTTTAAAATAGCTACATTAACTAACACAGCTACCACATTTAACGAAAGCAGCAACATTAAGCCAAAATTCAGATCAGCCTCCTGCAGACCAAGCAACATTGACCTCGTTGCATCTATCACATAATAAAGCGGGTTATATATAATTAAATGCTGCAACACTGCTGGTAATTTATCAATTGAATAAAAAGTACCGGAAAGGAATGTCAGAGGCGTCACAAGATAGTTAGTGATTGCAGCTAACTCATCAAAAGTCCTTGCTAGCAGCCCACAAATAATTCCTAATAAATTTATTAACGTACATCCACATAACACAATGCCAATATTGCAGAAAGTTATATTACAATTAAACTTAACAAAGAATGCTAATATTGAAATTAGTACGCCCCCTATTAGCAATGACCTTACCAAACCTGCTATTACCTGGGTTAAGATTATCTGCCAGGGACTTAAAGGAGGCATATAATAATCAATGATATAACCCATGGTTTTACCGGCAGTAATGACAGAGGAAGAATTAGCAAAAGAATTTTGCAGCATATTCATTGCAACTATTCCTGCGGCAATAAATTCTGCATAAGTAAAAGTTTCATTTAACTTAATTTCACCAAAAGCAATTTTAAAAATTGTAAATAATATTAGGCCTGACATAGCCGGAGAAATTATGGTTTGATGATAAACTTTTAAAAATCTTCGGATTTCTTTATATAACAAAGCATAATAGGAATTTAAACGATATTCGAAATTCATTAGTAATTTTCTCTGATGTAATTTTTAAGTTTGGCAACCGCGCGTTCTTCTAGTTGTCTAATTCTTTCGCGTGATACCATAAACATTTGGCTTAATTCTTCAAGAGTGGAGGGTGTATCTTTAAGATATCTTTCTTCTACAATTTTTAACTCTCTTGCATCCAATTCAGCTAACGCCTTTTTAAAGAGCTTCTCTTTATATAGCTGTTCATTTTTATTTATTATTACAATTTCCTGATTAGGTCTGTTCTCGGGGATAAAGTTAATAACTTCATCATCTTCTGTATTACCGATTTTATGATTAAGCGATAAATCATGGCTTAACATGCGCAGATTCATTTCTTTCACTTCATTTTCGGTTACTTCCAATTCTTTAGCAATCTGCTTAATATCATCTGGATTCATTTCGCGATGCTCTAAAGCATAGATTTTTGATTTCATTCTTCTTAAATTAAAGAACAACTTTTTTTGAGCAGCGGTAGTGCCGATTTTAACCAAAGACCAGCTTTTCAGAATATATTCCTGCATTGAAGCTTTAATCCACCAGGTTGCATAGGTGGCAAGCTTAAAACCCAACTCAGGATCAAACTTACGTACAGCTTGCATTAACCCAATATTACCCTCGGATATTACTTCAAGCATAGGCAAGCCATAACCACGATATTGATTAGCAATTTTTACGACCAATTTTAAATGACTAGTAACTAACTTTTGAGCGGCCTTAATATCTTTATGCTCAATCATCCTTTTGGCCAGCATATATTCTTCCTGAGCTTCAAGCATGGGCATAGCTTTAATTTTTGCTAAATAACTTGCAAGGCTCGCTTGATCTGTTAATACTGGTAACGAATTAGACTTCATAAAAATCCTAGGTTTTTAAAGTAAATTAACTATTAACGATTTTTAACTTAACAATTACTTTATAAATAAAAAGTATAATTATTGTTTTAATGATTGCAAGTATAACCAACTATCCATATGAATATTTCTGATTGGGAAGAATATACCAAAAAGGTAAAAAAGCTAGCTAGTAAAGATAAAAAGAAGCCGCATTTTAATAATGCAGCTTTAAATAATAACCTTTATTCTATTACAAAAGAAGATTTTAAGCTTCATGCTTTGGAAGTTAAAAATTTTAGCTTTATTGATAACACCCACAAAACCAAATTAAGAAAAATTAAAAACCAATCAATTGATGCATCGATTGATTTACATGGTTTCATCATCGAAAAAGCAAAAATAAAATTTATTAAATTTATATTGAATGCTAAGCAACAAGGTTTAAACACCATTTTAGTGGTTACTGGCAAGGGGCAATTTAATGAGCAAAATCAATATGAAGGAAAACTAAAAAATGAATTGCCTAAATGGGCGCAGGAGCTTAGTGAAATAATAAAATATTTTATCCAAGCTCCTCCTAAATTAGGCGGAGAAGGTGCTTACATTATTAAATTACGCAATTAGCTACCATGCTTAGTTTTATACCAGTAGAAAGGCTTACTAATTAGCCCTCTTACTGCTTTATAGGCTGCAATTGAATGTAAAATAAAATAAAACGGATAAATCACCATGATAGGTAGCAGCTTAAACCACTTATTTTTAATTATTACTATTGATGCAAATAAAATAGGTAAAGTAACCATTAAAGTTAAATTGATTAAACAGATTGACGGCAAGCAAGTTAAAGTAAAATGTTTATTCGTAATGCTATTATATCCACCGATAACCACAATTAATGGGTTGATTAAAAATAATAAAGGCTGAATGCCTACAAAAATCATAAAACTTACAAAGCTTTTGAACTTAATGGCTTTTAATAACTTTAAAGGCTCTAAGAAATGTACTAAAAATGTTTGATAATACCCTTTGGTCCAACGTGAACGCTGTCCTAGCCAATTGGGTACAACGCTTACTGCTTCTTCTAAAGTTTTACTATCTATTATTTTGGTTTTATAGCCACTTCTAGCCAATCTAATTCCTAAATCAGCATCTTCAGTAACATTATAGCTATCCCATCCTCCGATTTTTTTTAGCACTTCCGTTCGAAAATGATTACTTGTGCCACCAAGGGGCACAGGTAACTTCAAAGCAGAAAGGCCAGGTATTAACAAATCAAACCAAATACTATATTCAATTGCAAAAAACTTGGTTAGCAGATTATGATCGTAATTATAATAATTTAATCTAGCTTGTAAGCAAGCTACCCTCTTTGAAGATCTACTGAACTTACTTACTGCTTTTCTAAGTTGATCTGGATCAGGAATATCTTCTGCATCATAAATAGTAACAAATTCACCTTTAGCAAAAACAAGCCCAAAATTTAATGCCTTAGGTTTAGTTTTAGGTAAGCTTTCGGGAAGGATTAGTATATTAAAAAAGCTAGGTACATATTTTTTACATTCGTTGATAGTCAGTTCATCACCCTCTTCAAGCAAAAATATTACATCAAGTTTATGCTTTGGATAATTAAGCTGTAAAATACTATCTATTAGCTGCTTAATAATATTTGCTTCTTTAAAAAGAGGTACAAGCAAGGTATAAACCGGATAATCAAATATTTCATATTTGGGCTGAAACCTATTTAAAATATACCCACCCAAACCACTTAAGACGGTAATGAGTTTAAGACTATTTTCAGCTAAATATAGAATACCAAAAAATAACAATAAATATTCAAGCCAATTAGGCAAGAAGGTGACCCCTAAAGTATTTATTAAGGCAACTACCATACTCAGCTTTAGATAACTAAAGTTAGCTAATTTCTTTGCTGATAAATTTTGAGATATAGGTAAGATCTGTCTTATATTTTCATCATCTTTAACCAGATAGTTTACAATAAACTGGTTAATTAGCTGCCTATCCGTAAGATATATTTGATAGTTACTAAAGTTTTGATTACATTTCTCTTCTAGCTCGTCATTAAAGTCAGAAAGGTAAATTATAAAACTATCATGATAGTTAAAACATAAAAAACTATGGCTAATATAATCTTCTGTTGAAAAAAAATTACTTAACAAATTGTGATCGTGTTTTATATTTAAGCTGAAACTGTAATTAGCCTGTTTTCCAGCTAATTCAATGTAATCTTCCTTATTAAGAAGATCATTAGATACAAGATAATTTAAATTAACACTTTTTTCTAGTGTATGATTAGCAACTATATCGTTAAATTTTTCTAGAGAGAAAAAACTTTTAGAACTAAGCAAATTATATAATTTACTTAAATCTTTTAATTTTAATTCTAACACAAATATTAATTTATCCGGTTATCCAGATCATTAATAACAGAATCTAGAAGCTTTTCAGAATCCTCTATACTCATTCTTTCACGAATAATACTTTTTATCGCTAAAAAAGCTATTTCAACTGCCTGATTACGTACTTCTGTAAGAATAGTGGTTTCATATTGGTTTATTCTTTGTATAGCCTGTTCTGATTTTTGCTTCAGAGTTGCCAATAAATTATTTTCAGCAGTTTCATGAATTTTCTTTATTTCTTTTTCAGCATTTTCATAAAGCTTTTTAATCTCATTTTCGATATCTTGTTGTTTTTGAAGATACTTGGTTAACAGTTCTTCAGCATCGCGTTTAAGTTGCTCAGCTTCAGCAAGCTGATTCTGCACCTCGGTTATTCTATTATCAATGTATTTTTTTAATAACTTTTGGATTGGCTTAAAAACCAAACCAACAAATAATAAAACCGAAATACCTACCCAAAAAGTTTCATCAAATTTAATCATGTTATTTCCTATATGTTTTCTATTTATTGATTATATAGTAATTTCAAGTCTTCTTTACAAGTTTTTGAGCTAATTTAATTTGATTAGTTATATCATGCCGACTAACCGGCTTACTAAGCAATCTTTCTGTAATAGTTTGCGCAATAGCATGTACCAATTCATCAATATTATCTTTTGATTCTTCGATAAATTTGTTTATTTTATTTTCAGAAAGTAAGGCTTTTTCTACTATTTCATTTTCTTTCTCAATCATAGATTCTGCCAATTTTTCTTGGCATTCCTGAACTGCTTTTGTAATTCTCTGGTTTGCTGCCTTGTGAGCATTTCTGATTTCTACTTCAATATTATCATCTAATGATTTAGCATTTTTTTTAAGCTGTTCAGCCTGAAGTAAATCAGATTTGATTTTATCTCCACGATTTTTTATTATACCGCCAAGATGAGGAGTTATATAGTAACATAAGAACGCAAACAACAGGCCAAATGCTACAATTAGCCAAAAAACCTGAGATAGATAAGTAGACAAATCAAGCTGCGGCATGATAACTCCTCAATAAGGCTATAGTACTAACTATAGATTAAAATGAAAGCAACTACTAAAGCAAATATTCCCATTGCTTCTACCATTGCAGCACCGAGTAGCGCTCTGCCAGACATTTTAGCTTCTACGGCAGGATTGCGAGCAATAGCATTTAAAAGTGCAGTAAAAATATTACCCACCCCCATTGCAGCACCAAACATACCAATAGCCATAAGACCAATAGCAATATATTTCATTGATTGAGCATCCATAATAATAAACTCCTTTAAAAGTTTCCAAGTTTTATTTACACCAATTTACCAAAGCAGATTATTTCACTGAGTATTGGTAAATTAATGTAAATGTATTACGCTATTTAAATATACACAGGTTAATATTGTAAATATATAAGCTTGTAATATTGATACAAAAATTTCAAATCCTGCGATTATTACCATAAGAGGAAGTGGCACCCATCCCAAATATATTCCCAAACCAATTACAAATGACGCAAGAACTTTCATAAGCACATGTCCCGCCATCATATTACCAGCTAAACGAATTGCCAAAGTAAACGGTCTTGCCAAAAAAGTAAAAAATTCAATTAAAATCATTAGAGGCGCAAGCCAAAGGGGTGTACCAGAAGGTAAGAAAATTGATAAAAAACTAACCCCATTGCGTATAAATCCATAAATTGTAACAGTAAAAAATACAATGCTTGCAAGAGTAAAAGTAACAATTATATGACTAGTGGCCGTAAATCCATATGGTAGCATGCCAAGTAAGTTAGCCATTAATACAAAGATAAATACTGAAAAAACTAAAGGTATAAATTTTTTACCTTCTTCCCCAATATTATCCTCTATTAAATTTTCAATAAAACCATACAAAGATTCTCCTAAAATTTGCAATCTATGTGGCACTAAACGTGCATTTTTTACTGCAGATAATAAAAAAATGATGGAAATAACACTTGCTAATAACATGAAGAGTGAGGAATTAGTAAAGCTAATATCATAACCAAACAGGTTTATGTCTAATAGTTTTTTTATTTCAAATTGATGTAACGGATCGCTGCCAGACATTTATTTAATTTTTTGAATAATTTGCCATACTCCAGAGATAAACCCAAATAGTATTGAAATCAATAAAAAAATTGGCGCGGTGTCAAATGATTTATCAATAAAATATCCTAAAAAAGCCGCTATCAACAGCATTGCTATAAAATCTAGCGCTAAATTTTTTAATTCATCAGGTTTTTTGATATTTTTTCTTGTAAGTTTTTTTTCTAAATTTTTTATTCTTTGCTCAAGTTGTTCGATATCATCGGAGTTTTGCTTATTCAATATTAAGCTCCTCTTTAATTCTTTTATAGTCAAGCAAACCTACAAGAACTTTACCATTAATGATAAAAGCAGGGATAGCACTTATATTTAACTCATTCAGCGCAGCTTTTTGGCTATCTACCAGGCGTGTCTGCAATGCTTGATCATTGACACACTTATGAAACCGTTCAGAGTTAATACCACCTAAGTTAGCTAGCTTTTCCAATATTTGTAAATAATTTGGATTTACTACCCAATAGTCTGATTTGGAATATAGCACTTTAAGCATTGTATAATAATTTTCGTTACCATTGCACATAGCTAGCATCGTTCCTGCAAGACTTACACGATCCGAAATAAAACTACGATTAGCAAAAGCAATTTTATTAGTATCAATCAACTCACTTTTAAGTTTGGGAAATATTTTATTATAAAAATCCGAACAATGCGGGCAAGATAAGGATGAATACACTATTAAGTATTTCTTAGATGAAGGATTACCAAGTATTATATCTTGATCAATAAAACCTAAATACTTGCTTGCAGGCTGAATATTATCGGCAACTGATAAATTAGACAGCATTATAATTAAAGATAACAACTTAATTAACTTGTTCATATCAAACCGGCCTTTTATTATATTGCGATTAATTTAATTTGTTTAATGTTTACAATATTAACTAAATGTGCTAAAAGCAAGAGGTTTTAACAATTAAACTGCTTTAATATATTGCAATATATTAATTCATTTTAGTTATGCTCTAGAAGAATAAATTGTATAAATATGCATATTTTAGCTGGGAATAGTAATAAACTTTTAAGCCAACATATGGCAAGCTATTTAGGTATAAATTTACTTCAGGCAGGTATTAAATATTTTGCAGATGGCGAGATTTTTGTAGAAATCCATGAGCATGTTCGTGGGAAAGATGTATTTGTTGTTCAATCTACCTGCACTCCAACCAATGACCATATAATGGAATTACTTATCTGCATTGACGCTTTAAAACGATCTTCTGCAAAACGTATTTCGGCAGTTATTCCTTATTTCGGGTATGCAAGACAAGACCGAAGGGTACAACCAAGAACTCCCATTTCAGCTAAGTTAGTTGCCAACCTAATTGCTACTGCTGGAGCTGATAAAGTTATTATGGTAGATCTACACGCAGAGCAGGTACAGGGATTTTTTGATATTCCCGTTGATAATATTAAAGCCTTGCCAGTATTGATTAATGATATTATAAGTCATTTTGATACTAAAAACTTAACTATAGTTTCTCCTGATGTAGGAGGAGTGGTAAGAGCAAGAAATTTTGCATCAAAATTGAATGTTGATCTAGCAATTGTCGACAAAAGAAGAGAAAAGCCAGGACTTTCCGAAGTAATGAACATCATAGGAAACATCAAAGGAAAAGATTGCATCTTAGTTGATGATATTGTAGATTCAGCAGGAACATTGTGCAATGCAGCTCAAGCTTTATTGGACCAGGGGGCTAAATCTGTTAATGCTTACGCGACACATGGAGTTTTTTCACAAAATGCTCATGAAAGAATTTTAAATTCGCAATTGAAAAATTTAATCATTACAGATACTATACCTCACCAAAATTTAAATAATAAAAAAATAAGGGTGGTCTCAGTTGCCCCACTTCTAGCAGAAGTTATAAAAAGGGTATCTGAAGAAACATCAATAGCAAGCTTATTTGATTAAAACGTAAAATTTGTTTTAAGGAGTCACTTAATGAGTACTGAAATTGATACATTAGCAGCAGAACTGCGCGAAGAAATGGGCAAAGGCGCTGCTAGAGAATTAAGAAGAAACGGCATGGTCCCTGCAATAGTGTATGGCCATGGTAAAGAAAATATTAATCTTGCAATTAATGAGCATGAAATAACTCTTCGTTCACGCAAGGGCGGCTTCATGTCTAAATTGCTTAACATAGAAGTTAAAGGAAAAAAGCATCTCGCTATTCCTTATATAGTACAATATCACCCAGTAACTGATAAAATTGAACATATGGATTTTATGTTTGTTTCTACGGATGCTGAGATTAAAGTACACGTACCACTACATTTCATCAACCAAGATAAATCTCTTGGCGTTAAACGTGGCGGGGTAGTAAATATTGTTCGTCGTGAGATAGAATTATTATGCAACCCAATGACTATTCCAGCTCAGATTGATATTGATTTAGCCGATCTTAATATTAATAATAGCATTCATATGGAAGATCTTAAACTTCCAAAAGGTGCAAAATTTGCAGGCCATGAAAACATTACATTAGTTACCATTGTAGGTCGTGGCAGCGAAGATGAGGCACAGGAACAGGCCGCCGGCTCAGCAGAATAATTAGTTTACGGACTTTATAAATTATGAAAATGATAGTAGGCCTTGGAAATCCAGGGCCTTCTTATACTTTTACAAGGCATAATGTAGGTTTTTTATTTATTGATTACCTACAAATGTATATTAATAACCTTTCAAAACCCAGCTATCAAAATAAATTTGATGCCGAAGTAGAATCCATAACTCTACAAAATCAAAAAATTATTTTACTCAAACCCCAAACCTATATGAATCTCTCCGGTAAAGCTATCCAAAAAGCTATGACCTTCTATAAGATTAAGCCAGAAGATATAATTGTTTGCCACGATGAAATCGATCTACCTTTTGGCAAAATTAAAGCTAAATTTGGAGGAGGCAGTGGCGGCCATAATGGCATTAAGTCTATTGATAGCTTAATAGGCAATAATTATTATCGTATACGTTTCGGTGTAGGCAGATCAACTAATATATCAGATTACGTTTTAAGCAACTTCTCACAGCAAGAGTTAGAAGTCTTAATAAACGATAATTTTCCTAAAATAGGTGAGAATATTACTTTATTATTAGATAAAGAACTCAGTATATTTACTTCTAAGCTTCGTGAATTTAATTAAAATTTACTTTGTTGATTCTATGATATCATTGATAGACAACGCTTCTTTAAAAATTATAATTTTATTATGGCCTATAGTCTCAATTTCCTGCTCAATTGCACTATTTTTTAAATTAAGCCTTATTTGTTTAACCTCACTCCCGTTTTCCTGTGAATAAATTTTTAAGCGTTCAACTTTTGAACTTACTAGATTTATATAGTCCCCAGTAAATTCCAATTTTTTGAAAATAGAATTACTAGCATGTATATCACCAGCTACTTTAAGATGCTCTATTAAAATATTATCACCTTGAAAAGAACCTGCTATCTCTGCATAAGGTGCATTGAGCGTTTTCGATTTTAATATGGGCCCAATAATATTCAATTTATTTTGCACTTTTACATTTTCTATTTCTACTGCACCAATAATTTCAAGATTTCTAAAAGTTGAATTACTTATTTTGGCGGAACCTATAATTTTTATATCTTCTAAAGCTTGATCATTAAGTTGAGTATAGCCTACAAATTCTTGCGCCAACATATTTTCTACTCTTAATAGCAACATAATCATCGCTAAAATCATTAACTTCATAAAAATAATCCTGCTCCGCTTGATAAACAAAAAATATAGCTTCCAATAGAATTATTATCCAGTATAATTAAATGAAGTTAAACTTAATTTTTATTATTTATGAAGGATCACCCGAGTCTTATTAACTTTAATTTTCTAACCTCTTTTTTCAATAAAATTTTAAAAAAACCTCTCAAGCCTAAAACGGTTGATGAGTTAGTTATCGAGCTTATTAAAGCTTATGATAAAGGTAATAAAATTACCCATTTAGAAGGTAGGTTATTATTACACAATATTATTGAATTTGGGTCATTAACCGTTGAAGATATTATGATTCCTAGAAATGATATCATCGCTGTTAATGCTAGCGCAGAACTAAATGATATTCTGGATATAGCTATAGAACAAGAATATGCACGCCTTCCAATTTATGATCAGCAGCTTGATAATATTATTGGTTTTGTGCATATGAAAGATTTGCTACCTCAAATAACTGGTCGTAAGCCTTATAGCTTATCAGACATTATTCGACCATTACTTTTTGCTGTACCTAGCATGCGGATATTAGACCTGCTTGTTAAAATGCGTAGCAATCGTACTCATATGGCCATCGTGCTTGATGAATATGGTAGCGTATCAGGACTAGTTACCATTGAAGACTTGTTAGAGCAAATTGTAGGTACTATCGATGATGAACATGATAAGATGGAAGAGCCAGAAATCATCCGCTTACATGATAACATCTATGAAGCCAACGCAAGGATCTCTATCAAAAACCTTGAAGAGACACTAGGCATGAATATTTTTGATGGTGAAGAAGAAGATTGCGAAACTTTAGCAGGATTAATTTTCTTACTAAGTGGTGAAGTTCCTAAAAAAGGTACTATAATTCATAATCCATTAGGATGTGATTTTGAAATTATTGATGCCGATCCTAGAAATCTTAAAAGAGTTCGGATCAATATCACCCCTATGTACCAATCTACAGCAACTGCACATTCAGAATAATTATGTTTCAATATTTGATTATGATAGCAAAATAACCAGATATTGAAGCTGAAATATTATACAATACTTAAAATGACTGCCACTATATTACCTTTAAATTCTTTCTATTTTATTCGTCACGGTCAAACAAATTGGAATGTGGAAGGATGCCTAGTGAGAAAAACTGATATACCTTTTTAAATCAAAATGGTATAAATCAAGCCCATTGAGCGGCAAAAATCCTTAGTAACTAACTTTATTAGCTTCAGTCCTTTAAAAAGAGCATCTAAAACTGCAGAAATTATAGCAAAGCAATTCAATATTAATATTATTACCCACGATGGCTAAAAGAATGTAATTTCAGGGAATGAGAAGAGACATTAAAAAGCATTTAATTGCTTGAAAATAACTGGGCGAGCGGTCTTACTATCTCCAGTGGAGCTGAAAGTGCAGATGAATTTACCACAAGAATTATTAAGCACCTTTCAGAAATATTAGAGGGTTATTCCCATCGTTTAATAGTTTCCCACGGAGGTGTTTATTCGGCTTTAATAAAAGTGAGCGGCTTATTTAATAGAGAAGCTTAATAATTGCTAACCTTATTTGTTTGAACTTGCAATCTCTAAGTGTGGCTGGTACATCAATTAAGTTAAATATATTATAAAATAACGTTGCTTAAATTATAGTCTTTTAAGCACAATAGTAAATATTATCAAAGATACTAAACTAATAAAGATATGAAAAATAAGATCATCAGAGACAAGGCCTATCAGATGATGATTGATAAGGATATTCAAGTAACACTTAAAAAAACAGCAATCCCTTTACTCAATATTACTGAGAGCATTAAGATAAATACTCTTTACTGATACAACAACCAATGAAAGAACAAAGTGCCAAATAATCAAAATATTCATATCATTTCTAGAGGTGTTATTATCAAGGATGGTTACATTCTATTAGTATACAACCCAGAACTAGCTATTAATAATAGATTTTACTATTTTCCAGGTGGGCATGTAGAACATGGAGAATCAGCAATTCAGGCTCTAGAACGCGAATTAATAGAAGAAATAGGAAATTATGATTTTCAAATTAAACAGTTTTTAGGCTGTTTAGAAAATGACTTTTCTAGAAATATCGATCCTAAAATTAAGTGTTGTCATTCACATGAGTATAGTTTTACATTTTTAGTCGAAAGCAATTTAGAAGCACAAATAATCCCTAAGCAAAGAGAAGAGCATGTTGGACTTGAATGGATTAAGCTAGAAGACCTAGAGAAATTATACATACTACCTCACTCTATTGCTAAGCATATTATGAAATGGTTAAAAAAAGACCATAAAGACGCCTTTCAAATTGAATGTTCAATACCGGCTGCTACAAGAAAATAATGCCATGAATCATGATATTTATGAGTTCTTGGAAGTGGTAAATCAACATATGCATCAAACACTAAAATTACCTTGATATGCTATTTAGATCGATACTTTTTAAAGAATATCGGCAATAAAGCAAAAAGAGCAAACTCCTTTCAATTTAACAGCAACATGCTAATTAATAAAGCCGAATTACTTAATGATAACAATCTATCAAATCTCTTGAAATACACTATAAACAAGCTGGCATTTACTTATATTTTAATTTTCCAAAACCTATTTGTTATTTTTTTCAGGGCTATAAAAAATCGACCAAGGTATTTAAGATCACGCATTATATTGCAAAGGAAAAATAGGTTGTAACTTTTTTGCTATATATGGAACTTTGATTGATGGTTAATCCTAAAATCACTGAATTAAAATTAACTATTCTAATGTATATAAATTAATAGCAGCAAAGTATTAAGCCTGATTGATACAAAATTTTTTAACTAATCTTAATATTATTTTTTTCTTCTAAAAACTTTTTGAACAGTAATATACTTATTATATTAACAGAAATCCACCATTGTTGCCATATACCATAAGAAATAAGTGCTATTATATAGTAGCAAGTGAACATCGCAAACGCTAAAGCCCTGGCTTTATGATCTTTAAGCTTATAAAGTTTTTGTATCACTATATGAGTAAGTGCAATTAAAAATATTAACCCCATCCACCCAAACTCTACGGTAAATTGCAATATTAAATTATGCGGATGAAGGGGTAATAAAGGCCCCCAAAAATCATGTACTTCCATATGATCAAATGGTACAAATCGACTACCATTAAACCCTACCCCAAATGGATATTCTATAATTCTACTAGCACAATGATGCCATATGAAAAAACGATGAATTGCAGATAATGGTAGAAAATTTAACTTTTCATGCCATATAGTCGGCTCAAGTGTATAAAAAACCAAGAAAAATAGGGGGATTGAAGTTATAATAATTATCTTATAAATTTTAAAAAGCTTTGGGAAATAATATAGAACAACAAAGACAGTAGCACTGAGCATTAAAGCTACCGCTGCAGATAACGAATCAGAAATACCAACTAAATATAAAGTTATCATAAATAAGATAGTAGCAATTGTTGACTCGCGATTTAAATTTAATTTTAAGATGATTGGCCATATGATCATTGCTAAAAATGTCATTCCTCGATTTAAATCATGTAAGAACCAACTATGATTTGGCTTAAATGCAAATTGATGTGCAAATTTAATTATTGTTCCATCGGTAAATACTTCAAAGAAGGCAAGTATTAACGCAAAAATAAATCCGTAGATTAAATACTCTTTTTTAATAACAAAAGGATTCAAATTGACTATAAAATAGCTTAAAATTAGTGGCCAAATGAAAAACCAAGAAGCTAATGCCTTTAATGGATTAAATCCTATAAAAACGCTTATTACCGAATAAAAAGAAAAGCTTAGCAGTAATATAAACAGATCGTCTTTTAATAAAGCGGCTATGCCACTCTTGCTAGCAATGCGTTTAAATAAAGCTATACATGCTATGATTAAGTAAATTGGTGCTGCTGCCAATCCTCCCAGCGTCACTATTGGAAAGGCAATAATAGGGAGTATATTAGCAGCTAGCTTTATCACTGATCATGCCTTCTATAAATTGTATTAGATAGGGATTTCTATGTCTTTTAAGTCGTTCAGTATTAATAATTTGCTCAATCTGCTTAAATGTATCTTCTACTTTGCTATTAATTATAACATAATCATATTCATTAAAATGCTGTATTTCAGTTTTAGCATTCTGCAAGCGTTTTTGGATTACTTCCTTTGAATCTTCAGCCCGCTTTTGAAGCCTATTATACAGTTCATTTATTGATGGAGGTAAAATAAAAATACTTATTATATTGTACTTTGAACAATTTTGATAAATTTGCCTAGCTCCCTGCCAATCTATATCAAATAGTATATCAACACCTTGATTAAGTTGGTCAAAAATGATTTTACTAGGACTACCATAAGAGTTGCCATATATTTCGGCATATTCTAAAAGTTGATTGTTATTCTTCATCTCAAGAAAATCATCTTTAGAAATAAAAAAATAATCTTGCCCTTCAATTTCTGATTGGCGCCTTTCTCTAGTGGTTACTGAGACTGATATTTGAAGGGATGATTCATTTTTCAAAAGCATTTTACAAATTGTACTCTTACCTGCTCCTGATGGAGAAGAAATAATTATCATCATTCCATGACGGTTAGGCAGGTTCATAGTTCAGCAACAGTTGAAAAAACCAAGGTACCTGGACGCTCATCTGATAAGATTTCAAATACTAGCCCGTGCATAATATTACTATTAACAAAATGTACAGTCTCACTAAAATAATCAACAGTACTTATTGCCATTTGTAACTTACGCGCCAAATGTGTATCAAATTTTTCTATATATTTAACAGCTTCATTAGAGGCCATCTCCTCAATCACTTTACCTTCCTCATCAATAAAAAGGTTATGATTACTCATAACGATTAATTTAGAAGCTGCAATTGATGAAGCAATACAGCTGGCAATACTAATTGATTCAAGGTAAATAGCTTGCACTGCTTCATTATATCCTATAGGAGAAATAACCGGTATAATCTCTGATTCTTCAAAAGGAGCAAGTATAGACGGATTGATCATAATAGGATCACCCGCATAAGTATTATCTACAATTTGATCTACATTATTTTTATTACGTGAAATAATTTTGGATTTTTTAGCTTCTATAAGCTTGCCATCTTTACCAGAAATTCCTATCGCCATTCCTTCTGCATCATTAATGGCAGTTACAATCGCCTTATTTACACTGGCAGAGCAAACCATTTCAACCAGTTCAATGTTGCGCTTATTAACTATAATTTGCCCATTATGAGTTTCATAAGTGATTTTCATGCGCTCAAAAAAATTCTTTAAACCATGCTCAGCATTATGCACAATAATAGGATTTATCCCTGCTCTTTTTAATAATACTACGTCTTCAGCAAATAATTTCAATTGATCGTTATTTGCAATAATACTATCTTCAATGGCAATTACTACTACCTGGCCATTATATAGCTCTACGTAAGGAATAGCCTCACTAAGAACTTTAAATTTTTGATTATATTGACGCTGTTTAGAGGCAGATCCTTTGTCTAATTTAATACGAGCTTTAGGTTTTTTAGGAATTGGCTTTAATAATTTCATATCTTAGTTCCTCAATACCCTGCTTTGCTTCACTGCTAGTATACAGCTGCTTAGGATACATTGCAGGATGCAGTTTAAACAGATTTTGTGCATTTTCCTCATGCGCCTTTAGTATATTTTTACTGGTTTTATCAGCTTTTGTAAATACTAACATATAAGAAATCCCACAGCTATCTAAAATCTTCATAATTTCCAAATCATTAGGCTTAACACCATGCCGCGCATCAATCAGTAAAAATATCCTAGTAAGCTCCACACGTCCAACTAAGTATTTAGTGATAACTTGTGACCAATGTTGCCTTTCTGTAGCTGAGATTTTTGCATAGCCATAGCCTGGAAGGTCAACTAGTACTAAAATATCACTTAATTTGAAAAAATTTATTTGTTTAGTACAGCCTGGATTGGAAGATACTCGAGCCAAACTATTTCTATAAGTAAGCGCGTTAATAAGGCTTGATTTACCTACATTCGATCGCCCTACAAACGCAAACTCCTTTAAACTACCTAAACTGGGTATTTGATCTAAATTTTGCGCCCCTGCCTCAAATGAAACATTTTGTTTAAAACACCAATTAGCATGATCCAATTCATTCATACACTTAATCTATCTTGCCGATTTTTTTTAAGGTTGAACGTTGAATAAGCCATTGTTGTCCAATAGAAAGGATATTATTCCATACCCAATAAAGTACTAAACCACTTGGAAAGTTATGGAACATGAATATAAACACCAAAGGCATAAATTTCATAACTTGCTCTTGCACCGGATCAGTCGCTTTAGGATTAAGACGTTGCTGCATATACATGGTAATGCCCATAAGAACTGGCAACACACCAATACTTAAAAAATCAGGAGCAGCCCATGGTGCAAGCCCAAAGAAATTAAGCAACGAAGTAGGATCTGGCGCTGATAAGTCATGAATCCAACCGAAAAAAGGTGCATGACGCATTTCCACACTGACGAACAGAACTTTATATAAAGCAAAAAATACTGGGATTTGTAGCAAAAGCGGTAAGCACCCTGAAAGAGGATTGATCTTTTCACGCTTATATAATTGCATCAATTCATAATTAAAGCGCATTTTGTCTTCTTTATATTTCTTTTGCAATCTTGCTACTACCGGCTGTAACGATTTCATTTTAGTCATTGATATATATGACTTATTAGCAAGCGGTAACATAATTAACTTAATAACCACAGTCAGCATCAGAATCGCAATGCCGAAATTATTAACGTGCTTGTAGAAAAACTGTAACACTTTGATCATTGGCTTAGTAATAAAATATAACCACCCAAAATCTATCGCATGATCAAAATTACTAATATTATATTGCTGTTCGTACTTATCTAATAAATCTAGCTTCTTTGCTCCAGCATAAATGAAATTAGTGTAATTTAATGTTTGGCCTGATTTAATTAAAATTTGCTCACTTACATAGTCAACTTGATATTTATCCACTCTGCCAAGCCTTTTAAAAGTAAAGCTTGAATCAAACTTATACCGTGTATCTGGAGTAATACTTGTAAGCCAATACTTATCAGTGATAGCCAGCCAACCATTTTCATTGAGTTTTTGATCTAGCTTTTTATCGTCTTGTATTTTATCATATGATACTTCTTGCAACACGCCATTAAACATTCCGGTTAGTCCTTGGTGTAAAATTGCAAATTTTTCTGGTTTTTCACCTTCCGGTTTATATTGAGCAATTAACCCATAAGGACTAATAACCACATCTTTTGTTGAATTATTTTTTACATACTGCTTGATCTTCAACATATATTCTTCGTCTAGCTCAAGCACAATTTTAAAAATTAAACCTTCCCCATTATCCCAGGATAATTCTGTGGGAGTGCCGGAAATCAAATGAGAATAATTAGAATGCCATAATGAGTCAACATTAGGAAGCTTAAGAGATTTATCAGGACTTAACCACCCTATGGTTACCACCTCTCCATAGCTTGTGTTACTAGGGTTTAATAATTCTACCTTTTTCTGACTGTCTTGGCTTTCATTAAATTCCAAAAGTTTAAGATCATCAAATCTTAAACCTTTTAAATTTATACTGCCATATAGCTTGCTTGTATGGACTTTTAATCTATCACTGTTAGTAGCCGCAATCGCTTGCTCTCTTGGTAAAATTTCAACTTCTTGCTGAAGAACTGTTTGGTTAATATTCTGAGGTTTGGGCTTAAAGAAATATTGCCAACCCACAATAGCTATTGCGCAAATTACAAAAGTCATAATAATTTTGCGAATCTCATCCATGATAGTATTGCTCCCTCTATTCAATCATATTATTTTTTTGGTGGTACTGGGTCAAATCCACTTGCACCTAATGGGTTACATTTAATAACTCTTTTTACCGTAAGAATCAAGCCATAAAGCAATCCATAAGCTTTTAGAGCCTCGATACTATATTCACTACAAGTAGGACGAAATCTACACGCCTCTCCTAAAAAAGGAGAAACTAATAATTTATAGGCTTTTAGTATTATGATCAATATTTTGGTCATTAAGTTTTTGCTGCATCTTCAAAAATGATTGATTCAAATCTGCTCTAATAGAGTTGTATGTAGCATTGCTAACATTATTTTTTACTATAAGTAAAATATTTAAGCAAGGAGTAAAAGGTGGTTTTATATCTGCTATACCAGCTTTAATTCGACGTTTTATTGAATTTCTAACAACAGCTTTCTTGCTAAATTTCTTGCTAACTACAAAGCCAAACTGTGTCTGATTTTCTTCATTCTTATAAAATTTGATAATAAAAAATTCAGACATTTGCGTCAGTGCAACCTGTCTGAATTTAATAAAATCTATACGTTTTTTTACAGTAAATAACTTAAACAAGCTTTTAATGTTATGCTGTTAGCTTTCTTCTGCCCTTCTTGCGACGTGCAGCAATTACTTTTCTACCACCTAAAGTGGCCATTCTTGATCTAAATCCATGGCGGCGCTTACGCACGATGTTGCTTGGCTGATATGTACGTTTCATGACATTACCCTTTATTTTTGGAAAGGAATATACTAAAGATAGTCTAAAAGTCAAACTTTTTAATAAAATACTTATAGAGCCCACTTTACTTGATTTTTTTTTGCTATAATTTAAGAGGGCAATTTAATAAAAGATTTTAAGGGTAACCAATGGCTGGTCATTCACAATTTAAAAATATTATGCACCGTAAAGGCGCACAAGATGCCAAACGCGCAAAAAGATTTACCAAGCTTGTTAGAGAAATTATCACCGCAGCACGTATGGGCAAAGCAGATCTAGATGCCAACCCACGACTTAGGACGGCAGTTAATGCTGCTAAAGCAGTGAACATGCCTAAAGATAGAATTGAAAATGCTATACAAAAAGGTTCTCAACCTCAAATAGGAGAGAATTATGAAGAAATTAGATATGAAGGTTATGCTCCTGGCGGAATTGCTTTAATAGTAGAGGCCCTTACAGACAATCGTAATCGTACTGCTTCTGAAGTTAGATCAACCTTTAGCAAATACGGCGGCCAACTAGGAGAAACTGGCAGCGTAGCTTTTATGTTTGAACATGTTGGGGAAATTATTTATGAAGCTAAAAATATAAGCAGTGATGCAATTTTAGAAGTATCCATAGAAAGCGGCGCTACAGATGTTGAATCAACAGAAGAATATCATATTATTTATACCACACTTGAAAATTTCCACACTGTACGCGATGCATTAAATGAGAAATTCAGCGAAGCAATGCAAGCCGGCATTATTTGGAAACCTTCTACCACCTCTCAATTAAACGGAGAAAGTGCTGAAAAAGTATCTAAAATGGTTGATATTTTAGAAGATTTAGATGATGTGCAAAATGTTTACGGCAATTACGAGATAATATAATATGCCAATTATCCTGGGAGTAGATCCCGGAACAAACTATACCGGCTGGGGAATAGTACAAACAATAGGTAACAAAGTAACTTATATAGCTTCAGGCGTTATAACTCAATCTAAGCTTTTTGATCACCACCAAAAATTATTGAGAATTCATACAGAACTTAACAAGGTAGCCAACCAATTTACACCCGATCTTGCCATACTTGAAGATAGCTTTGTAAATTCTAACCCTAAAACCTCTTTAATTTTAGGAATTACCAGAGGAGCTATCATACTTACACTTATGCAGGCAGGCCTTAACCCCCAAATTATTGCTCCTACTCAAATTAAAAAATTTATTACCGGTAATGGCAGAGCTGATAAATTACAAATAGCTAAGATGCTCGGTATAATGCTAGGTGTAAACAACTTACAACAAGATGAGGCGGATGCTTTAGCTATTGCTTATTCCGGACTAAGTATCAATAAACTTCACGAACTATATAAAAAAGCTTGATAAATTAAATATTAAATTTTCATATTTATCATAAAAAAAGATTAGATAGCTTATATTATAAAGATTGTAATTTTTCTTCTTTATCCATTAGCTGATCTAATAGAATTTTTATTGGATAACTCGGCCGAACCTGTTGTCTACTAATTTTATCCAGAAGCCAACCTTGCACCTTCTAAATAGTCTAAATCTAAAGCCTTTTTAACCATTTCTTCTGAGGGCGTAAACTTAGCATGAGCCAAAAGTAATTTAGCACCCTCAGTAAATTTCTGCTCAATACATTCATTTATACTTTCCGCATCAACTTGCACCCCGTACTCTAAAAGAATTGCTATACATTCGGCAAATTTAATTCTAATAGCCTGCTTAAGAGGTAGCCATCCGCCATTTCGGTAAGGCCCACCATAGGCAATCTCCTTCTCTTGTTGAAGTATCATTCTTATTAATTCTATATCTCGAGTGTTAATAGCCAAAGCAAAACTTATATAATTATTTCTATAATAAAAATCATCACGATCTTTTTGAGAAACATTTAAAGCCCCATATTTAACCAGCAGCTTGCCTAGCTCCGCTGCACGTTTCATGGTCTTGCTACCGCCTCTCGGGATAAGCGCCAACTGCAATGGAGTAATATCATACATGTTCCTAATTGCTATATCTGCAACATAATAGGTAGTTAAAAATGGTGCTCCACCTCTTTGGGTAGAACTAACTCCACTCTTTAGCAACAGTTCCGTAAATTCTATCGGACAAGTTTGAATAGCTGTAAGCAAAGGCGTAATATTACCGTTACTATTATGATGCGAACAGAGGGGCATGCCGGCTTTAATACATATTTCCAACAAATCAAAATCCTGCACTTTTAACAAAGCAATAAAGAAACCTGGGTACCTGTCACATAGTTTATTAAAATCTATGCTTCTGGTTTCAATAATTTTTTTGGCAACTTTGATATCTTTATGATAAACCCTATCATACAATAAACTTTCCTCAGTCATATCTTGCTGAGCAATCATATATCCTCCTATCCTACCGGCATACACTGGTAGTATTACAGCAGTTGTTTCATCATCTAATTTTGCTTCAATATCTTTTGGCTCAATAGTTTCTGGTTCGCGGTATACTTTTATTGAGTTATTATTATGATGTTTCACTCCATTATTGATTAGCTGTGTCACCAAAGTTATAGTTTGATCTAATGCTTTGATTACGCTTTCGCCAATTCGCATTTGCTTTGCAAAATCGCTAGTATGATTGTTATTGGCAATATATTTATAAATCTGCAGTTGTAGCTGAGCTACCCTTAAGCCGATCAAATTGTTAACTTGATCATTATTTAAAATTGAAGAGATATTTTCTTCCACCACGGCATCTTTTAGTCCAAGCATTTCTACTTTCCGGTACACTTTTGCGAAGTTATTATTATGATGTTTCGCCTCATTATCGTCTATCTGTTCCTTCAAAGCCAATACCTGAAATAACACTTTTTGTATTTGCTTTGCGTAATTTTGATTACTGGCAACATATTCAGCAATCTTTACCTGTTGCCAAGCTGCCCTTAAATTAATTAATTCGCTATCCCGCTCATCATTTAAAATGGAAGAAGCATTTTCTTCAGCTGCTATATTTACTTGGCTTGCATGGTTTATTTTTAAAGGAGAAATAGAATTAGGCATGATGTAACATCTTGTGATTATTAGTTAACATTTTCACTCTAGTTTATGCATCTTTTGGTTGACTAGGTGAAAATTATTAAATTTTACACAAATATGAGTATAACCCGTTTATTTTATAGAGGGGATAATAGGGAAGCAGGTTTATTCTAAAAATTATTATAATAAAAAGCCTCCTGAATTCAGGAGGCTTAAATAGCTATTGTATACAAATAGTTTTTGCTACTATTGCTTTTGCTCGAGCGCTTTTTTAGCTAAATCAACAATTTTTTCAAAACCTGCTGGTTCATTCACTGCTAAATCTGCTAAAATTTTACGGTCCACTTCAATGCCGGCTAAGGCGATGCCATGAATAAATTGCGAATATGTAAGGTCGAACATTCTTACGGCCGCATTAACACGTTGAATCCAAAGTCTTCTGAAATCACGCTTTTTAGCACGGCGATCACGATAAGCATATTGTAATGCTTTTTCAACTTTTTCTACTGCAATTCTATAACAATTTTTAGCACGACCACGATAGCCTTTTGCTAATTTAAGAATTTTTTTATGACGGGCGCGAGTTGTTACGCCGGTTTTTACACGAGCCATTGCTTAACCCCTTAACTTTCTATTATATGGCATAAATTTGAATACGATTTTTGCATCGCAATCACTAAGTATAGTAGTTCCACGTTGGTTACGAATTTGCGCATTAGTACGCTTAATCATTCCATGACGTTTACCTGCTTGGGTAGCAATAACCTTACCGGTTGCTGAAACTTTAAAGCGCTTTTTAACTCCGCTTTTAGTTTTTAATTTAGGCATTTTATACTCCAAAAAATGGTTTATTTTTAGACTTTACATTAAGGCATGCCATAGTTACGGCCTTTTCTATAAAGTAGGGATATAATAATTAAATTGATCAAAATGTCAAATTTAAGCTTTTTTATGGGGTTATATTAGTTCATTAATTTAACTTTGATTTACCACCAACACAGTTTTGTAAACTTTTGGTTAAATTTTCTTGATAAAGAAATGTTTGTATAGTAAAGGTTGTGGTAAGATTAATTATTTGTTTATATATCAGACTGTTAATAACTAAATTATAACAACAATAAGTAATAAGGAGCTTAAAGTTATGGCTAATAATCAAGAAAAAGACAAATATGAAGTACCTCCTTCACCACAGCAACCAAGATGGAGTCAGTTAAATTATCAGCCAGGCTCTCCTACTTATCGTGATGTGAGTGCCTTAAATATAGCTAAGGATACCTCGGATATCAGTATCAAGTTAATTGATAAATTTAACCAGGACCAGGAAGATGATATAGAGAAATTAAGAACGGAAATCGCAGACAAAGATAGAATACGCGAGCTTCTCGAGCAAGAAATCTTAAAAAACGTACAAGCCATTCAAAAATTAGAAGCACAGCTTGCGGCAGATAATAAAGCTAAAACCAAAGTTTACCAAAACAATAAAGATCTAGGAGAAAAGCTTACCGCATCACAAGCCCAAGCAAAAAAAGCTTTAGATGCAAAAAATGAAGCCAGCAAAAAGAACAGCGCTCTAACAGAAAAGGTAGATACACTTCAAAAACAACTCACCGCATTCCAAGCACAAGCGAAAAAAGCTTTAGGTGCAAAAGAACAAGCAGAAAAAGATTTAGGCGAAAAAGAGCAGCAAGCTAATAATGATAAAAAAGCAGCTGATACAACAATCAAGGCTCTAGAAGCAAAGCTTGAAGAGGCTAAACAACAACTCGCCAAATCAAAAGAACAAGCAGAAATAGCTTCAGGCCTACAAACAAAGCTTACAGAAGTTAAGGCACAACTCACCGAATCACAAGAACAGGCTCAAAAAGATTTAGGCAACAAAGGTCAGGCCATTATAGAGATTCAAACTCAATTGACTGAAGCACAGCAAGAAATTAATCAAGCAAACATCAATCTAGAAGAGGCCAACAAAAATAGAAACGCTCTAGAATTAGAGCTTGCAGGTGTTAATAAACAACTCACCGAATCACAAGAACAAACGACACAAGCTTTAAATGAAAAAGAGCAACAAGCTAACAACGCCAAAGAAGCTGCAACCAAACCACTTTGGAATATCATTAAAGAGCGTGCCGGCAAAGCTTATAATGAAATCCCTACTTACGCTAAAATTGCAGGGATTGCTATTCTAGCTGTCTGCGGGATAAGTATCGCCTATTATTTAGGCAATAAAGCTGCACCGCAAGCTATGCAAAGTGCTCGCACTAAAATCGCTACAGTTTCAAAAGAATTATGGGCAACTTGTAGCAGCAAATTTAAGGGTGGTAATGCTACTGAAGCTTTAGCCCAACAGGCTCAGAATATTCAGAATGCAATGATTAACAAATAAATTGCTTAAATGTAATCAAAAGAGCCTATATTAATGGGCTCTTTTTTAACATTCTGCAGCCTTGACATTACAAAAGCAAAATTAAATTATTAATATTTTTATTAACTTTGTGATTAATTTACGCTAGTTTTAGATTTCTATTGAAATAAAATTGCAAATCACATTAAATAATTCTTTATAATTAATGGAGTTATAGTAATTTAACTATTAAGTATAGAGCTTAACATTGCTTCCTTTAAAAATTATTAATTTTCAAAGGAAGTCATACAAAGTTTGAAACTTTTTGTTAGCGATATTTAATAATAAGTAAATTTTTTATTATCTTTTGTTGACAATTTTAAATTTTGAAATATATTAAGTTTAAATTTTGTTTACTAAATTTTTAATTTTTAAACTTTAAAGAGGTATAAAATGGATCAAGCAGAAGTTCAAGCAGAAGCTCCAGTAGTAGATCAAACAGTAGCTCCAGCAGAAGATCAAACAGCAGAATCAGAGAAAGCAGAAGCAGCAAAGAAAGCAGAAGCAGCAAAGAAAGCAGAAGCAGAGAAAGCAGAATCAGAGAAAGCAGAATCAGAGAAAGCAGAAGCAGAGAAAGCAGAATCAGAGAAAGCAGAAGCAGAGAAAGCAGAAGCAGCAAAGAAAGCAGAAGCAGAGAAAGCAGAAGCAGCAAAGAAAGCAGAAGCAGAGAAAGCAACAGCAAAGAAAGCAGAAGCAGAGAAAGCAACAGCAAAGAAAGTAATAACCACAAAAGGCACAAAAGACACAGGGGAAGTAGACGATATGAAAAAAAATAAAGATCAAAAACAACTGCCAGCTAAAACTTGGGGGCAAGCAATTGCAGCTCCTTTTGTATGGGGTGCAAAAACTTATGATACAGCTTTCAACTACGCAGCAAGTAAAGTTGCAGCTCCTTTCGTCTGGTCAGGTAATTTAGTTGTTAAAGTATATAATTGGGTAGCTTCAATTCCTTATGCTGGTGTATTAGCTTCTAAGCCAGTTGAATGGGCTTCCAAAGCTGTTTCCACTGTTTCTAACTTTGTTGGTAAAGTGGTTGGTAAAGTGGCAAACAAAGTTCTTGGTGAAACCGGTGTGAATAAAGTGAAAAGCTTTGCAAGCACAACTTTAAATGTAGCTAAATATGCAGCTAAAGCTTTAGTTGGTCTTACTGTTGCTGCTGCTGTAATTTATGTTGCAGGACGTCATATTCCAGCTTTAAGTGGTGCTTCTAACTTTATTGGTAGAAACAGTGCTAAAGTTGCAACTGCTGCAAGCTATGTTGTACCAGGAGTTATTAGCAGAAACTTTACAAGCATGGGCACTATTGTTAGCGTTAAAGTTGGTAATTTTGCTTCAGCATTGGCAAATACAGCTAAACGTACCAACGTTCGTGGTAATTAATATAGAATTAATTCTATATTATAAAAAAAGGTCCTAATTTTTAGGACCTTTTTTTATTAAGTAGTATGATATTTTTAGCAAAAGATAACATTACAGCCTAGCAAACCTTCGAGTTAAAAACACTCCTCTTATTATTCATTTTTTGTAGCAGTACACCCCAGCTAAAATACCCAATGGAAGTTTTATTACCATTATAGTTATTTTAATAAACATTGATAATAAGTTTGAGGGGATTAATAGGTTTATCCAAACTGCTTAGAAATAGATTTATATAGAATTATTTTTATATATCATCAGTACAAGAGCATGTGGTGGAAAATATTTTGTACCAAGTTCTTGTAGCCAATTCAGTCAGCAATATCCTCTCTTCCTATACTCTTCTAACATTTTCAATTTAAATAATTATATAAAATATGTCTTTGCGTATGTATATTTAGTGGTACCTTGAACATTATTGAGCTGGTTTGCAAGGCAGCTTTGTTACTTCATTGACAAATAACAATTAGTATTTAAAAGCAAAATTATTTGAAAACCTAGTAAAAGCTGATTTTTATAATTACTTATTATTCAAGCGGTATACAATACATAACTAAAAAAGAGCAAACTTTATAAACTAACAAGAATCAGAGGTTTAGGAAATTTTTATCCAAAAGCTTGCTTAATTTTAAACATCAAACAAGACTCTCATCTTACAGGCAATAGATGATTTTACCAGTCTTCTAATGCTCTTAAGTAAAAACAGAAACAATTGCAATCTATCTCTAAATTGCGGAAATTTATTGGCGTTTAGATACTTTAAAGCCAGCTTAATATGCTCACTTTGGGTTCTCACCAAATTTTTTAAATTATTACCGATGGTTTTAGAACCAGGATGACTTAAATAGACATAATAGCAATTATCTACATTACTATATTGAGTTTTATGAGCAATTAACCTAAATAAGAACTCTCTATCTGCACTGATTATCTCCTGACCATTGTTATCTCTAATTTCTAAGCTACCGAGCTGCCTAAAAAGATTTATACTAAAAAAACGGGCATTAGTAAGGCAAGTTTTAACTAAGCGCTCTAAAGTTAAATCTAGTTTATTTCCTGTAGCTTCAGATAAAATAACACCATTACTATCTATAATCTTTACCGGACAGGAAATGACTTCTATACCTGGATTACTACAATATAATGCTCCCACTTTTTCTAAAACATTTCCTTCATAATAATCATCGGCGTTTAAAAACTGAATTAGGTCGCCGCTGGCAATTTCAATTCCACGAATATAGGCTTCAGTTGCTCTACCATCAGGTTTAGATTCAAAATAATGAATTAAATCCTGATTTTTTTTGATAATATCTATAGTGTTATCGGTAGAACCGTCCTCTAAAACGATATATTCAAGGTTAGGATAATTTTGAGCTCTTAAAGAATCAATAGCTTTCTGTAAAGTTTTTTCCCCATTACGGACAGCGGTTATTACCGAAATTTTTGGATATTTCATTAATTAAAATGGCCCCTTAAATGATTCAATTTCTTTAGCTGCTTCAAGCTTTAAATGACTTATATCTAATTCTTGGCTTGCCACCATTTTAAAAGCCTGCTGAGAAATGGTGATGGCATTTGGATAGAATAAATCTTCCAGCACCCTAGTAGTTGGGCATGGCGTATGTGCAAAACCCATCCGACTCATTTGCAATGGTTTATCATCAATACCATGTGGCAGCATCTCAACCATTTTTGCCATAAGCTCACTGGATAACCCACAATTTAACCAGGCATTGTCTACAATTAACAATTTCTTGGTTTTTTTTAAAGATGCAACTATGCTCTCATAATCCATCGGGTGTAAAGTTACCGGATCAATAATTTCAGCACTAATACCCACTTGCGCTAATAATTTCTGTGCACGTAAAGCTTCAATTACCATGTGAGAAACCGCAACAATAGTAATATCACTACCTTGATGGAAAATACGCGCCTTACCAATTGGCAATGAATAACAATCTGAATTCACATAATTTTTAGTATTATAAAGTAATCTATGCTCGATAAAAACTACTGGGTTATCATCACGAATCGCGGCAATTAACATTCCTTTAGCATCATGCGGATTAGAAGGAGCAATTACTTTAAGCCCAGGTATATGCATAAATAATGAATGTAGTGATTGTGAATGCTGGGCACCTTGCCCCCAAGATCTACCAACCATAGTTCTAATTACTAACGGAACCTTCACCTGTCCTTCATACATATAATGCGCTTTAGCAGCAATATTGATCAATTGATTCATAGCAAGCAGCATAAAATCCATACGAATATGCACATGAATTGGCCTCCTACCAGCCATGGCAGCACCAATTGCAATGCCGGTCATCGCATCTTCTGAAAGCGGAGTACCAAACACCCTTAATGGCCCAAATTGCTCTTTAAGACCCAAAGTGGAACCTTGGATTCCTTTATGATCATCAACATCTAGCCCAAATAGAAATACATCTTCATTACGCTCCATTTCTTGAGCTGTAGCTTCCCTTAGAGCTTCAGCATACGTAATTTCTCTAAGCGAGTTTTCTTCCGCTATATTTGGTTCTAAAACTAATTCACTATGCATAGACATTATTATATAAATCCTTTTCGGTTGGGTATGGACTTTGCTCTGCAAATTTAACTGCTTCTTCAATTTCTGCGTTTACTTGTTGCTCTATTTGGGTACGAATTGCTTCCGGAAGCATACCGGCAAGTCTATCAATTTGATCAATTTCACGCCATTTTTGATATTCAGCAATATCACGATATATTTCATCAATATCATCATTGGGACCTACATGTTCCTTATAACGATAGGTTTTAATCTCAATAAAAGCCGGTCCTTCCCCTGCTCTTACTCTTTCAAGCAGGCTTGCAGTTTTATCACGCATTTCAAATATATCACCATTATAAACATAATCGGTAATTAACCCATAAGTTGCAACTCGTTGTACGATATTTTGTTTAGGCCATCTATTTTCAATTGGATTATGAATTGCATAGCCATTATTTTCGCATACGAATAAAATTGGTAATTTATGTAAAGCTGCAAAATTAATTGATTCAGTAAAGCATCCTTCTTCAGTCGCACCATCACCAAACATAGCCACTACTACTTGCGGAGTGCTACGTTGTTTGAATGATAACGCAAAGCCTGTAGCCACCGGAATAGTAGTACCGACTACTGCAGAAGCACCAAGTACCCCATTGGCCATATCAATAAGATGCATAGAACCCGCTTTACCACCAGCACATCCTGTTTTCTTACCATATAATTCAGCCATCATCTCTTTTAAATTGCCACCCTTGGCAATATAAGTTGCATGGCACCTATAGGTGTTGGATATGAGATCTTTCTCTTGCATCACATCACATATTGCAGCTGCTACCGCCTCTTGACCGATGGATAAATGAACTGGGCTTTTGATATTATCGGTAAAATAGATTTTAGTGATAAATTCTTCAACTTCACGAATGAGTAAAGTTTTATAATATAATTTAGGAACCAAAGATAGATTTGTCTGCATGGATTGTATACTAAAAGTTTAAAAATTATGGTTATCACTTGCACCAAACTTTGTCAACTTAGTAGTATAGCAAATAAATGTAAAGAGCTGGTAGAGTAAGAATAGCGTATGCATGCGGCAGTTGCAGTTAGGCTGAAAGCCAAAGCTAATCCGAGCTTTGGCTTCTTATTTTCAATGAATTCTTAACCCGCCACAAATTCTTTAGAGCTAACCTCACACAGTGGTATATTAAGAACCTTTTAGCAATAAAAAGCTAGAGAGGAAGCTACTCCTCTCCTCCAAACATTTCTTTAATCTTACTAAAAAAACCGCTAGATTTAGGCGAACTATCTGCTTCTATAGCTTTATCTAATTCTTCTAAAAGCTCCTTTTGCTTAGCGTTAAGTTTAACGGGTATTTCTACATTGATGATAATAAACATATCCCCCCTGGCTTTGTTAGCACGCATTACATGCATTCCTTTACCTTTAAGCCTGAGCTTATCTCCTGGTTGAGTACCATGAGGGATAGTCACTTTAGCAATATTACCATCAATGGTTGGCACTTCTATGGTACCTCCTAGCGCTGCGGTAGTCATTTTGATAGGTATAGTACAATAAAGGTGATCGCCTTCACGCTCGAAGAATTTATGTTTAGCTATTTTAATAAAAATATATAAATCACCTGGAATACCACCTCTAATTCCTGCTTCACCTTCGCCTGATAATCTAATTCTAGTACCCTCATCTACACCGGCAGGAATTGTAACTTCAAGAGTTTTTTCTTTTTGTACGCGACCATGACCGGAACATTTCTGGCATGGATCTTTGATCATTTTTCCGGAGCCACCACAAGTCGCACAGGTTTTTTCAACAACAAAGAAACCTTGCTGCATTCGTGTTCTACCACTTCCATGGCAGCTATGGCAATTTTCCGCAGATTTTTTATTTTTACTGCCAGTTGCATGACACTCGTCACACGAAGCATAAGTTCTAAACTTAATCTTTTCAGTTTTACCCTGAAAGGCGGTTTCCAGGCTAATTTCTAAATTATATCTTAGATCTGAACCACGGTTATTTTGCGGCTGGGCTTGCCTGCCACCTGCTCCTCCTACAAATTCGCCAAAGATATCACTAAATATGTCAGAGAAGCCACCTCCACCGCCAAAGTCGAATCCACCAAAGCCACCTTCGCCACCCATACCTCCTTGCCCTTGGGCAAAAGCTGCATGGCCATATTGGTCATAGGCCGCACGTTTTTGATCATCCGAAAGAACTTCATAAGCTTCAGAAATTTTCTTGAATTTTGTTTCAGCTTCTTTATTTCCTGGGTTACGATCTGGATGATATTGCATGGCAAGCTTACGATAAGCCTTTTTTAAATCATCCTTTGATGCACCTTTGCTTACTTCCAATAATTGGTAATAATCTTCTTTGCTCATAGTTTTGCTTCTCTAAATAATAGGGGCTTGTTAAAGCCCCTCTAAATTGAATAATGGGTTTTTAGTTATTGTTACTGATTATCTTTATTAACCTCTTTATAATCAGCATCAACTACTTTTTCATCATTAGCAGAAGTAGCTTCGTCTGCACCTGATGCCCCTTCCTCTGCAGAAGCAGCTTGAGCTTGTTGAGCTTGATACATCATTTCCCCAATTTTCATGGATGATTGGGTAAGTTTTTCAGTAAGCTGGGTAATTTTTTCTAAATCTTTACCTTCTTCTAGCGCTTCTTTTAATGCTTTATGATCGGCTTCAATTTGCTCTTTGGTTGCATTATCAAGCTTATCACCATACTCTTTTAAGTTTTTATCAATACTATAAAGTAATGTATCTGCATGGTTTTTAGCATGAATTAGCTCCTGGCGCTCTTTATCTTCTTGCGCATGGGCCTCAGCATCTTTCACCATCTGATTGATATCTTCATCACTTAAACCCCCAGATGCTTGAATCCGAATTTGCTGCTCTTTACCAGTAGCTTTATCTTTAGCTGATACTTGCACTATACCATTTGCATCAATATCAAAAGTCACTTCAATCTGTGGCATGCCTCGTGGAGCTGGTGCGATACCTTCTAAATTAAATTGCCCTAGCATTTTATTATCTGCAGCCATCGCACGCTCACCTTGGAACACTCTAATCGTTACAGCTGATTGATTATCGTCTGCAGTAGAGAATACCTGGCTTTTAGTAGTAGGAATAGTAGTATTACGATCAATTAATTTAGTAAACACGCCCCCTAAAGTTTCAAGTCCTAATGAAAGCGGAGTTACATCAAGTAATAATAAATCTTTTACATCACCTTGCAATACCCCACCTTGAATTGCAGCACCCATTGCTACTACTTCATCCGGGTTAACACCTTTATGTGGTTCTTTACCAAAGAATTGTTTTACAGTCTCAATTACTTTTGGCATACGGGTCATACCACCCACCAATATTACTTCATCAATTTGTGAAGCTTGGATACCAGCATCTTTAAGAGCGTTCTCACATGGTTTAATGGTACGTTGAACTAAATCACCTACTAATTGCTCAAGTTTTGCTCTGGTAAGCTTAATATTTAAGTGCTTTGGACCTGATTGATCGGCAGTAATATAAGGTAAGTTAATATCTGTTTCCATAACACTTGAAAGCTCGATTTTAGCTTTTTCAGCTGCTTCTTTTAACCTTTGTAAAGCTAACGGATCCTTTTTTAAATCCATGCCCTGTTCTTTTTTAAACTCATCAGCTAAAAATTCAAGTACTCTCATATCAAAATCTTCACCACCAAGGAATGTATCCCCATTAGTAGATTTTACTTCAAATACCCCATCACCAATCTCAAGCACTGATACGTCAAAAGTACCACCACCTAAGTCATATACTACGATGGTTTTGTTACCTTTTTTATCTAAGCCATAAGCTAAAGCTGCAGCAGTAGGTTCGTTAATAATTCTTAATACTTCAAGCCCTGCAATGCGCCCTGCATCTTTAGTAGCTTGACGCTGAGCATCATTAAAATAAGCAGGAACGGTAATCACCGCTTTAGTTACAGTTTCACCTAAATAATGCTCTGCTGATTCTTTCATTTTTTGTAAAATAAAAGCACCGATTTGACTTGGCGAATATTTTTCACCTTTTACTTCAATCCAAGCATCACCATTATCGGCTTTAACAATTTTATATGGTACAATTTCTTGGTCTTTTTTAACGGTTGGATCATCAAACCTACGACCAATTAAGCGCTTTGAAGCAAAAATAGTATTTTCAGGATTAGTAACAGCTTGACGCTTGGCAGCAGCGCCTACTACTCTTTCACCTGTAGCAGCTAAAAAGGCTACAACTGAGGGAGTAGTTCTGGCACCCTCTTTATTTTCTATTACCTTTGCTGTCTTGCCATCCATAATAGCAACACAAGAGTTGGTTGTACCAAGATCGATACCTATAACTTTACTCATTTCATTATCCTTTTAAATGTTTTTTGTTATATAGTTTATGTTTTGATAAATTCAAGCCACTTACATTTAAATTGTTTATTTAAATTCGTTGTAACCTTGCTGGGGCATTCTCTATCTAACTAAATTAACCCTTTAATTTCAAAGATTTGCTGTAAAATTAAAAGGCAAATAAATTTTTAAGCTATTATCTTACATTATTAGCTTCTGATTAATCAAATGACTAAAAATTTCATTTATTAATCTATTGAGCTTTGATAGACTAAGCACACTCAAACCAAGAAACTTCATTCTTATTAACTTCAGTTAGCTTTATGATTTTAAAATCTTCTATTATTATTAGTTTTTGTACTTTAATTTCGCGTGTTTTTGGATATGCACGTGAAATTTTAATGGCTACTTTTATTGGGGCTGGTGACTATGCTAATGCCTTCCATATTGCTTTTAGGTTTAGCAATGTATTTCGCAGCTTCTTTGCCGAAGGGGCTTTTACTGCTTCTTTCGTACCAATGTTTTCTCGAAAATATACTTCTGATTCCCAAACCGCCTTAAAATATGCCTCCCATGTACAGATGGCTTTAATTATAGTTTTAACTTTACTAACTATTATTGTTGAAATTTTCATGCCCCAAATTATGAAAGTTTTAGCGCCAGGCTTTGTTAATGAACCTAAAACTTTTCGATTAGTAGTAATTTTATCAAGAATCACCTTCCCCTACCTAATCTTTATGTCTTTATCTGCTCTTTATGGAGGAATGCTTAGTTCGATCAACAAATTTACCGCTGTGGCAATTTCACCGTTAATTTTAAACGTATCTATGATTATTGCCCTTATATTTTTTAATGATCACCCTAAGCTCGTACATTATTTATGTTTAAGTATTGTACTTTCCGGCATTGCCCAGCTTGTATATATCATTATTAACAGCAAAAAATATAATATTAGATTACGTATTACTAAAATTGTTTTGGATCAAGACATTAGAAAGTTTATCAAAACTATGTTACCCGGCATTTTAAGTGCTTCAATTGTGCAAATTAATTTATGGGTTAGTACTATAATTGCTACTTTTTATCCCAAGGCTGTTTCTTTAATTTATTATGCTGATCGCATTGTACAATTACCTCTTGCGTTAATAGGCACTTCGATAAGCGTCGTACTATTGCCTAATTTTAGCAAATTGCATGAGAAAAATGATTATAATTCAATTAATAATCTGATTAATCGCACTTGTGAAATTTGTATGTTTCTATGCATCCCAACTAGCTTTATTGTGTTAGGAATGAGCGAACCTATTATTTCCGCCACTTTCCAACATGGCAAATTTATAGCAGAAGATACTATTGCTACTGCTCAGTTACTGGCAATATTAATTATGGCGTTACCGAGCTTTATCTTAAATAAAATTTTTACTCCGGTTTTTTATGCCAATTATGATACTAAAACTCCTTTTTTAATTGCAGTTTTTTCGCTGATTACCAACCTAGCTTTTAATTTATTATTCTTACAATTATGGCATTCCTTTTTAGGTATTGCCATAAGCACTCTGATATCTTCCTGTATTAATTCCTTGCTGCTAATGATTATAGCTTATCACAGAAAGCTATTTAGGTTTGATAGAAGGTTGCTTATTAGGCTTTCAGCAATATTATGTGGCTCTATCCTACTTTACTTTGCTGTTGGGCAAGTTGTAACCTTTATAGCTTTACCAAATTGTATAGAAATAATTAACGTACTGATCCAGCTGGGCATATTATTTTCAGCATATTTACTGTTTAGTATAGTGTTGAAAATTGTAGATATAAGAGAATTGAAACAAATACTGCGCCGAAAAAAATAAGCCTTCTCGGTATCTTGAAGGTATTGGGTATAAATTTATCAATGCTATGCTGCTCAGCATTTTCCTATTCACTTCTTAAAGTGCTTTGAATATACCCAAATTGGTAGTCATGATATTGTGGGTTATTGGAAATAATCACTTTCTGCTAAGTTAGCCTCTTCCAATATAGCAACATCAATATTTAAATCGTCGAGATTTTGATTCTCTATATTGTTATATTTGTAGCTAATATCTTGCAATTCTTCTGAATGCCGATCTAAGGTCTCGTAATTATATTTAATTCCTTGGTTAGCCCAGGTCCAATATATATTATTAAAATCTTGAGGGTTTAACCAATAAACAACCCCGCTAAATTTAGTATCACCAGAACTTATATTACATTTATTACTAATAAAAATATTATCAGCATTAATATGGCCATTTTTAAAGGCTATACTAGTTGGTTTTTCATCACCAAGCATTATTGTGTTTGCACGCACATTCATACTTAAAACCTTAACGCACCCAAACCAGACGCTAGTGGTCCATGTATTTAAAGCAAGCCCATAAAGAGTATTATAATTTTGCCTTATCACTTAGCTTATAAGCTTATGGCTTTCTGCTTATGTTGCCATATTGGATTGATAATTTGTTGCTATGCTATTTGCTGTAATCATTATTATACTCAAAAATATTAATCATGGCTTCCGACCAAATGGGTAAAGACAAAATTACAACACAACAAGTAGAATCTAATATTTCAAGAGATCTTTAACACAATGATTTATATAAAACAAATATATCACTCTAGCACTTCTAGTACTTTTACTGCTGATTTATTATATAGCTCCAAACATTGCATTTTAAAAGTAAGTAAACTTTATAATAAACTCTTTCTTATTATTACAGCCACATTCTAGTACTTCTAAAACTCTTCATTTCTTGTAGTATTGCGTTAATTAGCAGCTTTGATCGCCCCTTAACTAAAATTAACTGCCTGTCTACCTGGCAGAAAATATTGATCTGAATAAAGCGAGTATTTTTGACAGTAGGAGCTGTCAAAAGAATAGAATTTTTTACAAGAAACTTTCTTTATTATTAGGTTTATTCATGCTTCCGATTGCTAGTCACCGCCTAAATTGTTTTAAGCTCATGTTATTTATTACTATTAATGTGCAGCAAAAATATTTATTTTAAAATAATACTTTTAGCTAATTTTATAGAATACTGATAACTAAAATAAAACACTTGTATAGGACTTAATACTTATGCTTAATTTTTTTCTTGTGAATAACATTTGCGGCTTCAGAAAGTTTTTGATTTTCAGCTTCTGTTTTATCTAGCAAAGATAATATTTCGCCTCGACCCATTTCACGGGCATAGTCGATTGCTCTCATATTATTTTTATCTTTTAATTTATAATCTATTTTATTTTTTAACAGTTTAACTATGGCTGCTTTATCATTATTAATCACTGCAGCATGAAGCGCACTGGCACCATAAATATTCTGACGATTAATATTGATCTTAGTTGCAAGCAACCAAGTAATAATATTATGTTTTTTACTCATGACAGCATAAGTTAATAGATTATTAAGCTCGTAATCTAATACTTGATTAACATCAATGTTTTCCAGTAAAGATTTTAGATCCTCTAAATTATTATTGTCAATTGCTAGCATACAGGCTTCAGCATAAGTTTCCCTAGTCACCAGTTCTGGCAAATGCTGGTTATTGTTATCTTTTAAATTACGATAAAACTGTGATGATAAAGTTTGAGTTTTATAATTTAAATCAAAAGCTTCTTCTAGTTGTTTTTGTTTATTTGATTTTATATCTTTATTAAGTTGGTTTAGACTCTTAGACATATTATCTATGTCATCTTTTTTTCCTTTAAGTTTCACCTGATCTGGAGAAAAAGATGAGAATGCATCTTCAAACGAAGCTGCATCAGTAAATGGCAAGCTTCCCGAATCTTCTGGTAAAGACGGCATTGTTGATGACTTGAGTTCAACTGGCATTGGTTGTGGTAATTTAACTGCCTGAGGTGGGACTTGTAGCTTATTTTCGTTTCTTTTAGTTAGCTGGTCTATGAGCTTAGCTGATTCTTCAGCAGTTGGTGCAGGAGCCATTACAGGAGCTGGTGCCGTTTCTGGCTTCATTGTCTCAGGAACCTCTATATTAGTTTTGTTAATGTCTTTATTATCCATTGGAACATTAAAATCTACGCTACGTGGTAATTGCGGCTCGGTAATTTTAGGCATACCAGGATAAGCATTATTAGAAGTGCTATTTTGCGGCGTTGTATCATTGGGATTGGAAAGAGAGGTTTTTGAATGATTTTCTACTGACTGCGGCTTAGCTATATTAACCGGTTTATTTTCAGTAGGACTTAATCCCACATCCGGAATTTCAGGCATTTCAATTGGAGGCGGAGAAACATCCACTTCGGGCACTGTCTGGGTTGTATTACTCTTAGAACCATCAATAAGCTTAACAGAAGGTAACTCTGGCAAACTAGGCAAGCCTTCAGCGAATACACTTGAAGCTGCTAATAAGCTAAAACTCAATTTTAAAAACATGGTTAATTTCATGATGTGCCTATGGTATTATTTTTTTAATTTCCTTTTCTACAATAGATTTAACAATTGCAGGTAAGTTTTGATCTAGCCATTCTTTTAACATAGGCTTCATAGCCTCTTTTACCAAATCTTCTAGAGTACTGCCTGATTTTAAAGGAATATCATTAATTGATGATTTATGAACCTTATTCATTAGACTCTGTATTGCTTGAGTAGACTCAGCAAATGCCGCCTCTGAAATCAATCCCTCTTCTTGGTGACTATTTTCACCTACTTGATCTGCTAGTGGCTTATTTACTGGAGCTATTGCTGACTTTTGTATTGGTGCAGTTGGTTTAACAGATTCTGTATCATTATTCTTAGCTGCTACGCTTATCTGGGCTACAGCTGGTTGACTGCCATCACCTTGCTTTTGATCAATCTGTTTAGCTTGCTCAGCAAACACAGGCTCTTGCATTGCTTGTGTGCTTTCAACAGGCGGTGGAGATTGTATCATGACTGCCTGCTTGTGATCACCTTCAATCAGCTCTTTACTCCCTGTACCAAGCATTTTATCAATGTCTGCTAAAATATCTTTTTCTTCTTTTTCAGTAATTGGTGCTTCTTTTGACTTATAATCATTACTGTTTAAGTTTTCCTTAGCTGAATCTTCAGCAAGAATTGCAGGATGCTGCTTAGGTTCAACAGCAATTATAATATTATTATCAGTCTTATCATTTAAAGTATTATTCTCTGTTGTGCCAGCTAATGATACTTCACTCACCACCTCTTTATCTAAAACCAGAACATCTTCATCTGCTTGTATTGCCGGTTTACTTTCACCGTCAATCACATCCCTTATATTCTCAAGTATTTCATTCATTGAAGGTTCTTTATTATCCGACATAACTTCCTATAGGTATCTATTAACCAAATTTTATAACAATATTTTCAAATTTGCAAAAAGGTTATTTAATTAATTTTTATAAATTATTAGTTTTTATAAAATTAACGTCTAATTTTCCTATCACATTGACCATTTCTAAAGCTGCTAAGATCTTCTGATACTTATTATTGAGCAGTTTGATACGAGCTTCATATAATTCTTGCTCAGCATTTAGCACATCAATATTAGTCTTAAGTCCAATTTTTGCTTCTTCCATTGTTCCCTCAAAAGCAAGCCTAGCTGATTCTACAGCATCTTCAGCAGCAATAATTTGGCTGGATAGAGAGTTGAACTTAGTCCAAGCTCGTTTAACATTTTCTATATTATCTTCATATATTTTTTGATATCTGTATTTTTGGGCCGATTTTTGATACTGGGTATCAAAAATATCAGCATATTCTGCACCTTGATTAAAAATAGGTACTTGAATATCAACCACTACACTTTTATTTAATTTTCTCTGAGTAGAAAAGGAACCGGAAATTTTGTCTACTTTACCTACTACATCCATTATAGGAAGAAGCCTACCAACCGCAGCATTTGCATCCTGCTGAGCAAGCTTCACATCTGAATTTGCCATACGCATTTCATGGTTATGCTTATCTGCAATTCTTAAGGCTTCTTCAACAGAACTAGGTACATTGATTTCAAAGTTAATCGGCTTTAAATCTGCCGGAGTATCACCTATTAATTTAATATAATTATTAGCGGCATTATCTAGCCGCGCATTTGCAGCAATCATTTCAGCTTCAGCTAAAGAAAGGCGAGCTTTAGCTTGAGAAACATCAGTAGCAGTTACTTCTCCAAGCTTAAAACGCAAATTAATAGATTCATAAAATTTTTGTAGAGTTTCAAGTTTAATGCTGACTTGCTTTTTGACTTCTTGAGAAAGCAACACTTCTAAATAGGAAGAAGCAGCATTGTAAAGCACTGACCCTTCAGCTTGTTTTAAACGATCACCCCCTTGGGTTAAAGCTTCGCCAGACTTTTTTAAGTTAGCAAAAGTCCTGCCTCCATTAAATATATTTTGTCTTATCGTTATATTACGCGAAGTATATTCCTCACTTCTTTGAATATCATCCACATTTTTATTTTTATAATATGTTCTGCTTCCTTCCGCATTAATTGAGGGAGCGAATCCCAAGAATGCTTTTACATTTCTTGCTTTTAATGATTTATGCTGGTCTTTTTGAAACTTATAATCGTTAGCTTTTTCATATGCTTTAATTAAAGCATCCTTAAATTCTGCAGCATGGCTAAATGATGGGATAACAAAACTAAACAAACTAATTAATAAAATTTTTTTCATATATTAACTCTTTCAACTGGAAAAATATTTATTCTTTCTATAAATTGCGTAGAAAAATTCAAGTAAGATTTTACTACAATATTCATTTCGCATAATGGCAAATAATCTAACACTTGTTTTTGATTAGGCATAATATTGAAAACGACCATTTTGCCATTAGGCTCAAGAAACCTACTTAATTTTTCAATCACTTCACATTCGACATAACCATTAACTATAATAACATCATATTTATTATCTAAATCCACTGAAGTAATAAAATGGCAGTTAGTGATATTATTCTTGTGTAAAAACCTATTAGCTTTATGTATATAATGAGCATTACTACTTAAGCTATCAATATGAGCAACAATATGTGCTAAGATAATACTATTGATACCCGCTCCCGAACCAATTTCCAACACTTTTTCACTAGGTTTAAGGTCAAGTGCTAATAAAATTTTAGCAAACAGCAAAGGAGAAGCTTGATATACCTGCTCAGCTATCTGTAAATGATTATCTGAATAAGCTACCGACATAAAGAGTTCAGGAAGTAATTTTTCACGAGGCACTTTACTAATAGCATCGATATACTTTTGACTAATCAGTTTGTTGGTACAAAGCTGGTTTAGCACCATATTTCGCTGCACTATCTCACTTATCATAATCATTTTTGTTAAAAGTTTTTTATCTTTTATGTTGAATTTATTTTATTTTTTGATAATAAACTGTAGTTAGTTATTACTCAAGATATATTAATTTCAAAATAAATCTTGTAAAATCAAGTCTTTATTAAGTATAATTAAAGTTATTAAATAACATTTTAATTGGGCTGGGTAGCAAAGTGGTAATGCAGTAGACTGCAAATCTTCTATACGTCGGTTCGATTCCGACCCCGGCCTCCAAGATAAGGACTAAATATTAAATGATTGCCCGTTTAGTTATTATTCTATCTTTTTTATATGCTTCCTCGGTGTACGCAAGCAATGATCCTGCTATTATAACCGCAATTAAAACCAATAACAATTCACAGCTTGTAAACCTGATCCAACAAGGGCAATTAGTAGATACACAGGGCGAACTTGGCGAAACCCCTCTTATGCAAGCTATAACTTTTCGTAATAATGAAGCTGCCAAAACTTTAATTCGCTTCGGAGCTAATATTAACGCTCAAGATGCAGCCGGGGTTACCCCCCTCCATTTAGCAGCCAGAACCGGCAATATTGAAATTGCTAATTTTTTAATTAAAGCTGGAGCTAATATTAATGCCAAAGATAAATTTGGCATGACTCCTATAATGAAAGCCGTAGCTAGTAATAAAAATAAGTTAGTAGAGTTGTTGATTAGTCATAATGCAGATTTATCTAATAAAGATATGTATGGCTATGATGCTTTAAAGCTTGCTCAAAAGACTCACAACAACAAAGCTACCAAGCATATAAACTACAGAATTAATAATAACCTTGCTGGGCAAGCTATTGAATTGAATAACATCCAACAGGTGGTAAAAGTCAAAGAGGTTAAAAGCACTGCAGATCAAGGCTCCTCCACAGAGCAATCCTTAATAACCCCTTCTCCGATTACTATTAAAAAAGATTTAAAAATCACAGTTACAGAGCCTATAAAACCTCAAAAAACGTTAGTAATTGCCAATAGGAAATTTGACCCATCGAAAAATGTAGCAACCCAAGATCTTGCATGGCTTGCAACCCCTCCTAAGCTTACTAATAGCGCTATCAAGGTTAATCAACTGAAACACACTCACCCTGTTAAACTTGTCAAAGACACCAAGAATACTAAAATCAAATCCTCTTCACAAATTACTAAAACTAAAGCTACAACCTCAGCTTCTAACCATTATAAAAAAACTGCCAAAGTCATTAAAACCAAACATAGCAAAATTAAAATAGTTAAAGCTCAATTAGTGGATGGAAAAAAAGCTACTGAGATTAGCAAAGCTTATACTGCGGCTACCAAAGCTAAGTATTCTTACTGGCTATTAGCAAAGCCTGCAACACAATC
The DNA here is from genome assembly GCF_003932735.1 of Rickettsiales endosymbiont of Stachyamoeba lipophora. Classification (NCBI taxonomy): domain Bacteria; kingdom Pseudomonadati; phylum Pseudomonadota; class Alphaproteobacteria; order Rickettsiales; species Rickettsiales endosymbiont of Stachyamoeba lipophora. Next base: position 875,209 of record NZ_CP033611.1, on the reverse strand, counting down.
TCAACCTGCTAGCAATTATCCACAAGAACTTACTAACAGTGCTATCGATGTGCTAAGAAATTACAAAGTAAAATATCAGGTTATCAAAAATCTTAAAAACGACCAAAAATACGTTAAAATTGGTGCTTTCGCTGATGTATTTGAAGCAGAGTACAATTGCCAGCATTTAACAATGAGCAATAAGTTTGACAAATGCATTGTTAAAAAAGCCAAATGATCCTTTTGCTTAATTAAATAGATTAAGCCCAATGAATGATGACATTAGCAGGAATATTTCACCAAACATTGATTACGCTAGAGAACTATTATAATCATGCCCAAAACATAATTTAAGAGCTTCTTGGGTAGCTCGCTAACAACTATATTTTCTTTATTTAAAGCAAAAAGACCCTAAATAGGGCCTTTTTGAATTAACCTAATCAATTTAGAAAACTATAATATTTCTTTGAGCATTTCATCAATTTGCTGAGGTTCACCCACTTGAACGGTTAGCATGTCAGGTTCAATTCTTTTGATTAACCCTGATAAAATTTTATTGGCACCAATTTCATAAACTTTGGTAATCCCTAATTCTTTTAGCTTTATAACTGATTCTCTAAATCTTACTCTTCCTGCTACTTGATCCACTAGCAATTTTTGAATCACTTTAGGACTGCTTACCAAATCAGCAGTAATATTAGCAATAAGTGGTACTAGTGGATTATTTATTTCAACTTCACTTAATGCCTCTTCCATCACTTTAGAGGCAGGAAGCATAAGCTCAGAATGAAAAGCTGCACTAACCGGCAGCTTGACCGCCTTTTTACCTTTTTCTTTAGCAATGTGTATAGCTCTTTCCATTGCACTTAAATGTCCGCTTATGACAATTTGCCCTATAGCATTGTCATTGGCAATCTGACAAACCTCATTTTGCTTGGCACTTACTACAATTTCTTCAACTTCTTCAATGCTCGCCCCCAGCACCGCCACCATTCCACTTTCTCCAGCGGGAGCTGCTTGCTGCATTGCATTCCCTCTTATTTTAAGCAAATTTGCGGCATTTGAAATCGAAAAGCTTCTTGCTGCTGTTAAAGCAGAATACTCACCTAACGAATGTCCTAAAACACAATTTACTTGATCAGCTAAAATTAACCCTTGAGATTCCAACACTTTCATTACCGCTAACGACACCGCCATTAATGCTGGTTGAGCGTTAGAAGTAAGCGTAAGCTCATTAATATCTCCTGCAAACATTAACTGTGATAATTTTTGTTTTAAAACTTCATCAACTTCTTCGAAAACTTCCCTTGCCACTTTAAAAGTATCTGCTAAATTCTTACCCATGCCTATAAATTGTGAACCTTGACCTGGAAATGCCAATGCAATTTTTAACATTTTATTCATGATTTTAAATCCCTAATTGTATATTTTATTTAAAAAATATATTGTAAGTTGTACAAAATTAATATTTAATATTGATTTTAAACTTTTAGTTAACTTATACTAGTAGTAGCTTCAATACAATATTCAAAGAAATGTTAATGTAAAGTGTTTAACCAAAGAAAATCAAAAAGGATTTGGGGACTAAATGTTTATAAAAGTTATTAAACTGCTTTTTAAGCTCACTTTAATATTATTAATAAATTCTGAGTTTTCTTATGCAGAAGATATGGTGCATAAAGAAGATACTGTACATAAAAAAGATGATGCTCATTATTTACAAGTAGTTTTAAACGCCTATAAAGCAAATGACTTTCTTACATTAAAAGCAACCAAAAAGAAATTCTATAATTCTTCATTAGTGGATTTCGCTCAATGGCTTTATTTAACTCATGAGCAGACACCTGCCTCCTTATCATCTATATATGAATTTTTGCTTCTTCATCCTGATTGGCCTAAAGCCAGCCAGCTTATTACTAATGGTGAAAACAAACTTTCTTTAGCGCAAGATCCTAAATTCATTAATAAATGGTGTAAAAAATTTCCTCCTCAAAATGGCAATGCTATTAAGATTTGTTTGCTCAACCAAATTAGTAGTATGCATGATCTAAGTTCTGCTTGTAATTTAATTAAGCAAGCTTGGGTGAAAGGCAGCTTTACTCAAGATGAAAGTGATTTATTTATAAAAAAATATACATCTTGTATTTCAAAAAAAGATTATGTACAAAAAATAGATTATTTAATCTGGCAGAACAAACTAACTTCTGCAAAATCATTAATGCATGCTATTAATAATGTGCATGTTAAAAATAGATTTAAAAAACGCCTTCAAATTCTTGAGGGTAAAAAAGTAGCCATTAATGATGATGAAATCCAAAATCATGGCATTGCTTATGCTATGATTCAATCTTATATCAAGAATAAAAAAGACAAAGCTATCGATGAAGTGCTACTTAAAATTAATTATAAAGCTTTACCATATCCTGAAAAATGGTGGCCTATAATTAATGCTCGCGCCAGAGACGCTATAATAAATAAAAAATACAAAATTGCATACAAGCTGATTAAGAACCACAATCTTAAACCAGGTGAAAAATATTCCGAAGCTGAATGGCTTGCAGGATGGTTAAGCCTTAGATTTCTTAATCAACCTAAGGAGGCTGAAGCGCACTTTTTAAATTTTTACAACAATGTTAATTATTCTATTAGCAAAGCAAGAGCAAAATATTGGCTTGCCAGAACTTATGAAGCTCAAAAGCTTCAACCTAAAGCTACTGAATGGTATTTAAAAGCTTCTTCACATCAGCATACTTTTTATGGCCAGCTTGCCTTAGCAAAACTTAATAAGGCTAATTTTAATCTTACTTATAAAACCAAAATTAGTGATGAAAAGATTCAGCAAATTAGAAAAAATCCATTATATAAAATTTCAAAGGAGCTTTTGAAAGCTAATGCAGATCAGCTAGCTATAATTTTTTTAAAAAAGCTAGCATTATCTCAAAACAAACAGCTTTCTTATGTTAGTACTGCCTTGGGTATTAGTGAATTTAAGCGTAAACATGTCAGTGTCGAAGTAGCAAAGCATGCTGCTCAAAATAGTTTTGTATTTCCTGATTTATCTTACCCTAAAGTTTTTTTTGCAGAAGGTTGGGTGGTAGACAAATCATTAATTCATTCAATTATTAGGCAAGAAAGCATGTTTAATCAGTATGCTAAAAGCCCTGCAGGAGCTTTAGGCCTGATGCAATTAATGCCGCGCACAGCACAACAAATTGCTAACAAACATAGCATTACTTATCATCATTCACGGTTAACTTCTGATCCTTTACTTAATCTACAAATTGGCCAGTATTATCTAAAATACTTACTTAAGATTTTTAACAATAACATGGTGCTCACCGTAGCTTCATACAACGCAGGAATTGGCAATGTAAGGAAATGGCTTGATCAAATTGGTGATCCACGTGAGTTAAAAACTATAGAAGAGTTAGTTGATTGGATGGAACATGTTCCATTTGCAGAAACTAGAAATTACATTCAACGTGTTATTGAGAATTATCATATTTATCATCATTTATTCAAAAAGAATAACACTGTGACGGTTGAATATAGTATGCTAAATCATAAAAATTTAAGCGAAGGCATAAATATTAAAGTGATTAATAAAAAGCCAAAAAAAGTTATTATTGATCAAAACTAAAGGTAAGTAGCGTCATCCAAACCACTCTACTTACCTTGAGTAAGGTTTACTCAACTTTATAGTTAAGCATGATCTTGTGTGATTTCAGTATGATGTTCATCAGTATGATCTATTTTATCAAGTATGCTAACTGCTGTTTCTCCTCCCTTTTTGATACCAGTCATTACAGCACTATCAATAACTTTTTCTGCCTGGTCTATTATAAATTTCATTTCAGGCATAGTTTTACTAAGGTGAACATTTAATATATCTGTTAATTTATCAAATCCTTCAGCACCTTTATCTGCTACCTTAGTAATGAGTTTTTTAAGATGTTTTAAAAATGGTAATTTAAGATCAGCTGGAATATTACCAAGATGTTGAACCACTTTATCTACTCTAACGTCTAAATCTGAATCGGACATATTGATTTCTCCTTAAGTAATTGTTCATTTAATTAATAGACCGGCCTACCCGGCAATTAATATTTAAACATTTTAATACAGTTAAATCAATAACCTATGACTCAAAAGGTTTAAAGAATTAATAAATAAATTTATTGACTTTTTGGGTGTACAGAAAATTTGCCAATTTTTGATAAAAGTTCATTGGTGATGGTAGGAAAAATATCAAACCAGATCTCAAAAGAGTGTTGAGCTTGAGCAAGTAACAACTCAATTCCTTCAATATAATTTAATGAATATTCCTGAGCTTTCTGAATTAATTCAGTTGTATATGGCTTATAAACCACATCATAAATTAACGAATCTTTGCTTAATTCTGAAAAATTAATATGGATAGGATAGTCTGCCAACGTTACTAATGAGGTGGCATTAATAACTAGTGCAATTTGTTCTAGATTAAGTCCTTGGTGATATAGATTTACTTGGGGGAAGGTTTGTTGCAATTCTGATACCCTGGTTAAACTACGGTTTGCAATATAAATTTCACTGATTTCTAAATCTAGCAATGCTTGGATTATTGCTCTAGCAACTCCACCTGCTCCTATAATCAGGGCTGCTTTACCTTTAACATTAAACTTTTTAAGTTTTAAGTTTTGCATAAACCCTAGATAATCAGTATTATATCCTAGTAAGTTACTATACTGATTAATTTTTACGGTATTAATTGCCCCTATTTTATTTAAGCTAGATGTAGCAAGCTGAACATCATTGATAAAACTTTGCTTAAAGGGAACAGTAATATTAAAACCCCCAAGCAAGTGAGAATTAATAGTTCTTTTTAACTCAGCAATTGGTTGATTAGAGATAAGGGGTAATTTAAGATAATTATAAGGAAGGTTATATAATTCAAACCAATAATTATGAATTAGAGGGGAAAGAGTATAATCTAACGGATAACCTATAATTGCAAAGTTTTTATTCATGTTACCAAAATTTTTAAATAATAGGCCTGTATCTGTTATCAGATTTATTTTCTTTTGTCTTGCCAAAAGAAAGCTTACTTCTTGTCTACTGTTTTTAACTTCACTTGCATGGGCATTACATGAGTCGCTGCTGCCCTATTTTACTAAGTTACTCACCGAAATCATCATTAATACTCATGATAAAGAAAGTCTATTTACTGACAATAAAAATTTCTTTTTAAGCACGCTTGTTATCTATTTATTTATCGAATCTTCATATAGAACATATGAGTTTATCTCCAGTAGAACCTATCCTAAAATGTGCGCTGAAATTAGGCAATTTATGTTTGAATACACTATATATCATTCCCATCAGTATTATTTAGATAATTATTCTGGTAATGTTGCCAATAAGATTAATCAGTTAGCAGAAAAAACTAAATTGATTATAGAGAATATTCTTAGCATGATTATTCCTATTTTCTTAATGGTAATAATCAGCATGATTATGCTGTTTTTTAGCAGTCCATGGTTTAGTTTATTTTTAGCTGTTTGGCTTGTTATTCATCTTATCATTACCTATCTTTTTTCAGCCAAAACTCAAGAATTATCTCAAAATCATGCTATTGAATTAAACAAGCTTAATGGCAAGCTTATAGATATTTTAAGTAATATTAATATGATGCGTATTTTTGCAAGGGAAAGACATGAAGCCCTTTATTATAAAAACAATCAACATCAAGAAGTTCAAGCTCACCTTAAAGCTACCATTTATGGTGCCATCTTAAGTTTAATTTTAGGAATTAACACTACTATCTATATTATATTGACCGTGCTAGGAAGCATTGTGGCCTGGCAAAAAGGCTATATTGAAATTGGTGATGTAATTTTAATTAATGGTTCTTTGTATATAGTAGGGCTTATCTGGCATTGCAGTCGTTATTTAGTAATAATTCAAGGCTGGATAGGCAATTGTAAAGAATCACTTGCCATCTTAAATCAGCCACATCAGATTACTGATGATTTAGCAGCGAAAACATTAACAGTTAACCTAGGTAGGATAGAATTTAAAAATGTCACGTTTTCCTACAAACATAATAAAAATCTATTTGAAAAGAGGAATATCCTGATTGAAGGAGGAAGTAAAGTTGGTTTAGTAGGATTTTCTGGATCAGGCAAAACTACATTTATTAATTTAATTTTAAGGTTATTTGAAATCTCTAGTGGTCAAATTTTAATCGACGGCCAGGACATCAAAAAAGTTAGCCAAGAATCATTACGAGAAAATATCTCTTATATACCTCAAGATCCCAACCTGTATCATAGAAGTATTAAAGAAAATATTGCCTATGGTAAGCTAGAAGCTAGCCTCGAAGAAATAATACAAGCTGCAGACAATGCCAAAGCCCAACAATTTATTGAAGGGCTTCCTGCTAAATATCATACTTTAGCTGGAGAACGGGGCTCTAAATTATCAGGCGGCCAAAGACAAAGAATTGCAATCGCACGAGCAATTATCAAAAATACAAAAATTATGATATTTGATGAAGCTACTAGTGCTTTAGATTCTGTTACTGAGCAAGCGATTCAGCAAAATTTAATTGATTTAGCCAATCATAAAACTTTGCTGGTAATAGCACATAGACTATCTACTTTACTCAGCATGGATAGAATTTTAGTTTTTCATAATGGCGATATAATTGAAGATGGTACTCATGAAGAATTAATTAAGATCAAAGGACATTATTACAAATTATGGCAAATGCAATCAGGAGGATTTTTACCGGGTTAAATTTGTTTAAATGACTAATTTTTAATAAAAAAATTTTAGTGGTTTAATTTTGCAACATTCAAAAATTTTGATTGAGCAAGCAACAACGACAAAGCTTGTAAAATACCACTCCTGGCATATAATTTATTTTTAGAGATTTAAACATAAGAGATCGCCATGCAAATTGAATTTGAAGCACAAGTATCTAGTAGCGAATTTGCTAACCTAGTTGCTTTAGACGATAAATTACACCATAGCTTTTTTATCAAGCATCTTGAAAAAGAGCACAAAACTAGCTTTCTACCTTTGCTTAAGCAACTAAATTTTAGTGGTAAAAAAGGGGAAGGACAAATTATCACTGTTGGCAATGAAATATTTGCCTTTTTTGGAGTAGGTAAAAAAGAGGATTTAAATCCAGAGAGTCTGGTATCGATAGGCGGTAAATGTTACTCATGGCTTAAAGCAAATCGTATCGCCAAAGTAGCCATTCATATCGCCAGCCTAGATGTTAAAAATGTTAATGACACTGAAATTGCCTGCCAGTTAGGATTAGGTTTCAAACTTAAAGATTATCAATTTAATAAATATAAATCTAGCTTTACCAAAAAAGATGATGATATAAGCAAAAAAGTATTAACGGAAGTTAGCTTCATTTTAGACAATGCCAAAGATACTACTAAAGAATGGAAGCTTAAACAAACTCTAGCCGAATCAGTACATCTGGCGCGTGATTTAATTTCTGAACCACCTAATATACTTTATCCTGAAACCATGGCTCTACATTGCAAAGAGCTTCGTAAACTTGGAGTAGAGGTAGAAGTTTTGGATGAAGAAAAAATGCAAATTTTAGGTATGAATGCTTTATTAGGCGTCGCTCAAGGTAGTGCCAAAACTCCACGAATGATTATAATGTATTATAAAGGCGGTAATAAAGGAGATAGACCTATAGCTTTTGTAGGCAAAGGGGTAACTTTTGATACAGGAGGTATATCCTTAAAACCTGCAGCCGGTATGGAAGACATGAAGTACGATATGGCAGGTTCTGCAGCAGTAGTAGGCACCATTCATCAGCTTGCCTCGCGTAAAGCTAAGGTAAATGCTGTTGGTGTTATTGGTATGGTTGAGAACATGCCTGATGGAAATGCTCAACGCCCAAGTGATGTGGTGGTATCTATGTCTGGCCAAACTATCGAAGTATTAAACACAGATGCTGAAGGGAGATTAGTGCTTGCTGATGTGTTATGGTACACTCAAGACAGATTTAAACCAAAAGCCATGGTAGATCTTGCCACCCTAACAGGTGCTATCAGCGTAACTTTCAGTAATATTTATGCCGGACTATTTAGCAATAACGATGAACTATCTAATAATTTACTTAAAAGTGGAGAAAAAACTGGCGAAAAGTTATGGCGCTTACCTTTAGGTGAAGAATATGATCGTATGATCGACTCATCTGTTGCTGATATGCAAAATATTAGTAATAGCAAAGGAGGAGGCAGCATTACTGCAGCTCAGTTTTTAGCAAGGTTTGTAAATAAAACGCCATGGGCCCATCTTGATATAGCAGGAGTAGCGTGGGCTAGTAAGGAACAAGATTTAACTTTTAAAGGAGCTGTGGGCTTTGGAGTTAGATTACTTAACCAATTAGTAAGTGATTTTTACGAAAATTAATAATATATTCTTTAGCCTTCAAGAATTGGGGCTAATCAAATTTATTAAAGCTGGGCAACTCAGATATTTTTTATATATTGTGGGTTGCTCGCCCAGCATTTTTCTAATTAACTCTTGAGGTTCATTGGATATATATCCAGCTTTTAAAATCATTTAATTATTTAATTACATATGTCTAACATTGAAGTTAACTTTTATCATTTAACTGCTACCACTTTAGATCGAGCTCTGATGAAGCTTTTAGATAAGATTATAAGCTTAGGTCATAAGGTAAAAATTTTATGTTTAAACGAAAACCAAATGTCAATGCTTGATCAATCCTTATGGAGCTTAGGAAGAATTAGCTTTTTACCACACGCACTAGATAGCGATCCTTTTCCCTTAGAGCAGCCTATAATTCTAAGTTTAGATCAACATAACAATTTAAATCATGCAGATATTCTATTAAATTTAAGCGAGCATGAAGTTGTGATTCCTGAATTTAAAAAAATCTTATTAATGTTTGATAGCAACAATGAAGAAGAATTAATCAAAGCTCGTAACCGCTGGAAATATTATTCAGGGCAAAATTGTTTTAAGCCAACTTATTTTAAACAAGATTCCCAAGGAAATTGGATAAAAAATGAGCAATAAAATTAACCAAGCCTTCATCCTAGCCGCAGGGCTTGGGAGCAGGATGCGCCCATTAACCATTACCACTCCTAAACCTCTAATTAAAGTAAATGATAAAGCTATTCTTGCTTATACTATTGAGCGTCTCGCAAGCTTTGGGGTTAGCAAGATTGTTATCAACTCTCATTATTTAGCTGAACAAATCCAAGAATTTATTACACAAATAAAATCTCAATATCCTTATATTAATTTTATTGTTATTTATGAACCCATACTTATGGATAGCGGCGGTGGATGCAAAAATGCATTAAAATATTTGGATAACGCACCATTTTTTGCTATTAATGGTGATATCATTTGGCTTGATGATCAAAATAATACTCTAGAAGCTTTAAATGACTTTTGGAATAAAAACACGCTTATAGATTGCTTAATGCTAGCCAATCCTCTGAATAAAACGATTGGCTATAATGGTATGGGCGATTTAGACATTACCGATCAAAACCAAGTGACTAAGCAAAGTAAGCGCTATGTTTTTACTGGTATTCAAATACTCTCTCCAGCCGCTTTGCTTCACTTTAATCAAGATTTTTTTTCTTTATTAGAAATTTACTTTAGTAACGACTTTACTACCAAAGCATTAATAAATATTAATTATTGGCTACATATCGGAACACCTGAAAATTTAGCTCAAGCAAGCGAGTTTTTATCCAACCTATAATATACTTTAATACTCTTTATTCAATTTTTTATTGACAAAAATAATAAAATTAACTTTACATTAATCTTTAACGTTATTATTATTAAATAATAGTAAATAACAACAATGGGTATTAATATGACAGAAGCATCAGCTAGCTCATCAGCACATGATTTAGCTTCAGGCAGAAAAGGCAATATAGCCTCTTCACCCCTCTCTCCTCCATCTCGTAATAACACAGGTAGTGCAAGTGGCGAAGCAACACAAGCAGCTACAAATGCCTCTAATGAGACTGTTATAAAGGAAATTCCATATTCTTTAAAAGGGAAAATCGTTGCAAGTAAAACTTTTACTACCGAAGATATTATAAACGCTACTTCAGGTAAGCTTTTTAGCAACCTAGCGCTTAGCCATATAGCCCATGCAGACGTAAAATTTCGTTATTTGCAAACTAAAGAGCTGGTAAAAACATTTAAAACTAATCAAGCATCACTTCAACGGCATATTATATCTACCCTAGATCAACTGATAACTACTCAACATCTTATCAAATCCAATAACGTTCTGGAGTCACCACAAGATAGCTTACTAGGACATTATTTAAAGAACTATCATCTATTTAACGCCACAGATAGCTGTTCTCAAATTAGCCTTTACTCCCTGCTTTACGTTGTTTTAAATTGTAAGCAATTTGACAATCAACCTGAGATCTTTCAAGACATCTTCAATAATTTAGGTTACCAGAATTTAGTTTATCAGCAGGCCGACCAAGTAACATTGCAAGCAATATTGATTGATTATATAGCTCAAAATAACATTAAGACCCTAAGTGCCTTAAGAGATTGGCTAGCTATTGCCCAACAGAAACCCAACATTTTAAAATTTCTTCTAGAAAATAAGTTTACCTCCTTAGAACAGCTTAAAGAGCATTTGACTCGCCAACCTTTATTATTTCCAGACTTACTAACATTAATTACCAATAATGATAATGCTATTAACAATTTAGAAAACTTAAAAAACAAACTTAGCGGACAGCAGGATCATATTAGTACTGCCGCTCAAGACATTTTAGCTTTTATTTCAAATCACCATATTCAAGATCTTGCAAGATTTAATGATCACATTAAAAAAGAGCCGTTTCAAAAACTTTTGAGCGATCAACGTTGCAATCATTTTCAACAATATATTATCAACAATACAAAAGAGGTTATAGATAAAGTTATCTCTGTCCACGAGGACAGAACACTTAAGCAATTTAAGCGAGATATGTATACTCTCTCTATATTATCTATTTCTCCAACGGAAGATGGCCAGCCTACAAAACTTTATGAATATCAAGTTGCTAAGCCAGACCTAGATTATTCTAGAGATCAGATTATTACATGTCTTCAAAAAGCGCTAAACATTAAAGAGATTAAAAATGAAGAAGTTATTTTTTATTGCAGCCTTTTCAATCAAGAAAACTTTGCCGCCTTTCTGCCAGGAACAATTACCAAAGGCGGAGTAGCGGCTGATCCTCGCTCAGTGGTCGCTCATAGTGAAGGAAGCAAATACGGCATGATTGATAATAAATATATTTTATTTACTCCTATTTGGTCTCCGGAAGAACAAGGTAACGGCGATATTTACAAAAAAGATTGCGGCAATATTTACTATGAATATGACATTGAAGCTTCTAAAACCTCAACAGAATTCCTGCCAGGGCGAGTCATTATTAATTATGATCAAGACATTAAAGAATATCTACCAAATTTTATAACTGAAGCCAGAAGCCCTTATAATTATGAAAAGGAAACTATTGACCTTGCTTATTATCCTACGACTACAAAGGAAACACTGATATTAGGTGAAAACCCTGGAACAATACAAATTCAATTAAGTAAAGAAAATCAACCTAATGCTTTATCAGTCATCCAGGAAGATTTTCTTACTGAAATAGTAAACCCAAATCTTGATAAAGATGAGCGCACTAAGAAACTTACAGAAAATGCAGAACAACGAAGCTTTACTGAAACTGTTGTTCATACCTGCGCTCAGATGGCTGAAACTATTAGATGTCTTGACCTTCATGAAGACCTACCAGGCAAGCTTTTAGAAGAAGCCAAAAGCATTAAGCCAGATATAAACCCAGGTGAATTACAAGCAAAATATAACTCCTATAGAAAAGATTTAGCAGAAATCTTAAAAAAACAGCTTACGTTAGCATTAGCTGGCGGCTTAAAAGTTAGCAACCAACCTAATGATGCAAACCCCACAAACTATGCATTTAATAATTTATTACCGGCCGCTTTTTATATTGGTAATGCTGGATTTGGCGGAAGAACTTTCTTTGATTTTACTCAAGCGAAAGAATTAGGAAATGCACCTCTAAATTGGCTATTCGGTGAGCATAATGCTCAAATCATTACCAAGCAAGATAATGGAGCAGGCGACCAATATAGCGCCATAGAAGCATTAATAAGCGGCTATACTTTACACAAGCGCCATGCTGCAACTCATAAAATTGCAGAAGGAACCAGGCATGATGGTAGCAAATATTTAATTGATGATTCTTCAATATTACAAAAATTTACAGCTTTTTATGATGCATGCAAAGCAGTTTTTTTTCAATTATCTAAAATGGCAGGTGCCCATAACTATTTAAACGATCCACATAATCAATATTATGGATTAGGAATTCCGTTTCAAAGCAATCCTCATCAAAATGGATTTGATATCCACGGCAACAAAATACTACCAAATGGCTCTTACGGCCATATGGCAGTTATCGCCAAGCCAGCAAACGCAGAACAAACCGAAGGATGTGCTGTAGCGTTTGGTACAGAACTTATTGCCCCTCATATTAATCGTATCGGGGATCAAGAAATCCCATATTACGAACATAGCAACTTCGGAAGCCCTGACCTTATCTCAGCTATTGGCGGCGGAGTTAGTAGGGACAATTTAGCAAACAAACTACAAGAAGAAGGTATTGCACCTGCAAAAAACCCAATTTTCTATCATAAAAGCCGTGGTGCTGCAGCTGATATCGATACCGAAACTTTTGAGAATTTACAAAACTTACATAATATTCTGCATAATAAAACAATTGATGGTAAGAATGGCTATCCTATTGAATTTTTAATGTGCTTACCACCTTTTAAAAGCCCTAAGCACTTAAGCGAAAACCTTAATAATTTATATCAAGCATGGAAAACTATACCTGTTGAATTTAGCCTTAGGGCTAAATGTGAAATTGTAGCAAAACTTGCTGTCACTTTTGTACAAACCACTAAATTTCAAGAAGATCTTGGACCTATTACACATTTTAATGCTGAAGCGATTACAACCCTAATCACAACAGGAAAGTATGCAGTTGAGCCTAATGCCGTTCAAAATATAGAGCCTGCGAAGAAATTAGATGGTAGCGCATACGGAAAGAGTTTTGTACCTCTCTCGGGAGTTACTCAACAAGATGATTATTTTGATGATAAATTACCTCAATTGAAAGAGTTAGCAAAGCACTTTGCGATATTATTAAATGATACTAGGGAGCAAATTAAGAAAATTAATATTACTTCATACACTCAATTAACCCAGAGAAAATTACAGATTATCATTGAACAAGCTAAGGATTTTATTAAAGAATCAACCGATATGCTTGTTGAGCGAGAAGCTAAATTAGCGGACTTGCACTCTGAAGATCATGAAGGGATGAGGCAATATAACGAACTGCAAGATTTAAAACGCATTTTAGAACAACACTTTGGTGTAATTAATAAAGCTATCTTTGAATTACAACAAACAGTAAATGACAACCTTACAAAGCTGCTTACAGCACGAGATGAGGCTGCAACACAAGCTCAACAAACTTTAGATGAGAAACAAGCTACCATTGACAGACTACAGGGTGACCTTGCCACTTTACAGCAAACTGCTGATAATATAAAACAAGAGCATCTAGAGCAACTGCATATAGCACAAAAAGCAAGAGATGAGGCTGTTAAGGTTACAAAAATATCGACAGAGCGCATCACAGATTTAGAACGACAGCTTAATGCAAGACCTACACAGCAAGCTTTAAATACGGCTGCTGAGGCTGCAAGAGAATCAACAGATCGCATCACAGATTTAGAACGTCAGCTTAATGCAAGACCTACACAGCAAGCTTTAGATACGGCTGCTGAGGCTGCAAGAGAATCAGCAGATCGCATCGGAGCTTTAACAACCGAGAGAGACACTTTAAGAAACGATCTACATCGAGCAACACAAACTCAACAGCAAAATGCTCAATCTTTAGATGATGCTGCTGAAGCTGCAAGGCAAGCTCAGCAGAATATCGCAGATTTACAGCAGCAGCTTAATGCAAGACCTACACAGCAGGCTGTTAATGATGCTCGTGCTCAAGGTGCTAGGCAAGCACAACAACAAAATGCTCAAGCTTTACAGCAGGCTTTGATTACTGAAAGAGCTACTCACGCAGCAGCTTTACGTGCAGCAAGAGATGAAGTTGCAAGAGAATCGGCAGATCGTATTGCAGATTTACAGCAGCAGCTTAATGCAAGACCTACACAGCAGGCTGTTAATGATGCTCGTGCTCAAGGTGCTAGGCAAGCACAACAACAAAATGCTCAAGCTTTACAGCAGGCTCTGATTACTGAAAGAGCTACCCACGCAGCAGCTTTACGTGCAGCAAGAGATGAAGTTGCAAGAGAATCGGCAGATCGTATTGCAGATTTACAGCAGCAGCTTAATGCAAGACCTACACAGCAGGCTCTGATTACTGAAAGAGCTACTCACGCAGCAGCTTTACGTGCAGCAAGAGATGAAGTTGCAAGAGAATCGGCAGATCGTATTGCAGATTTACAGCAGCAGCTTAATGCAAGACCTACACAGCAGGCTGTTGATGATGCTCGTGCTCAAGATGCTAGGCAAGCACAACAACAAAATGCTCAAGCTTTACAGCAGGCTCTGATTACTGAAAGAGCTACTCACGCAGCAGCTTTACGTGCAGCAAGAGATGAAGTTGCAAGAGAATCGGCAGATCGCATCGGAGCTCTAACAACCGAGAGAAACACCTTAAGAGCTGATTTAGATCGAGCAACACAAGCTCAGCAGAATATCGCAGATTTACAGCAGCAGCTTAATGCAAGACCTACACAGCAAGCTCTGATCACTGAAAGAGCTACCCACACAGCAGCTTTACGTGCAGCAAGAGATGAAGTTGCAAGAGAATCGGCAGATCGTATTGCAGATTTACAACAGCAACTTAATGCAAGACCTACCCAACAGGCTGTTGATGCTGCAAGAGATGAAGGCATAAGGCAGGCTGCAAACCAGCTGAACAAAGCTCAAACCGATAAAGCTTGGTGGCAAAAAGTTGGATTATTAACTTTAGGAATAGTGGCTCTTATTTTCATAGGTCCTAGAGCTTACGATTTAATTTCAAAAAGTGGAATTTTCCAAAGTTTTGCTAAAGATATAATAACTCCTTGTGCTAATACTGCATATAAGCTGGTAGCAGGTATTGCTCCTAAATCAGCCAGCTCTTGGGTATCTAATTTAGGTAATACTATTACTAAAGCTAGCGCTTCAACTCTATTTAAACGGTAAGTGAAGATGTTTTCCCAATAACATATCTATACTCCAACATATGTTATTGGGAATCTTCCTGTAATGCACAAATCAAAATTAATGATTATAAATTATTTAAAATTCACTGATAACGTTAAATTATTTTAATTTTTCTTGTAGAAGTTTTTACCTTACAGCCTACAGTATTATTAATAAGGTAAATGTAAACTCATACCTTCAGGAGGAAATATGTTTTCAGTATTATCATATTACGTAAATAGAGTAAAAGGACACGAATTACAAACTAATAACGATGCAGAAGATATAGAATTTATCCAACCTTATATGGTCCCTAGCACTCCTGAAATAAAAGTTCAAGGATTTCAAGAGACATTAAGAGCGCTGACTAAGGAAGATTATTTTAGCGACCCATCCTTTGCTAAAACACCAGTTTCTACCGAAAAAGTTATCACAAGTGACACTGAAGAAAAAGTTATCATAAGTGAAACTGAAATAGCTGTACATTTTAATGCACCAATTATTCAAGGACAAACTCCTATAGCAACTGAGGTATCCTCTCAACCCTTGAGTGCAGCTGACAAGCCAGATACTGTAGGAACAGAAACCACTACTAAACCAGAATTAGCTTCCCAACCACTAGAAGCGCAACCATCCTCTGCAACTGCTGTATCCTCTCAACCCTTGAGCGCAGCTGACAAGCCAGAGACTGTAACAATAGAAACCACTACTAAATCAGAATTAGCTTCCCAACCACTAGAAGCGCAACCATCCTCTGCAACTGCGGTATCTCCTCAGCCCATTCACCCATCACAAGAACAAAAACAACCATTTGAAGATATTAACAAGGCAAGCGCCCCCTCTAATACTACAGATACAAAAGCGATAACACCAACAGCAGCTGCTACTACTTCTGCCCCTCCTTCATTACCGCAGCCAAATAATATAGATTCACCATCCAACACTTTTGCAGCACGAGTTGCTCAGACTCAATCGCACACGGATACGCATCGGTTCAACCTTCACGAAATATTAATGAAGTCTGCCGCAATTCAGGCAATTGTAAAACAAGGGCGAGAAGCTGCAGCTCGCGGCGAGGGGGTTCTCCCATCAATATAAAAAGCATCTTTATTGCGTGGCTTTTTTTGTAGCACAAGCTATACATGCGCTATTGATCATACAATTGATATAAGGAATGAGAACACAACAATGAGAGCAATATTACACATTGCTGGTTTGGCAATAAGATAATAAAATACCAGCATCCTATGTTTTTAATTATCTTATTGCATACAATGTAGCTTTTTTAATAGACACAAGTAACCTGCCAGCTTAGTATCCATGTGAATATTCATTTATGAAGCACATGAATGCTAGGCTAGCTTGTAAGTTCGTAAGTATTATTACCTTTTGGTTTTGTTTATTGCTTTTTATCCCAGCAGCAATAGATTTAAAGACTAATTTTCATAACTCAATTGTTTTTGTTGCAGTAAGCTTAGTCGGCATTATTTTTTCTACTTTTTTTATTTGTTTATTTCTCAAAGAAGATTTTTCTACTATATCTATTAAGGAAGGGTTTTTAATTACTAATCTAATTTGGTTTGTTTCTATCGCCATAGGGGTAGCCATTTATAGTCAAATACAACATCCTTTAACTTTAATAGATGCTATTTTTGAAAGTGTATCAGGTTTTACCACTTGTGGGGCATCAATCATTGATGATCCGCAGATTTATTCAGATGGGGTATTATTATTTAGATCTTTAACTCAATATTTAGGGGGGGTAGGATTCGTAGTAATTGCTATGATAATTTTACCAAGTTTACGTATTGGCGGCATGCAACTTTTTCAAACCGAAAGTTCAGAACATAGTGATAAATTATTTCCTAGTCTTAGGGAGCTTGCATGGTCAATCATGAAAGTCTATTTTGGGCTCACTATATTATTATTTATCTTACTTAAATATTATGGCTTAAATACTATTGATGCGCTAAGCCATACTATGACTACAGTATCTACAGGGGGTTTTAGCAACTATCCAGAGTCTATTGCACATTTTAAATCATGGAAAATAGAATTCATTATATCTATTTTCATGTTATTATGCAGCTTGCCTTTTGTTAACTACATTGGATTTATAAAAAATAAGAAATTAAGTCATAATTTTGCAGATGAACAAATAGTATGTTTTCTCTTATTACTGTTTGGTGCCTTTATACTAACTACGTGGTTTAACTATCAAATAAACAATATCGAACCATTACATGCTACGCGTATCAGCTGGTTTAATATCGTTTCTATTATTACTACCACTGGCCATGCAAGTGATCGTTACTATTTATGGGGAAATTTTAGCACCGTGTTATTCCTTACTCTTGCAATTATAGGCGGATGTACAGGTTCCACCTCAGGAGGAATCAAAATATTCAGAATAAATATTATCTGGCAAGGAATTATCAGCAGCATCAAACAACTAATTTACCCACGTCAAGTTATTAGAATCACTTATAACAAACAACCAGTCAGCGAGCTTATTATACGGGATTGTTTAGTTTTTGCCTGTCTTCACTTTATTACTTTAATAATAGCCATAATATTCATGAGCCTGGATAATATTGATTTATTAACTAACGTATATGCTGCTATTGCAGCTTTATCTAATGCTGGGTTTTCAATAGAAAATGTTATGACTCAGCAAAGTTATCAAGCTCTTCCAACATTATCTAAAACAATCTGTATTATTCTTATGTATCTAGGTAGGCTGGAATTTTTTACATTTTTAGTAATGCTTAATCGGCATTTTTGGAAATAATATATTTTCTTACACCCTGCCAAACACCTAAAATGTTATAGACTATCAAGCAAAGTTTGAGTATGTATAATTATTAAACTAATAATTTAATTACCCCACTAATTATAATAGGATAAGTTGTATGAATAAAGAGCTATGTTGGAGCTTACAGGACTTATTAGATGCCGGTTTAAAGGAAACCTCCTTATATGAATATTTATCAACACAAGGTTTAAACTTTATTGATGTAGGAGCCAAGGACGGTGTAGTTGATGCGGTTAAAGGCCTCTCTTCATTTTTAAATGCACTCTTATTTGAACCTAATAAAGATGAGTATCAAAAAATAGCTAATGATCACCCGTTCAAATCTCAAGAATTATTTAATGTAGGATTGGGTGCTAAAAATCAAGAGCAAAACTTATATATTACTGAAAGCTCTATGTGCTGTTCTATATTCAAACCGAATGAATTTAATACTAAACGATATGGATTATATGGATACAAAGTTAAAGCAGTAGAGAGTATTCAACTCACTACTTTAGATGCTTTAAATATTGCATCAGACTCATCATATATTTTAAAACTTGATGCACAAGGTGCCGAACTGGATATAATTCGCGGTGGGCAAAATTTTATAGAACATAATGTAACTGCCATCATCTCCGAGGTTAACTTTATAGAGTCTTATGATAACATACCCTTATTCTCTGAAATTGAGTTGGCACTAAGAAAATTAGGATTTACCTTCGTAACCTATACGGACTTTATGTATAGATCTAACAATAAAAATAAATCTCATGGTTTATCCCGAGAAAGGCTATTTCATGCTGATGCATTGTTTATAAAAGATCCTATTATTAATGAACAAAAAGATATCTCTCAGTGTTATCAATTAATAACTCTATATGTTTTATACAACCTATATGATTTAGCTTTAGAATTAGTTGATCATCTTGAGTTAGATAATATTGATAAACATCAATTAATAATTTTCATTAATAACTGTAGAAAAAAATATTTACAGAAGAATATTGAACTCACAGAAAAAAATCTAGCGTTATTAAAAGACGAAGTACAAAATAATAAGCAGGTTGAATACTACCTCAATTTAAGATCTATTCTATAGGATGTAGAATTTATGGAACAATGCTTAATTTCTGTAATAGTACCCTCCCGTAGGCCTAATGAGTTATTACAGCTTATAACTACAATTGATCATAATACTTTTGATAAAAGTCAGATTGAGTTGATTATTAAAATAGATGAAGATCAACCTGAATTTACAGCTTCAATTCAAGAGATAATTACTAATTATGATTTTACAATTAAGCTATTAACAAGCCCAAGACTATATGGTTATTTTACCATGTGGGCTAATAACCACTTATGCTTTACTCACTTAGATAATGATGCATATTTTGTATTATTACTAACTGACGAAGCTCGATTTGAAAAAGATTGGGATAAAAGCTTACGTAAATATCATGGTTTTTATAATGATCATATTTTTAGGTTAAAGTTATCTCATGCTAAATATTTAAATTACTATAATATTGGCCAGGTAAATTATCTTCCTGATAGTTTTTCTGTTTTAACCCGCAAGTGGTTAGAACTCACTAACGGTTATGGTGATTGTTGGGGTTCTGATGTATTTACCCAATCAATAAGCTATCATTTAGGCAGAGGAATAGGAAGCTTTGCTTCTCCGTTTATTAAAGAGCCTATATCCAGAGATATTCCTGTTAACGAAAGGGTGCTGTCTAACTTAGAAATATTTGGAGATAGTTCTAATGAACTTACCTTATTATGTAAAAATCTAATCATGTATGATGAATGGATACGTACTCTATCTTACAAAACTCAGCGGATGCATTGTTATTATGCTAGACTGATATACTTAAATATTATTGCTCATCAATTGCAATTAGAACATTTTGAAATAAGACAAAATATTTTCACCAAACAATTATTATTAACCGATACTCAGTTAAACCAAGAGATCATAAAAGTGAGCTATAACGTGCCTCGTTTATATGGTTCAATACCCCAACTAGGATTTAAATATTTTAAATATAGAGTACAAATTAAGTTGTTTTATCCTTTATTACTAAGAATATTAAAATTATTTAGCCTTAATACTTTATTGAAGCCTTTTGCATCTTTAGCTAAAGGATGCAAGAAGATTGTTTTAAATAAAATAAATCAATTTATTGAAATATTATACCATCCTTTAGTTCAAAAAGCTCTTTTTCCTATATGCTTCTTTTTTAAACCACGAATTTCATCTAACCTTTTACAGCCCAGAGAAATTGTAATTTATAACAGCTCTCAACCTGGAAAGATTCAATCAAAAGAACCTATTTTAGCTCTTGATAGCGGCAGTTTATTTAAAGTAAAAAACAAAAGCCTAATCCCCTCAAAGTTTTTTAAGAAAATCATTGCTAAATGTAATTATACTTCTTGTTCCGATGAGGAATTTGAACAACATATTAATAAAATTTTTAGTAATGGTTATAAAACTGATATCTAGCTTTTTCTTAATCTTTACCTACAAACCACCATTTGCAAAGCAAAGAGTGTTAACCTTTATTTAAACTAAAAAATACAATAAAAAAGCATTTAAAATAGAATATAGTATTATATAAGTCGCATTAATCCCATTTATGCTGACTTCAATATCATTCCTACTACATTTGTAAATATGCTTTTTCTATATCAACAGTAAATTTATTAAATAAGAATTATGCATAATCTCTCTAAACGTAAGTTTAGGATAAGATAATAAGTTTGAAGAGAGCTTTAAAGGATAAAGATAAATAATAAGGATAAAACCTGGCAACTTATACAAAAAGCATATTTTATGATGCTACAAGGTACAAGTGACTAAAATTACCGGGTTATTACTGCAAATAGCGTAGATGTATAAGGGAGGATTTATCTTCACTTACTTTACTAATGATTATGATAGTGAGTATATAATAATCAATTCAATAATTGTTCACGCTAATCCATGTTATGCCGGATATAAAACAGAACAACATAATGACACTACTTAAGCCTCCCAGTTAATTAATGGCTTGGGAGATTCTGAGGTAATTGCTACTAAAGAACATTACAGAATACCTTGACTGAGCAAGATGGATTACAACAATCCCTCCCGGTAATTTCATCTCAGAAAAACCGTAAAATCCCTAGATCTGATGACCAGCATATTGGCAAAGAGCACCATCTTATTTAATGCTTCTTCAATAAAATTAAGCATTTTAGCCGTGTTTTCTATCTCTTTGATAAAAATCTTCTTCCTTTGCCGGTTTCTTGGCTTTTGCCTCTGTTATTATTTGGCTAAAATAGGTGTACACAACCTAAATAATAATATGATTTGCCAATAGGCTTCTATTAATAAATGCAGTGTAAAAAGTGATTTGAGTATCAAAGCTTACTTATGTTACTCATTTTTAATAACTTCCACCCCTCGTCTGCATTTTTTTAAAAGATTTTATTTTCCTACGCTTACCAAAGAGGTCTATGATAGCTTGGTTTGATCAATGTTACTATGAGCTTTTGGCAAGTAAAGCAACTGACCTGCATACTAACCATCACTTTTACAAACTATATTAGCCATTAAAATACAAAAAAGGCTGTAAGAAATTTCTTACAGCCTTTTTTTATTTATTAAGTAGTTCTAAATTAGAAGTTTAATTTAGCACCAACTAATACTACGCTACCGCTGTTCTTAGATGCAGCAACTGAAGTACCTGTAGCTGCAGTAGTATAAACCTTACTTTTTTCAGGTTTGTATGAGAAGAAGTTACCTTCAACATATGCTAAAGCACCTTTAGCAACTTCATAATCAGCACCAACAGAGAGCATATCAAATTTGTTTTTCATACGCTTTGATGAGAAATTGGTTACACTTAAACCAATTGGACCTTGTACGATTGAAGCACCTGCGGTGTAGTATTTAGCTTTACTGGTGTTAAAGATATCGGTTTCTTTAGTATTACCTGATTTACCGTTATCACCATAAGAACCAGCAAGACTAATGTTAGCATAAGATACAACAGCACCAACGTTATATGCACGTAGGTTGTGGTAAATATCTCTATCACTATTTGCAGTTGCAGTTAAGTTTTTCTTAGCTTTACCGTATTGACCAGAAGCACCTAATTTAATTGCCACGTTGTCAATCGCATAATCATACGCTAAAGAACCGGAGAATATATTTGTAAATCCAATTCTGCTTGTTCTTGCTAAAACAGCAGTAGCAGCAGTAAAGTCTTTACCTTTCATACCAGAAAGACCACCCCTGCTTTCGTTATCTCCTGCGTAAGAGATACCAAATTTCAGGCCATTCATGTCTGGAGTATAGTAAGTTACTTTATTGTATTTACGTACTGAAGAAGATTCATCTGCATGAAGCTCAGCATCAGTTAAATATTGAGCCGGAGTTCTATCAGTACCTGCAGCACTGTTAGCAATATCCATGTAACCAACTCTATCGTTTACAAAGCTCAATGCATCACCATCTATACCACCTGAAGCACGTGCAATATTGGTAGCATCAACTTTCATGCTTTTTGAAGCAGCATCTTGGTTACCAAGTTCTATACGACCCATAGCTGAATCAAAATATACGAAGCTTCTTCTAATTCTTGCAACATCATCTGCTGCATCATTATCAAGCTTTGCATTTTTAAGATCATCAAGATCAATTTGTACGCCATATACTAAGCCAGCATCATTTCTGCCTTCAGCTTTAACGCTTACTTTAGCAGATGTAGACATGTTAGTACGAGCATTTTTACTGTCAGCTGTAGTAGCACCTGAAGTTTTATAATCTGATTTTTGACTTGTAACGCCAAGCCTTGAATCTACCTTACCACCTACAGTTACAATTGGAGCATCAGCGAATGATACGCTGCTTACACCAGCAACTAAAGCAGAGGTAAGTAGTAATTTGGTTATGTTTTTCATAGTTAAACCTTACCCTATAATGGTTGAACATGATATAGTTAGAACTATATTCTCTATTATAGTTACCTTATTTACCCTATACTTATCAATATATGTAAGATAATCATAACAGATTTTAGTAGATATTTAACAATGTAATGTGCTATAAATATCACAATTAATTCAAGCATTTAGTAGCAATCATGGCCGTTTTCAACCCCTTTCAAAGTTTTGCAACAATATTTTATGTTAACCTTCTTACTAAATTTAAATATTTAGATGATATTTGTTTAAAATTAGAAGATTTAGCCATTTCAATATCTTGTTATGAATTTGCGCAAACTAAACATATAGAATCAAAACCAAATGATGATTGGATAATTGAGATTTTAGTTGATGATCTAGCCAAAGAACAGCTTATTAAGAACACGATTTCTTTATTAGAACTAGAAGAAGAAGTTGAGCTGTTAGCGTCTGGTTGCGTGCCTGAAACAAATTGGCTTGATGAGGTGGCAAAAAATATATCCAAAATCAAGGCAGGACGCTTTACTATTGATGGCATCGTAAAACATCATCCTAGCAAATACCATTTAACAATTAAGGCTGCTCGAGCTTTTGGTAGTGGAGAACATGAGACCACCAAGCTTTGTTTATTAGGAATTAGCTATCTGTGTAATAAATCAAGATTTACTCATATATTAGATTTGGGTTCTGGAAGTGGCATTTTAGCGATGGCAGCTTCTAAGCTTTCTAATGCAGAAATATGGGCAACTGATATTGATGATGTGGCGGTTAAAACATGTATAGAAAATATCAATAGTAATAAGATACAATCTAAAATTAATTGCTTTGTTTCTAATGGATATAAATCTAGCAAATTTAGAGGTAAAAAGTTTGATTTAATTATTGCAAACATTTTAGCTAGGCCCTTAGTTTCCATGTCTCAAAACACCTATCAACATTTACAAAAGGGAGGATTTGCAATATTTTCAGGCATCATCCGCTCTCAAGAACGCATGATTATTAATGCTCACAAAAAATTTGGTATGAAACTAATTAAAACTTTTAGGTTAGGACATTGGTCGATGCTTATTATGCAACGTTAACTTCTGTAAATAAAAAATTTTGTTGATCTTTTTCTGAAATAATTAAATTAGTTGTATCTCCCCAGTCAATTTGTAATTCAGGATCATTCCATTTTATACCAACTTCATTAAGAGGTGCATAATAATTATTAGTTTTATACAGTACTATAGTTTCATCATTTAAGGTTTTAAACCCATGAAGAAATCCACACGGTATATATATAAAAGAGTAATCGTCTTGAGAAAGGGTAATAGATACATATTTCCCATAAGTTTTGCTACTTCTACGAGCATCAACTATTACATCTACAATACTACCTCTTAAGCAAGATACTAACTTAGCTTGGGGATAGGGCTCAAGCTGTGCATGCAAGCCACGTAAAGTATGTTTGTAAGAATTAAATGATAAATTATCTTGTAGTGGAGTGAAATCAATACCTTGGGCTTTTAAATTTTGATAATTAAACAATTCCACAAAAAAGCCTCTATTATCGCTGAATTGTTGAGGTTTGATTAGTTTTACCTCAGGTATTTCAAGGCTCGTTATTTCAATCATAATTTTAGCATATTGAATAATTGCCCTCCATAAGAGGAAGAGCTGTTTTTTTCTGCCAGCTTATGAAATTGTTGCTTATCAATAAAACCTGCTTTATAAGCTTCATATTCTATAGCACCAATGAGTAGGTTTTGCCTTTGCTCTAATGTTTGGACAAATTGGCTTGCGGTTATCATTGAATCATGAGTTCCCGTATCAAGCCAAGCGCATGAAGCACCAAAAATTTGCAAATCTAATCTATCTTCGTTGAGATACAACATATTTAAATCGGTAATTTCTAACTCCCCACGTTTAGAAGGAGTAAGGCTTTTTGCTTTTTCAACTACATCTGAAGGATAAAAATATAAACCAGTAACAGCATAATTAGACTTAGGTATAAATGGCTTTTCTTCAATTGAAACTACTTTCATATTTTCATTAAACTCAGCAACACCATATTTTTCTGGATCTTTCACATGATAACCAAAAATTACTCCTTTATTCTGGGTTTTAACTTGGATTTGTGCATCTAAACATAATTTATGCATTTGCTCACCATAAAAGATGTTATCTCCAAGCACTAAACAAGTAGGAGTATTTTGGATTAACGGTTCGGCTATAATAAAGCTCTCGGCTATACCATTTGGCTTGGATTGTGCTAAATATTTTATTTTTAGTCCCAACTCTTCCCCGTTACCTAATAAATCTTCAAACAACGGTTGGGTTTGCGGTGTAGAAATAATGATAATATCTCTTATGTGTGAAGAAATCAGGAGTGATAAAGGATAATATATAGTAGGCTTATTATAAATAGGTAACAATTGTTTAGAAATGACTTTAGTAGTAGGATACAGCCTGGTTCCACTTCCACCCGCAAGAATTATGCCTTTCATTAACCTTATTTTTACCTTTATGTTATTGAATAAAATAAAAATATCATGTAATAACTTTCCAGGCTAGCAGTTCTTTTATAAATATATGAATATTCTTTATTATCATCCTTTATGCGCTAAATCACGTTTTGCTCGAGTTATGCTTGGTGAAACCAACATTCCTTTTCATGGTAAAATTGAAGAATTCTGGAACTTGCGAGATAACTTAATTAAACTTAATCCTGCTCAAGAGCTACCAATATTGGTCTATGAGCAAAACTCTATAATAGGTATTCTACCTATTATAGAATTTTTAAGCGATTTACAGGATAAGAGTTATTTCTATGGTGCATCTCTTATAGAAAAAGCAGAAACTCGGAGGTTGGTTGATTGGTGTATAGGGAAGTTTTATCATGAGGTTTTAGCTCATATTGTATCTCAAAAGTTATTAATATTTTATGATAATTCTAAATATACTGATTCAAACTTGCTAAGGCATGCTAAAAATAATGCTAAATTTCATTTAAAATACTTTAATTATCTAATTAAAACTCGTGGATTTCTATCAGGAGATAAAATTACTGTTGCTGATTTTGGGGTGGCCAGCCTGATCTCCATCCTAGATTATCTTAATGATATTAACTGGATAGAATATCGTGAACTTAAAATTTGGTATTCTATTCTGAAATCTAGACCATCATTTAAACCATTGCTTGATGATGTTATTGCTGGCTTTATACCGTCTTCTCAATATAAAGAGTTAGATTTTTAAAAGGTTAATCTTTTAATTTTTCAAGAATAGTGTATAATATATTAAATACCTTGCTAGAGATATAAAATGCACTCATTCACACTAACATTATCAAATAATGATTTAAATCAGATTAAAGATGATAATCATTTTGCTCGTATATTTAATTGTATAAATTACGACATGGATTATAGCCTAGCAATAAGTCTTTTGAATTCAATAAAAAGAGCTCCTGATGCACCTCTTGTTCCCATAAAAGATAAGCAGGTTATCATTAATCAATTACGACAAGAAATTGCTTTTGGCTTCCGAAATAACCCTATGTATCCTCGTTTTTATGATTCTCAAGCTGAAATAAGCACCGATCAATATAGCAATAAAGAAAAGTTTTATTTTACGCTTATTACTGAACTCAACAAAGTTCAACCGGATTTAACTCGAGTCGTGAGTAAAATTGAAAGCTATTTAGAGACGATTGATACACAAGTTGCAAAAGATTTCTCAAGGCAAGAATATGAATTGAATGGAGAAGTACTTACTTTAGAAAATTCAGCAGATGATCAAACAAAACAAAAGGCTTTACCCACCTTCGTAACACAACTTCAGACAGAGCATGGTTTAAATGAATTGCAAGCTAAAGCTTTTCTTACTTTAGCACATCAAGCATTTGTAAAGTCATATCTTACTGCCTTTTTTGCAATAAGTGGTTCTAAATGCGTGCCTGATCTAGAGAGAGCAATTAGCAAGATAGTAGCAAATGATAGTGGTACATTTTTAGCAATGCAGCTTAAATATAATCAATTTATAACAAACAGTGATGGAGAAGTTATAACAAACAGTGATGGAGAAGTTAATAAAGAGCCACTTGGAGAGATTGATATTAATATACCATGTGATAAAATTTTCGCCAAGCAGCAATCAGCCTTTTTAATTGCCGGCGGAATCAAAATTCCTCAGTTTCAGGTGAATATTAAACCTTTATCTCCATTAATGTCTACTTTATGTAGCGAAGCTTCACAAAAGATAATTCAAGAATCTGCAAAAGATCCACAATTATTTTATACCACTCTTACTAGGCAGCTTTTAAGCCAGCGACCAGAAAACGTTATTAAGTATTTAAATCATGTAGAAAAAAGCTTGCCTCCAATAGCTAAAGAAAACTTATTATTTGGCCAATATAAAATGATTTTGTTACAAGATTTAAAACGCAATGATCCTAAGATCAAAATTAGCTCTCTTACACAACTGAAAGCCTATTTAGCAAGAGCTAAAGATTTTATTCTTAAATTTATAAAGTACAAACATATTGTTAACGAAGATAAAAAGCTGCAATCTATAAAAATAAAAGAAATTATTACTAATGAAATAAAATCAGCAAATAAGAATCAAAGATTACGGTAATAAAAAATAAAGGGAGGCATTTACCCCCCTTACAAACTTGTGCAAATTAAGCAAATAAATCAGCTGCAATTTCTGATATTTCCGCTGCTACATCATCTACAACTACGCCTTCTGGCATTTCCACTGCTACATTTGCAAAATGATCTTCAACTAAGTTTACATCTTGTACAAGAACTTCATCTAATTCTAAACTATCCATTTTTAAAACCTTTTAATCAATTTATTCATGGCTTGCTTGCCATCTTGCTTTTTTTAGCATTCCTAATACCAAGCGTCAATAGAAAATAAATTTATTAATTTTTTATTTTTATCTCCTAAGAATTTTAATAATTTGTTACCAAATGGGGTTTTTAATTTTTTTCATAAATTCTTGATGGAGTTGTTTTTCCTCACTCTTAATATTAAAGTTTCGTTGGGTAAAGTTTACTCTTTTTATTTCCATAGCCGTGTATTGTATTTGATTAGTTGTATTGGCAATTTCTAAAGCAGCCTGAGTATTGCCTTCCATCTTGATATATACATCTGCTAAAAGCTCAGCATCAAGTAATGCTCCGTGCTTATCACGATGAGAGTTATCAATCTTAAATTTTTTACATAACGCATCTAAATTGACTTTAGCACCAGGGAATTTCTTTCGTGCAAGTTCTAAGGTATCTATTACAACATTGAGAATTTGAACTTTATGAGGATCGAAGTGATGTCTGATAAATTTCATATCAAAACCGGCATTATGAATTACTAAAACGCTGTCGCCTATAAAGTTATAAAATTGCTCATAAACCTCTTCAAATTTAGGCTTATCTGTTAAAAATTCAGTGCTAATCCCATGTATCTCATAAGCTACAAGCGGAACATCCCGTTCGGGATTAATATAAACATGAAAGACATTGCCTGTTTTAACTTTATTAATTAATTCAATACAACCTATCTCAATAATTCGATGTCCTTGTAAAGGATCAAGTCCGGTGGTTTCCGTATCAAGTACTATTTCACGCATTGTTTAATTGTTTTAAAATTTGAATTAACGTTTGTAATGAGTGGCTCTTGCCATTACCTGTTTGTATAATGAAATCACTCATTTGCATTTTCTTAACATTAGATATTTGGTTTGCCAGAATTTGCTTAATTTGTAAATCATCATATTTTTTACGTTTATAAATTCTTTGTATTTGTAAAAATTGAGGTGCATTTACACAAATAACATAATCACACAAGTTATGTAGGCGCGCCTCAAATAATTTTGGTGCATCAATAATTATAAGCTTAATATAATTTCTTCTATATTGCTTAATTTTATTAATGATCAGATCGGTTAAAGCAGGATAAGTTATTTTCTCAAGCAAGTTAAGTTTACTTGTGTTACTAAAAACAACCTGAGCTAATTTACTTGAAGATAACTGGCCATTTTCTAAGCATTCAGGAAAACAATCTTTTACCTGTGTAGAGTTGGCAATAAGGGTTTTAGCTAACTTATCTAAATCTAATACTGGTATATGCTGATATTTAGCAAAATTAGCAATAGTACTTTTGCCCATCGCAATAGAGCCAGTAAGTCCCAATACTATCATTATTTATTTATACTTCAAAGACTTGTTGCAATGATTATAACACTATGCTAGCTTTTGTTTCAAATTATTTATTCTGCAATTCATTGTTATGAAAGATTACAATAAGTTATTTCAGATTAGTTCCAGCTATGCAACGGCTTTATTCCAGCAATCATTAGAGCTTAAAATATTAGATGCTGTTTATAATGAGTTTAGTACTTTAATTCAAGTGCTTACAGACCCTACGTTAAATAAGTTTTTTTTAAGCAACAAGTTTAATAAAAAAGTTATCAATCCTTTCTTTACAACTATTTTTCAGCATTTAGAAGCAAGTAAATTGCTTATACAATTTACGACTTTGTTAATTACAAACAACAAAATAGAGCTGTTATCCGAAATTTTTAATAAGTTTAAGAGATTTTATCTTGAGCATCAAGGTGTAGTTGAAGCCGTCGTGACAGTTGCACATAACAAAGATATAGAACACATGCAGGCAATCCTCAGTAAACTCGAAAAAGAACTGGGCAAGCATATTAACCCGCTTTATCAAATTGATCCCGAATTACTTGCTGGTTTTAAATTGCAAATCAACTCAAGAGTTATTGATGCTTCACTTGACAATACCTTAAAAAAACATCAAAAAAATATTATAAGATTAATGGAAGCCTTGTAGGCTTGGAGATTATAGATGGAAATAAAAGCAGCAGAAATTATAGATATAATTAAATCCCAAATTAGCTCTGCAGAATTGGGAGTGGACAATCAAGAAGTAGGCTCAGTTATAAGAATAGGCGATGGCATTGCAGAAATTTATGGGCTAGACAAAGTTCAAGTAGGGGAATTAGTATTATTTTCTTCTGGTGTTAAAGGAATGGTATTGAATTTAGTTTTAGATACCGTAGGTGTAGTAATTTTTGGTGAAGATAAGGAAGTAAAAGAAGGAGATACGGTTACACGTACTGGAGAAGTGGTTAGTGTTCCGGTCGGCAGAAATTTACTAGGTAGAGTAGTGGATGCTCTTGGTCATCCTATTGATGGCAAAGGTTCTATTGAAGGTACTGAGCAAAAAAGAATTGAGGTTAAAGCTCCCGATATTATCTCTAGAAAATCCGTACATGAACCTGTCCAAACCGGTATTAAAGCTATTGATGCACTTATCCCTATTGGAAGAGGCCAACGTGAATTAATCATTGGTGATAGACAAACAGGCAAAACCACAATAGCGCTAGATACCATATTAAATCAGCGCAACAATAATAAATCTTCCGACGAATCAAAAAAGCTTTACTGTATTTACGTAGCAATTGGGCAAAAAAGATCAACAGTTGCCCAAGTAGTAAAAAAACTTGAAGAAGCTGGCGCTCTTGATTATACCATTATAGTTTCTGCCACCGCTTCTGATGCAGCACCTATGCAATTTTTAGCTCCATATGCAGCTTGTGCAATGGGAGAATTTTTCCGTGATAATGGAATGCATTGTTTAATTGTTTATGATGATTTAAGCAAGCATGCGGTCGCTTACAGACAAATGTCTTTATTATTGCGCCGCCCGCCAGGACGGGAAGCATATCCAGGGGATGTATTCTATTTACACTCTAGATTGCTTGAGCGTGCCGCCAAAATGTCAGATGTAAAAGGTGGGGGTTCTTTAACTGCACTACCTATTGTTGAAACTCAGGCAAGTGACGTTTCGGCTTATATACCAACCAACGTAATTTCCATTACGGATGGGCAAATATTCCTGGAAAATGACTTGTTTTACAAAGGCGTAAGACCGGCTGTGAATGTAGGAATTTCAGTAAGCCGTGTAGGTTCTGCTGCTCAAATTAAGGCGATGAAACAAGTTGCCGGTAGTATTAAACTTGATTTGGCGCAATTTAGAGAAATGGAAGCTTTTGCTCAATTCGGCTCTGATTTAGATCAAACAACTCAAAAGTTATTGGAACGTGGCAAAAGGTTGACAGAGCTTTTGAAGCAACCACCTTATCAACCTTTACAGGTTGAAGAGCAGGTTATCATACTATATGCAGGAGTAAGAGGATATCTAGATAATATTCCTACCAATAAAGTTCAGCAATTTGAAAAGGACTTACTAAATATACTTAAGCTTCAACATAAAGATTTATTGAATGTAATAGCTGAAGAACAAAAAATTAGTGAAGCTACAGAAGGTAAAATTAAGGAATTACTAGGAAATTTAGTATCTAATTATACAAGTTAGGAAAGTAACATTAATGACAAGTTTAAAAGCTTTAAAAGTTAGAATTAAGTCAGTTAAATCTACTCAGAAAATTACTCAAGCCATGAAAATGGTTGCAGCTTCTAAATTGAGAAAGGCTAGAACTAAGCTTGAATGTTCCTTACCATATTTTAATAATTTAAAATCAATCACTAATAATATCCTCCCTTCTGTAGACTTTGAAGAAATGAATGATTTTCTTAAGCTAGCCCTTAAAGGTAACTCAGATAAGAAATATTTAATAATAATTACTTCTTCAGATCGCGGCTTATGTGGAAGCTTTAATGTTAATATTTTTAAAGCAGCAAAAAAATATATTCAAGATATTGAACAACTTGGAAAAAATTATGATATTGTTACTATAGGTAATAAGGCTTTTGATCATTTTAAAGTCAGCCATAAACATAAAATTTTTACAAGTTTTAGCGATATCACCAAACAATCATTAAGCTTTGATACTGCTAAGAAAATTGCTGATGAATTATTAAATACAGTACTCCAAGGTGCTTATGATCATATTATGATAGTATATAGCAATTTTAAATCTATTCTATCTCAAGAAACACACATAAAACAATTATTCCCTATTGATATTGCACCTAATACTGCATTGCCAGACACGGCGGTATCTTATGAGTTTGAACCATCACCTAGTGTTATCTTAGAAAAGATACTGTATAAAAATTTAATTTCTCAAATATATCACTGTTTGCTTGAGAATGCTGCAAGTGAACAAGGTTCTCGTATGAATGCTATGGATAATGCCACTCGCAATGCTAGTGAAATGATCAATCAATTATCATTGGTTTATAATAGAACTAGACAAAGTATCATTACTAAAGAATTAATTGAAATAATATCAGGCGCTGAAGCAATTTAATTATAAGGTTTTTTAAATGTCTCAATTTAAAGGAAAAATTTCTCAGGTTATCTCTGCAGTAGTGGATGTACAATTTTCTGATAATAATGTGCCCCCAATTCTTAATGCATTAGAGTGCGAAAATAATGGTCAAAAGCTAATTCTTGAAGTGGCTCAGCATATTGGTGAAAATACAGTACGGACTATTGCAATGGATAGCACTGAAGGATTAGTGCGAGGACTAGAAGTAGTTGATACAGGTAGACCCATAACTGTTCCTGTAGGGCATGAAACATTAGGAAGAATCATTAATGTTATTGGGGAACCAATTGATGAAAGAGGTGATCTTCATGCTAAACATTATGCCTCAATTCATGCACCGGCACCTTCTTTTGTTAACCAATCTACAAAGAAGGAAA
Organism: Rickettsiales endosymbiont of Stachyamoeba lipophora; assembly: GCF_003932735.1. NCBI lineage: Bacteria > Pseudomonadati > Pseudomonadota > Alphaproteobacteria > Rickettsiales > Rickettsiales endosymbiont of Stachyamoeba lipophora. Next base: position 842,468 of record NZ_CP033611.1, on the reverse strand, counting down.
TCCTGATTACAGGCATTAAGGTTATTGACCTATTAGCACCTTATGCTAAAGGTGGTAAAATAGGCTTGTTTGGAGGTGCAGGAGTTGGTAAAACAGTTATTATTATGGAGTTGATAAATAATATCGCTAAAGCTCATGGTGGTTACTCGGTTTTTGCAGGAGTAGGAGAGCGTACTCGTGAAGGAAATGATTTATATCATGAAATGATCGAATCAAAAGTAATCAATTTAGAAGAGCCTAGCAAATCTAAAGTATCTCTTGTTTACGGCCAAATGAATGAACCTCCAGGTGCTCGTTCACGCGTGGCGCTTACCGGGCTAACTATTGCTGAATATTTTCGTGATCAAGAATCACAAGACGTATTATTTTTTGTTGATAATATATTTCGTTTTACTCAGGCTGGATCAGAAGTATCAGCGTTATTAGGTAGAATTCCTTCTGCTGTAGGCTATCAACCAACCTTAGCAACTGATATGGGTGCTTTACAAGAAAGAATCACCTCTACAAATAAAGGTTCTATTACCTCGGTACAAGCAATTTATGTTCCTGCAGATGATCTTACAGATCCGGCACCTGCAGCCTCTTTTATACATTTAGATGCTACCACAGTATTAAACAGGCAAATTGCAGAGCTTGGCATTTATCCTGCAGTTGATCCTCTTGACAGTACTTCTCAAATGTTAGATCCTCATGTAATTGGTGAAGAGCATTATAATATTGCGCGTGAAGTACAACGTATTTTACAAACCTACAAATCTTTACAAGATATAATTGCTATTTTAGGAATGGACGAATTATCAGAAGAAGACAAATTAGTAGTTGCTAGGGCAAGAAAAATACAGCGTTTCCTATCTCAACCTTTTCATGTAGCTGAGGTATTTACTGGTTCTCCTGGAAAATTTGTATCGCTTGAAGAAACAATACAAGGGTTTAAAGGGTTAATTGAAGGTGAGTATGATGCTCTTCCTGAAGCTGCTTTTTATATGGTAGGTAACATTGAAGAAGCTAAACAAAAAGCGATTAAGTTAGCATTAGAGGCTTAATATTAATGGACGATAAAAATTTACACCCATCTCATCCATCTACATCCTTGCAAGTTGTAATGGTTTCACCAGACTCTCAAGAAGAATTTAATGGTGTAAAATTATTAAATTTAACTACGGAAGATGGTGAGATGGGTGTAATGCCCGGACATATTCCAATGATTGTGATGTTGATTAAGTCCCAGATTGTGATGTCTTTAAATAATCTTGTTGAAATTTTTGAAATTGAAGAAGGATTTGCAGAGATATCTACTGATCAGGTAACCATTATTGTTGAAAAAGTTTTGAGAGTAAGTTAGCTTGTATTAAGTTCAGTGTATAATTTAATATTAAAATTTATTTTTTAGATGTGGCTTTTACTTTTAATTCTATTTATTCTTATTATTTTAACTTTTGCTAAAGCTTCTTTTTTAAGCAAGTTATTATTTTTCTGTATAACAATCGCTATTTTTTATATTATTCTCCATCGCGAGCAGAGTTTAATTAAAAATAATTTTTCTAAAATATATCATTTTATTGATAAAGCCACTAATTATAACCTTTCAAAGGTTACCCACGTACTCAGCAGCCTAACAGGCAGAACTTTAACTTATTTAGAACATTTAGCTGAGAGATATGCTCAATTATTAGGTAAAACATTCTCAATATTGCTGAGTTCTCTTAAAAATATTAGTGATGCAATTATAGAAAAACTTTTTAACAACCCATTATTAGAGGAAAGTAGAAAAAGTAATCAAAATAAACTTGCTATGCGAATTATGAGCTTGGTAAAAAGGCTTTTTAGAACTATGCTGTTTTCAACTTTATTTATAAAAAATAGTAACAGCTCACAGGAAGGTTTGGCTAAGCAAAGTGAAAGTATTAAAGATTCATCACCATTGGGTAATGGCTATAAAAATGCTGCTGAGCATGGTAACCATACCGACAAAACAGAATTTAATCGCGCTATTAAGTCTCAATTAAATGAGAGTGTTGCTCAAAATTTTTTCAAATATTTTCAAACTATTGAAACAGGTAAATTTCATTCTTCAAATCCACACTTACATTCTAAGCAATCACTAAAAGAACCTGCCCATGACTCTTCTAACAAATCAGATTTATTATTAAAAAATGGCAACCAGTTCATTAGCCTTGCAAATTTTTTATCGCGCAATCAAAGTTTAATTTCCAAAAACTACTCGCCGAAGCAAACTAATCTTATGTTTGGTACATTAATTAGTGCTTTAAATACTTTATTAAAATTAAATCCATCTTTCAATAAGGCTCAAAAGGCTGTTGAAATTTTAGAAAAAATTATGCAATCGCATCATATATCTCCTGAATATCCTGAGAATGCGGACAGATTATATCAACTTATAACTGATATTGTAAACCAACAAAGTTATTCTCATTTTGTATAGCAGCTAGGTATCTGTCTCGGTTGCCTGTAAATCAGCATTTGATATATCAGCAAAAGAAAAGAAAAAAGAAAAGATATTCTCTAAGAAACTATCCGGTGGAGTCTAGAACATTCAAGGTTTATTTTATTTTGCAGGCAATGGAATAAAGTTTTAAGCAAAGCACAACACTCATATAGTATTTTTGGTATAGGAATTCTAGCCAGGACTGCAGCATAACCAAGAGATCTTCATCACAATTGAGCAATTAAATACTCATAAATTGTAAGAGAAGATAACCTTCAAATAGCAGAGTAACAAGCAACCTTATGAAAATATTGAGCTTGATGAAAGTTATTTGGAGAGATTCATAAAGGTAAGCGTAGTTGTGGTGAATAGACCGGAAAGGCCAGGTATTAAAATACTGAAATATGGCAACCAAGCTTATATTCAAATAATTATACCAAATCTCTACAACCCTATTGGCTATTCTTCAATACAAAATAAAGCCTGGTAGTATATAATCTTTAGGCTGATTGCTATAAATCCTAGCTCTTGATATATCCAAATTCAACCATTATACGATTAATCATATCAATGATGTAAAAAACTTCTTCCTCAAGATAAGCACCACCTTAGGAAATATACTGCTATACTCCATTCATTCTTCAAAAATGCGCATAACGTTTTAAAACAGTGGGCTATCAAAAACTCTGCTTAAGGACCCTTAACAGTATACAGAAAAAACAAGTATCACCATCCCCCAAATTTTTTGATTAAAATTTATATAGGATGCTGTTTAATGACTCTGCTCTGCAGATCGGTCTAAATTGTTTTAGGTAAAGGTGAAATATTTAAAATATCATCATAATCATTAAATTTACGTCTACGATCAACAAAGTTACCTACAATAACGTTAGCCCTCTCAGGATTTTGCCTGACAGCTGAAGCTAAACTTTCTACTGCTCTGATATTATCATCATTAGGCATAAAAGATAATATTTCTACTAATTTGTGAATACGCTTCTTCTCATTGTCATCTGCACTTACAAGCCATGTTTGCTGAGCAAGCTCTAAAGCAAAATCATAATATCCAATTAATAAGGCACAGGTAAAAAGTACTGCTATTTCCCTAAAAGAAAGTTCTCTAGTTAGATATCCCCCACCTAAAGGATCTTTAAAAAAGATCGCATCACAATATAAGGCTCGCTCCATGGAAATATGATGATTTTTATCAAGCAATTTTTTAGAACGCCCATGAATTGGCATAAATCCATAAAACACAAAACCTGCTTTTCTTAACTCAATCTCAATTTCAGAAAATAATTTTTGATCTTTATATAATTCACAAAATGCCACTTCACAGATAATTGCCATTGTTCGTTCATTCAGACAGCGTGTCGCTCCTTGGAAAATTTCATATTCTGTACCTTGGGTATCTATTTTAATAAACTCCCCATAATGTTGATTGAGGTGAACAGTATTATATAATACATTATCTAATGTATCTGTTTTAAGTGGCCATGTTCCCACCTCTTCCCATTTCACCATATTATAGCGCTTTGTAAAAGCAGTATTTGGCCTTAATAATGAATGGTTAGTTGGTGCAGATAATAAACGCAAAATTGACTCACCTTGCTCACCAGCAAGAGCAGTAGGTTCTAATCTGAAATCTGCCCAAGTTTGAGTTATTTCCGGTATGCTATTTAACCGTTCACATTCTTCTTGATCGGGCTCAAAGCCAAGCACTGAAGTAATTTTGGCGATAGGCTCCATAATATCATGTGCTCCACCTCTAGCTCCAATATCAATAAAGCCTAAAGGGGTTTTAAGTAGCTCTTGTCCAACTTGTGATTGAATAAATAATTGGTTATCCGCAAGATAATTTAGCTGATTTGATAAAAACATAAATAAAAACTAACAAATTTATAATATATTCACAGTTATAATAGCTTTATATATTGGTCAAGTAATAATTGAATATCTTATTCAGCAGTTCAACCTATATATGCTCCGGTCTTTAAATGATCTTTCATCTCTAAGCAATTTGACTTTATTTATTGAAATAATCTTGGCCGTATTTATTAAAGTAATCTTCGTAGGTTCCCTTAAAATCCATTATACCTTTTGGCGAGAGTGCTATTACTCTATTGGCTATATTACTGGCAAAATCTCTATCATGACTAACCATAATCAAAGTACCGTCATAATTAATTAGCGCTTGTTTTAGTGCTTCCTTAGCTTCAATATCTAGATGGTTTGTTGGCTCATCAAGCACTAAAACATTGCTCTCTTCTAACATAATTTTTCCCAAAAGCAGCCTGGCTCCTTCGCCACCACTAAGATTTAAAATATTTTTATACACCTCATCTTGCCTAAATAATACATTACCTAGCGTGTTTCGTATTTTACCACTATTTTCATGATCAACGAATTTGCCAAGCCAATCTAATACAGTAATGCTTTCATTTAACAATTCATGGTGATCCTGAGCAAAATATGAAATATGGGTTTCATATCCCCATTCATATGCACCGTTATCAGCACTCAATCTACCTAAAATAATTTTAAGTAAGGTTGATTTGCCAGTGCCGTTAGGGCCAATTATAATTATTTTTTCACCTTTAGTTACTGTAAAATTCACTTTATTAAGTACATTTTTTTCAGCAAATTTTTTTGCTATGTCATTTGCTTTTACTACTACTTTTCCGGAAGGACGCTTAGGTTTAAAATTAAAATTAGGCGCAATACGTGAGCTTTTTTCAATATTAGGTAGTTCCATTTTATCAATTAATTTTTGCCTTGAAGCACTTTGCTTGGAGCGAGTTGCAGAAGCTCTAAAACGTTCTACAAATACTTTCATATGAGCAATCTTGTTTTCTAAATAATTACGCTCCTGTAATTTACTTTCCATTAATTGCTGCTTTTCTTGCACGAATCTATCGTAATTACCTACATATAATCTAATCTCGCCGTAATCTATATCAAGTATATGAGTAGCTAAGTTATTTAAAAAAGTGAGATCATGTGAAATATATACCAGCACCCCTTTAAATTTTTGTCTAAGATATTGTTCAAGCCAATATATGGTAACAATATCAAGATGGTTTGTTGGCTCATCGAGTAACAATATATCAGGATTTTCAAATAAACTTTGAGCCAGCAGTACGCGCAGCTTATAACCACCAGATAATACTGATAATGGTTGATAATGATATTCTTCCTTGATCCCTAAGCCCACAAGCAGCTCAGCTGCAACTGCTTCAGCAGTGTAGCCATCATTATCAAAAATAACCTGTTCAAGCTCGCCAAGCCTATAACCTGCTTCTTCATCAAAAATATCTTTAGCAATAATCTCTTCTTTTTCTTTCATTGCTTGCCAAAGTTCATTTTTACCGGCAATCACAGTATTAATAATAGCAGTATTTTCATAATAAAATTGATCTTGCTTCAACCAACCTATTTGGGAATGTTTAGTTACACTTACTTCTCCAAAGCTAGATTCTTCGGCACCTGCAATTACTTTAAGGAAAGTTGATTTACCACAGCCATTGGCACCAACTATGCCGTATCTGTTATTGGTAGTTAAATTAAGATTTACATCGGTAAAAAGTATTTTGGGACCGAAATTAACGGCTAAATTAGTAATTGTAATCATTCTTAATCCTGAATAATGCTATTCTATTGTGTTAAGCTTAACTTAAGCAAATTATCTTGTTATTTATATTTAGAAGGTTTAAATGGCGGGACGCCCAGCAACCTTAATGAAACCTTACTATAATCATTTTAGCATTTTATGCCATTATTTATTTGGCAGAAAAGTAATAAATGAAAATCGTAGACTTACTTCAGCAAGCTCACCTATTTTGTACATGTGTTTCTCAGTATGGAGCCAGGTTGCTAGCTAGGCTTTTCGGATGATTGTTTCTTAGGCATTTTTTACTTCATGATTACTGGTAGTAATAGAGCAAGGCGCCTCTGAATTCTTTGCAGGTTTTCAGGATGGCACGTTGCTTTATTCTTGAATCTGCTCTACTCTTTCATTAACGGCTTGATGAAGGTCCGCATAATACAAAATTTATATTATAACTTTTTCCATTTTTTAACCTTAAGCTCTTTAACGGCTTAAGATTATACATTTTATCTGGACAGATAACCCGTTTATTACTACAGAAGTATTTTCTTAACGCATATTATACTCAAGCAAATAATTATATTAAATGGCGCCCATTGGCTTACTAAGTCTTAACGCCTCTACTTTGTCCTTTTTTAGGAAGAATGGGTGAATTATTTGTCATGGTATTTTTAAATTTTTCACCAGCACTCTTAATTTTAGAGCCAATTTTTTTAATAGCACTAAGATCAATACCTTTTTTGGTAAGTTGCTGTACTTGAACACTTTCTTTTGCGGCTTGTTGGCTATATTGTATTTTATTAACCATTTTCTGACTTATATCGCCCAATACTTGAGTCATTGCCGTTTTTACATTGCCTTTATCTTGAATGATCTTATCAAAATTGGTAGCTAGCTTCCTTACATCCATAGCATCAAATGCTTTTCCATGCTTTGCGGTATGATGGTTTAATTGGTTGAATGTATCATTTGAAATTTCTGTTAAATTATCTTTTTCGCCTTTACTAAGATTACTTGCATTAATAGATTTATTCATATGCAATTGTAAATCCATCAAGGTGCTTGCTTCATGTCGGGCTGGTACTTTAGCAGCATTCATCTTAGTCATGCGTTCCATTGAATGTTGGTGATATTGCTGAAATTCTGGAACACTGAGTTGAGGTAGCTCTAGCTTAATTTTAGCGCCATTGTCTTCTTTCAGATATTCTTCCAAGCTGATCTCATCAGCCCTTTCCTGTGGTGATCTATCATCTACCACTCGCTCACTTCGTGGAGTTTTAATGCTTTTTTGGCCAACTTCACCTTTTTCCTGCTTTGATAGCTGTCCTGCTTGATTGATATTATCTTTATCTGCCATATTTCCCCCTTGGATAATAAAGAGGTTACAATGTAACCTCTTTAGGTATAAATTTACTTTATTTAAAAAGGTTTACATTTTTTCTGCCACTTCGGCCTTGATTTTGCTCTTTATTACGGATTTGAGTTAACTTTTCTGTAACATCACTGATAGCAATTGACAGCACACCTTTGAGTCCTTTGGAGATATCACCAATTGCTTTTAAAGTAGTTGCAGATTTGTTAATTGAAGCTACTGGCGCTTCTTTCTTTTTATGCTCATCTTTTGCAGTATTGCCAGGAATTCTAATGCTATTAACCATTTCTTGAGGTTGAGGAGCCTGAGGTTTAGCCCATATAATTTTATTAATCCCTGCTTCTAAACTTTTATAAGCAGCTTCTAACTTGCCTTCCCTAATAGCTTGCTTTTCTTGCTTTTGCATTTGAGCTTGAACTTGTTGAGGATTTATAAATTTGGCTAAATCACTTTTGATGGTAATGGCTTGCTTATCAATTTCAGAAGCTTTAGGTACTTGAGCAGTTTGTTGCTTTTGCTGTAATTGTTCTTTTTTCTCTTGCTTTGGTGCTTGCTGGGTTTTGCCTTCTCTAATAGCATCTATTCTAGCACCGGCCTCTTTTTTAAATGCCTCTTGTTGCTCAAAATTTAAGGTTAATTTAACATTACCTATTTTTAAGGTAAGATCTTTGTAAATAGGCTTTTGTGTACCTTCTGCGGCTGCTGTTTTGATTGACTGCTGGTGTGAAAAAGTAATTTCGTTTCTTATTGCCTGAATCTTTTTAACATCATTCATTGATGTTAAAAGTTCTGAAAAATTTACTTGCTGTGAATCTGTTTTTTTAGACATAGCTTTCTCCAAATATACAACTATTTAATATATTGTATTAAATTATTAATATAATAGCAATATGAATAGTTAAAGAATTAATCTTTATTTGTGAAATTTTTGTTGATCAAATAATTCGCGTGCTTTAGCAAGCCTAAGGAATCTAATAAAGCTGTAGATAACAGAATCTATAAAGCCGTGTAGACCAAAAATAAAATGTCGTCTTAATATAAAGGATTTAAAGAAAAATAGAAAAGGTTCAAAAATTAAGCGGATAAGTGATGGGTTGCGGCCTTGGCTAAGTAAATCTTCAGCTTGTTCAGTGGTAACGAAATTACCTTTATAAACCATTTGCCAAATTGATAACATAGAGCGATGAAAAACAGGTTTTGTAAGGGTTACCACCTCATTCTCATTCATTCTCTCTTTGTTAATTATTACTGAATCGTGGGTTTTATGAATTTGGGTTTTATTAGCAAAACTTGCGAAATCTCTGTGATAAAATCTGATCGGTGCATTAAAAGGAGCAAATCTTCTAATTCGATTCTCAAATCTATGAACCACTGTGATTTTAAGCCGATAAGCTTTTTTAGATGGTTCATTACCATTTTTAAATAAAGCCTGAATTTCAGCTGCTAGCTCAGGACTGACCTCTTCATCTGCATCAATATTTAAGATCCATTTATGGGCACAAAGCGACTCCCCATAAATTTTCTGTACTTCATAACCTTGCCAAGCATGATAAACAACTTTGCATCCTAAATTTTCAGCTATCTCAACCGTTTTATCTGTACTACCGCTGTCGATAACAATAACTTCATCAACCCAATCTATAACGCTTTCAATGACTTGCGCAATACGCAAAGCTTCATTTTTAGCAATAATAAATACAGAAATTGGAAGTCTATTATGTGACATTTAATCCAAGCAGGTTATTATATACGTTAATAGTTTGCTCTTGCATATTCTTAAGGTTAAAATTTTCTATCACATGTTGTCTAGCATTTTTTGCAATTAGCTCTTTTTCATGTTTACTTAAGTTCAAAGCGTGATTGATTTTTTCTGCAAAATCTATAGGGTTTTTATTTTCAAATAACAATCCTGTCTTGCCATCAATTATAGTTTCTACACATCCACCTACATTACTGGCAATAACTATTTTACCCATAGATTGAGCTTCAATAGCCACCCTACCAAAGGCCTCACCTTTAATGGAAGGAACCACTACTAAATCCGCAATGCTATAAAGAGATGGCATATCCTTTAAAGGATCTGCAAAAATAATTTTATTTTCGAGCTTATAATCAGCCACTAGCTTCTTAAGCTTTTCTTGATACCTAGGATGATGATTTTCGCCAATTATAATCCCAAGAAAATCTTGCTCTTTTAAATAACTTAGAGCTTCTATAAATATTTCTTGCCCCTTCCAATTGCTAATCCTGCCTGGTAGCATTATCAAACTCTTATTACTTACATCATAATGTATACCTAATTTGGCTAATACAATTTCTTGCATTTGCTTAGTGATTCTATTTGCATTAAAGTAAGCCGGATCAATTCCTCGATGGATAACAGTTATCTTGGATTCTACTTCAGGATAAAGTTCAACAATATGTGCTTTAATATAATTTGATACCGCAATAATTGCATCACTTTTAACCATTATTTGGTTATAATGTTTTTTGAACAAATTATTCCCATAAAGACCATGAAAAGTAGTTACAAATGGTATACCTGCTTTTTTAGCCGCATAATATCCACTCCATGCAGGAGCTCGTGATCGGGCATGTAATAAATTTATTCCATGTTCTTTAATAATACCTGTTAAAAGCTTGATATTACGATACATAACTAAAGGATTTTTAGAGTGTAAGGGTAAATGCAGATGCTTTATATTAAGCTCTATTAACTTACTTACCAATCTTCCACCATTAGAAGATACTATAGATTGCATATTATTTTCGCTGATTGCTTGAGCAATCTCGATAGTACCACGTTCTACTCCTCCAGAATTTAAAGCAGGTAAAATCTGTAAGATAGTTGGCTTATGTTCTTTTTTATGATATTGCATAGGGAGTTTCAAATCATTGATAGGGTTGATTAATTATGAATGATACAAAATTTATAAATATTTGTGCTAATCACACACTTGCTTACCTTAAAAATATAGTAAAGTCAAACGACACACCTGAAATAGTTTTTATTCATGGATTTAGGTCTGATAAACGTGGCACTAAAACTACGGAACTATGGAACTATTGTGTTAATAACAATTTAGATTTTCTGTCTTTTGATTTAAGCAACCATGGCGAATCCAGTGGTGATAAGTTTGATGGATCTTTAGATTCTTGGTTAAAAGATGTGATTTTGGTGTTAGAAAAACTGACTTCACGTGACATTATCTTAATAGGTTCCAGCATGGGCGGTTGGCTTGCTATGTTAGCAGCACTTCATATGCCCAAACGCATTAAAGGATTTATTGGAATTGCTGCAGCCCCCGATTTTACAGAAGATTTCTTTTGGGAAAAATTAAATACAGTTGAAAGAGATACTTTATTAGCTCAAGGAGAAATCAATATTAATTATCCAGAGAGCAATACTTACTACTTTGTGAGAAAAGAATTAGTTGTAGATAGTAGAAAACATCTTTTATTAAATAAATCACAAATCGAAATAAATTGTCCTGTAAGGCTGCTTCAAGGCATGGAAGATTTGTCTGTACCCTATGTAAAGGCGATTAATATCGCTCATAAGATAACCTCTACAAATGTAAGAGTTGAATTAATAAAAGATGGAGATCATCGTTTATCACGACCAGAGGATATCAGCATATTACTAAGCAATTTAGAAGAGCTGCTAAGTGCTAAATAATTACTAAAACTTTGTAATTATTATTTAAAAATTAATTTTTAAATTGACAGGACAATCAACTTATTAAATAATTAACTAATAGCCTGGCTAAATTTTAATTATTTAAAGGTAAAAAAATGTTAAGCGATACCATTACCAAAGCTGCAATAGCTACACAATTAAACAAAAGAACCGGCTTTTCTGAAACTGAATGCCTAGAAATGGTAAACAATATTCTTAATGTCATTGTTAGAAAGCTTTCCACTGGTGAATCGGTTAGCATTACTAATTTTGGTAAATTTGAAGTTAGAAGTAAGGAAAAAAGAGTAGGTAGAAATCCAAAAACTATGGTTGAATTTCCCATAAATGCGCGTAATGTAGTAAGATTTACAATTTCCAAAAAACTTAAAGATCAAATCAATAAGCGCAAAAATAACCAATGACCGAACCAAAAGTAATTGATAGTTATAAAACAATCGGTGAGGCAGCCCAACTTCTTGGCTTGCCCACCCATGTATTACGATTCTGGGAAACAAAATTTAAAGCTATAAATCCCAAAAAAATTAAAGCCCGTAGATATTATAATAATAAGCAAATAGAAACTTTAATTACCATAAAAGATTTACTGTATAATAAAGGTTTTACTATCCAGGGGGCTATACAATTTTTAAAAGAAAATAAAGAATCTGAATCAATCAACAATGCTACTTTTCTCTGGGAAGATACTACCCAACTAATTGATTTAAATGTTCAACAATTGGTTAAGATAAAAACGTCCTTGCAAACTATTCGTAACAAGTTATTATCTGTCTAAAATTAGTTAAAATTTTAGATAAAATGATAATAACTAAAACTCCTTATCGCATTTCTTTTTTTGGTGGCGGGTCTGATTATTACACTTGGTATGAAAATTTTGGTGGAAAAGTATTATCCACCAGTATTAAATATTATTGCTATATTAGCTGCCGAGAATATCCTCCTTTTCATGGTCATCATTCAAAAGTTTCCTGGTCTAAAGTTGAGTTAATTGATAAACACAATTCTGAAATTCAGCATCCTGCAGTCAAAGGAGTTTTAAGCTACTTAGATATCACTAGCGGCGTAGAAATTTCTCACCAGGGAGATTTACCTGCCCGCTCCGGGCTTGGCTCTAGCTCCTCTTTTACTGTAGGTATGTTAAATGCAGCTTATGCTCTTAAAGGGCAAAACAGAAGTCGCTTTGAACTCGCCCAAGAAGCAATTTATGTGGAACAAAATATCTTACAAGAAAAAGTAGGTATTCAGGATCAAATTGCTACAGCTCTTGGTGGGTTTAATAAAATTAATATTAACCGACAAGGGGAGTTTTTAGTTGAACCAGTAATACTTCCTTTATATAAGCTAGAAGAACTAAAAAGCCATTTAATGTTATTTTATACCGGCATTACTCGTACAGCTTCTAATATTGCAGAAGACAAAATGCAAAGGCTTTGCAGCAAAGAACAAGAAATCAAAACTATGATGGGCATGGTAGATGAGAGCCTATCCATCTTACATGGAAATAGTGATATCAATGAGTTTGGCAAATTACTACATGAGTCATGGCAATTAAAACGCAGTCTAAGTGATAAAATTACCAACGATACTATCGATCAAATTTATCAAACAGCACTCCAAAATGGTGCCACAGGTGGGAAGCTATTAGGCGCGGGTGGAGGTGGTTTTCTTTTGGTATTTGCCAAACCAGAATGCCATCAAAAAATCTTAAGCGCATTAAAGCACTTAATTTATATACCATTCGATTATGATAATTATGGCAGTACTATCATTTATTATAATCAAGATGGCTATAGCAGCAGATTCTGGGCAAATAACTCACATAAGCTAGCAAGTTAATTTGATATAGGATTAAACACAAATGAGCTTAACTACCCACTTTAATGAAATTATCAAAAACGAAATTCACAATTCAATCGAAACATTTACAAAAGTTTTAGATGATCATAATCTACTCACTCTAATTGAAGAAATCGCTGCATTTTGTACCAATCAAATTAATTTAGGCCATAAACTTATATTTGCTGGGAATGGCGGCAGTGCAGCTGATTCACAACATCTTGCTGCAGAACTAGTCAGCAAATTAAATTATGATCGCCCAGGACTTGCAGCAATTGCGATAACAACCGACACTTCAGCGTTAACTGCAATAGGCAACGATTATGGCTATCAATATTCTTTTTCAAGGCAAATTGAGGCTCTTGGCAATCGAGGGGATGTATTTTTTGCCATTTCAACTTCTGGAAATTCAGCTAATATTTTAAATGCTATTGAATCTGCTAAAAACCGCGGTATAACTGTTATTGGATTAACTGGAGAACCTGGTGGTAAAATGGCAACTTTATGTGATTATGTAATACAAATTCCAAGCAAACTAACCCCTAAAATACAAGAAGGGCATATTATGTTAGGACATATTATTTGCGCGCTTATTGAAGAAGCTATTTTTGGCATGGAATATAACCCTAAAACCGCTATGGCATGCGCGCTATAATTCTTGCTGGCGGCAAAGGAACCAGGCTGGCTTCCATAGTGAAAGATTCTCCTAAACCAATGGCCCTTATAGCTGGAAAGCCTTATCTAGATTTATTAGTAAATCATTTACTGGCTACACAAATAATTACTCAAATTATTTTAGCTGTAAGCTACAAAGCTGAAATTATTGAAGACCATTTTAAGAACCATCCACAGGTAATTACTATTAATGAAGGGCACCCTAAGGGTACCGGCGGAAGTATCAATTACGTTCTTAAAACGTTGAATATTACAGAAGATATTCTAGTTTTAAATGGCGATACTTTCAATGAGTTCCAGCTCTCTGAATTTTTATCTTTTCATAAATCTTACCAAGCTGATATTAGCTTGCTGGCAAGAGAAGTAGCAAATGTAGGAAGATTTGGCCAATTAATTACTGATGATAAAATGCAAGTCACTCAATTTGCAGAGAAAAACAATGACGGAGCTCAAGGGTTAATTAACTGCGGGATTTATCTAATCAACCCCAAAATATTTAATTTGAACAGTATCTATCCTGAATATTTTTCTTTTGAATATGATTTGCTTAGCAATAATACCAACAAGCTTAAAGTATTTGCTTATCAAGGTTCGCGTTATTTTATTGATTTTGGTATTCCAGAGGATTATTATAAAGCTCAAGAGGAATTATCCATAAAAATGAAGGTTTGTTAAATGAAAAAAGCCTTATTTCTTGATCGTGATGGGGTAATAAATGTTGATTTTGGATATGTTTATCAAATTGATAATTTTGAATGGCAGGAAGGTATATTTGACTTATGTAGCAAAGCAATTGAGAAGGGATACCTTATAATAATAATTACTAATCAATCGGGGATTGCAAGAGGATACTATACAGAAAAAGATTTATCTAAACTACATAATTGGATGACTCAAGAATTTCAAGCTAATAATATTCATATTACTGAGATTTATTATTGCCCACATCATCCTGAAATTGACCAAGAAATGTGTAATTGTCGCAAACCTGCTAGCGGGATGTTTGAAAAAGCAATTCAAGATTATAATATTGACGTTTCACAATCAATTATGATAGGAGATAAAGAAACTGACCTGATACCAGCAAAAAAACTAAACATTACTAAACGCTTTCAATTAAACAATGATCAGAAATTATATGATCCTTCTATATTAAAAATTAAATTTCTTCACGAAGTCATTGATTTTTTATAAAAAAATGTATTAAAATGTTAACTTAAGAATTTATTTATTCAAATAATACCATGGAATTTATTGATCGTATTCGTAACTTTATCACTTTAGCTTGCTTATATTTACTTAGCACTTTGCTAGTAATTTATCTCTGCGGTGCTCTTTTTACCGTCTCGGTATGGGGATTTAATTACTTAAAATTTGGCTTTCAAGATGTATTGAATCTTTATGTATATCTCAAATGGTATGCTCAAAATTATGCCTTACTTCCTTGGGATGCTAATAATTATTTAGTCATAAAGATCTTAGCATGTGCTGGCGGTATACCATTAATTATTGCATTATTCCTATATAAGTTCCGCAGTCATATTTTTGCCTGGCGGCCATTTAAGAAAAAAGAATCTATTCATGGTGATGCAAAATGGGCAAACGAAGAAGATATTAAAAAAGCAGGACTTAGGCAAAAAGAAGGAATGCTTCTAGGACAAGATAGCACGGGTTATTATATCTCTGGTGGTTATCAGCACGCCTTACTTTTTGCTCCAACCGGTTCTGGTAAGGGTGTGGGTTTTGTAATACCCAACCTACTTTATTGGCATGAATCGGTCATTGTACATGATATTAAACTTGAAAACTATGAACTAACTAGTGGGTGGCGCGCTAAACTAGGCCAGCAGGTTTTTGTATGGGAGCCAGCAAACCCTGATGGTTTTACTCATTGTTATAACCCAATTGATTGGGTTAGCCCAAAACCAGGCCAGATGGTAGATGACGTTCAAAAAATTGCTAATCTAATTCTACCTAAAAAAGATTTCTGGGAAAATGAAGCCCGTACTTTATTTGTAGGTATAGTACTTTATCTACTTGCAGTACCTGATAAAACTAAATCTTTTGGAGAAGTAGTTAGAACATTAAGAAGTGATGACTGCGTTTATAACTTAGCGGTAGTGTTAGATACTATAGGTAAATATATCCATCCGGTAGCCTATATGAATATTGCTGCTTTTTTACAAAAAGCAGACAAAGAAAGATCAGGGGTAATTTCCACCTTAAACTCCGGTCTTGAATTGTGGGCCAACCCTCTTATTGATGCAGCTACTGCTAGAAGTGACTTTAATATTATGATGTTTAAAAAAATCAAAACTACTATTTATGTAGGATTGACACCAGATAATATTAAGCGCCTTGAGCCTTTAATGAAAGTATTTTATCAACAAGCTTCTGAATTTTTAAGCCGTAAAATCCCTAAAAAAGAAGATGAGCCTTACGGTGTGCTATTTATGATGGATGAATTTCCTACACTTGGTAAAATGGAACAATTTAAAACCGGTATTGCTTACTTTAGGGGGTATAATGTTAGATTATTCCTAATTATCCAAGATACTGAGCAGCTAAGGGATATTTATGAAGAAGCTGGTATGAACTCTTTCTTATCAAACTCTACGTATCGTATTACATTCTCAGCAAATAACTATCAAACAGCAGAACTGATATCCAAACTTTGCGGTAATAAAACTGTTGAACAAACTTCTATGAATAAACCTAAATTCTTAGATTTCAATCCTGCTTCACGTTCTATGCATGTATCTCAAACCCAAAGAGCCCTTTTGTTACCACAAGAAGTGATTAATTTGCCGCGGGATGATCAAATTGTATTAATTGAATCATTCCCTCCTATTAAATCTAAAAAAATTAGGTATTATGATGATAAATTTTTTACCAAAAGATTATTACCACCAATAGTGATTCCTCAACAAGAGCCTTATGACCCTAATAAGTTCCGTTCTACGGCGACCAAAAAAGAAGATGGCAAATCAGAAGAAAATAATATTTCTAATAATTTGCTGGAGGATGCTGAAAGCCCTGCAGATACCGTACAAACTACTCAACCTGATTTACCACAAAATGATGATGATTTTAAGTTTGATTTTGAACTTGATGATGAACTTACACCTGAAGATAATAAGGATCTAATTAAGCAATTACGAAGCAACCCTACAGCAAAGCTTGCTGAAGAAGAAAACGATGATGATGATTTCGATTTTAACTTTGATTTGGATGATGAAGAAGAAGACCAACAATTCCTAGCACAAAACCCAGCATATCAAAGCCAAACTCATGATAATACTTCGGGTGAGGAAGAAGAGCTTGAGCACGAAAATACTAACAACTTAGCCAAGCAATTACAAAGCAACCCTGCAGCAAAGCATGCCGAAGAAGAAAACGATGATGATGATTTCGATTTTAACTTTGATTTGGATGACGAAGAGGAAGAGCAGCAACACGCAGCACAAAATCCAGCATATCAAAGCCAAACTCATGATAATACTTCGGGTGAGGAAGCAGAGCTTGAACACGAAAATGCTAATAACTTAGCCAAGCAGCTACAAAGCAACCCTGCAGCAAAGCATGCTGAAGAAGAAAGCGACGACAATGATTCCGATTTTAACTTTGATTTGGATGATGAAGACGAAGAGCAGCAACACGCAGCACAAAATCCGGCATATCAAAGCCAAACTCATGATAATACTTCGGGTGAGGAAGCAGAGCTTGAACACGAAAATGCTAATAACTTAGCCAAGCAGCTACAAAGCAACCCTGCAGCAAAGCATGCTGAAGAAGAAAGCGACGACAATGATTCCGATTTTAACTTTGATTTGGATGATGAAGAGGAAGAACAACAACTCGTAACACAAAACCCAGCATATCACAGCCAAACTCATGATAATACCTCGGATGAGGAAGAGGGCAATAATACTGAAGAAGCATCTTCTGATGAAAATAGCAGTACTGGTGAAACTACTACAACACAGCTAGAAACAGAAGCAGCGACCTCAAAGCCAAGCGTGGTCAGTAGCCACCAAGAAGAATTGCCATCTTATCATGAACAATCCAACGCAGCATTATTAGCTCCTAAAAGCGAACATAATTTGATACATAATATATTAAGTAGCCAAACTCCTATAATACAACCCAACATCCCTACATCTAAAACAAAAAAAGTTGACGAAAGTGATAGTACTAGCAGCACACCTTCTAGCCCAAACTCCGTTAATACTGGATCACTTAATACCGCATTACCAGAAGAAGTAAGTAGTAAGCGTAAATATGTTGAGCCTATAGCTGCTGCCTCACAAGTTGCTGATACCCAGCCTACCTTAGAGGACAGACAGCACCCCACTACCCAGCAAGAGGAAATAGAGCTTATTCCTTTACCTACTAAAAATGAAACTCTTGCATCAGAAAATAATACTAAAACTGACTTAGCAGCCGGTAAAGAAACCTCTAAAAATGCTCATATATATCCTGAATTTAAAGATATAGTTATTGGCGCAGAAGAGCCTACTGAAGAAGATGATTTTAATTCCAATCAGGCTGACTCAGATGATAACGATTCAAGTGATATTCCCAAGCCAAAATAAGCACTATTATTGCGACTGGCAATTAATCTTATTAACCAGCATTGGTTAAATAAGATTAATTGCCAGATATTTATAATATGCTCTAAGCTGCTAATCTCATAACCAAAGAGCCTTACTTTAAAATAGGTGTAATATTTTTAGAAGAAATACAGCTCTAACTAAAGCAGAGATTCAAAAACATAAATGAGCATGACAGGCACATTTCAAATCAAATGAACCTTTTTTCTGAGCTGCTAAAAAACCCACTGAACTTACGGTTTAAACACGAACGCTATTAAATATATTACTATGCTACCCATGATAGCAGCTGCAACATCATCAAGCATAATGCCTAACCCACCTTTTACCTTACGATCAATTACATTTATTGGCCAAGGCTTTAAAATATCGAAAAAGCGGAAAACAATAAA
The DNA here is from genome assembly GCF_003932735.1 of Rickettsiales endosymbiont of Stachyamoeba lipophora. Taxonomy (NCBI): domain Bacteria; kingdom Pseudomonadati; phylum Pseudomonadota; class Alphaproteobacteria; order Rickettsiales; species Rickettsiales endosymbiont of Stachyamoeba lipophora. The sequence continues at coordinate 823,830 of NZ_CP033611.1, read as the reverse complement.
AAATAACAACAAGGCAACATACTGATTAAATCTTTCTACTAGCATCATGGTAACCGGTGTTGCTAAAAAGATTAGTAATGCTTGCCCAACCACCTCATCTATCACTACTTCTTTAGGATCTAATCTTCCTGTAGCCTTAGAGTATTTTTCGGCGTAAATAGTGCCAGTTATAAATAAAATGATAATAAAAGCTAAATGACCTATTAAGATTGCCAGCACCTCATTAACCGAAATAATAACCCCGCTATTACCTATTACTAACCAAAGCAAAACCTGATTAACTACATAAAGAATTGGAAATGCTGCAAGTGAGCCAAAAGTACCTGGAGCAAACTTACATTTGCCAATGCCACATACAGTAGCAATTAAGAATGTTAACTTATTTAATTTCTGTTCTTGCTTGTATCCTTGGATGCTGTCCATATTACTCCAATATTAATTGTTTAATCATAACTGTTACTAAAGCTGCTATTCCTTCCTTGCGCCCTAAAAATCCTAATTTTTCTGTAGTAGTGGCCTTAAGGCTGATTCTAGTAGACTTTAATCTGAGAATGTTACTTAGGCTTACAAGAATTTCTTCACGATAAGTTGATATTTTAGGCTGTTCTGCCATCATAGTAATATCAATATTAACAAGTTGGGCATTATTTTTTGTAAGTAGGTCTAGTGCATACTTGATGAAGCGATCAGAACTGGCATTTTTCCATTGAGGATCATGAGGAGAAAAGTGAACACCTATATCTCCACAACCAATAGACCCTAGTATAGCATCAGTTATTGCATGTAAAATTACATCTCCATCTGAATGAGCTATTATACCTTGGCTAAATGGGATTTCGACTCCTCCTAATGTTATATAACTACCCTCTCCAAATTGATGCACATCAAAGCCATTTCCTACTCTGTATTCGTAATTAAATTGGCCTAAATCTTCTGTGGTAGTTATCTTGATATTCTCCATATTTCCTATAATGGTTTTAACTTTTATATTGTTATTGATCCCGATTGCCACATCATCATCTAAAAAATACTGGGTGTTTTGATAAGCATCATAAATTCCTGCAAATTTAAAACATTGAGGAGTTTGCATTATCACATAGTTTTCCCGCAATTTATTCTCAATAATATGCTCTGTATCCCATTTTTTAAGGGATTGATTGATTATCTGTACAGGAACCACTCCCTCTGAAACTGCAAGCTCCTTTATAAGCTGTAAGATTACATTGGTTGAAACGAATGGACGAGCAGCATCATGGATTAAGATATTTATGGGATTAAAATTTTTAGCAAATTCAAGGCCATTTTTAACTGATTCACCTCTTTCTTTGCCTCCCACCTTCGCAATAGTTACTTTATTACTATCTATATTTAATTGCTCGATATAACGATCTTCTGGAGCCACTACAATAATAATATGCTCTATTTCTTTAATATTATTAAATTTAGCAATAGTATGTTCTAAAATAGTCTTTTCATTAACTTTAATATATTGCTTAGGCAGATTGCTATTCATGCGGGTGCCACAACCTGCAGCCATAATTAAAACAATATTTTTAGACATATTATTTATTGGCCAGCTTTCTTTTGAATTTGAGAAATTTTATGTAATAGCTCCTCAATTGCCATACGTCTGGTATCATTTATATTATTTTGAGGCTGATCACTATTAGCAGGAGTGAGTTTAGATGTCATATCTGTATTAATATGTGGCTTAGCAGTAGTAACAATAGAAGGAAGGGAATTATTGTTGGATTCTTGCCTTATATTTTGCTGGCGGTGTAATTCTTCTACGTGAGGTTTAGCAAGCTTAAGCAATTCTTGTCTTAATCGCTCTAATTTTTCCTCTGTATTTGTAGCCTTATCAATTAAAAAAGCTATTTCATCTATTTGCTTTTTAGCAAGCTGGCTTTTCTCTTCAAGGCTATAACCAGCGATTTGGGCTGACTCTTGCATGCCGCTTATAGAAGATTCAATTCTTTGAATAGTATTATCAAAATTTTTGAATAATACTGCAAAATCTTTTTTACCTTTTTGTACCAGCTCAATTTTTTTATTAAGCTTAATACAAAAAGTTATAGTAATTACCAACATGATGATGATAAAGAGATCTACAAAAATCATTCCATTATCTCAATAAGTTTTCTATGTATTGCTTTTTCAACAGATACCGCAATTTTTTCTTCTACGCCACCTAATTTACATGACATTAAATCAATTTTTTCACATGCTAAGGTCACTTCGTCTTCAGGATGCTTATCAAATATAATAGTTTGACCAGGTTTCATCTTAGCTATCTCAAGCAAAGTAGCATCTTTGGTTGCTAAGATTGCTTCCAACTCAACATGTGCATTATACATTTCATTCTGGATATGGTTTTCCCAATTATTATCCTTACCAAATTTTTCCCCAAGTATTACTTGCAATAACAGCTCTCTAATAGGTTCAAGCGTAGCATAAGGTATAAGAATTTCTACTTTGCCATCTCGTTCTTCCATTTTAATATATAATTCAATTAAAATGACAGGATCTCCTGGACGCGCAATTGAAGCAAAACGTGGATTAGTTTCAATACGCTCAAATACAAATGTAGAGGGATTAAGAGGCTCAAAAGAAGTAGTTAGATCATTAAGAATAATATCACAAATATATTTGAATACATTAAGCTCAATATTAGTAAATGGCTTTCCATCAAATCTTATTGGGTTTCCCTGTTTTCTTCCGCCAAAAAGGATATCGACCATTGAATAAATAAATTGCCCATTTGGCGTAATAAGCCCTAGATTATCCCACTCCACCACTTTAAAAATTGAAACCAGCGCTGGTAAAGGAATAGAGTTAATATAATCCCCAAAACGAAGAGAGGTGATTCCTCTAAGCTCTATATCTACGTTTTCGGAAGTAACATTTCTTAAAGTAGTTGAAAGAATTCGGGTAAAACGATCGCATACCACTTCCAACATTGGCAGACGTTGATATGACTTCATGGAGCGATCTACATAAAATCTAAACCCCTCGTTGCCATCAACTCCTGGCTTAGAATCTGCATTACCTTCTGGTAAATTATCAATGTTTGATTGATCTGATCCCTGAGGGATAGTTTGAGTATCTTGAGTCACAGTCTCCACTCCATCAAGATTTGATTGCGCGGTAAATGTATCATTTTGTTACCAGTACTCATATAAACTTTGTTACTGAACTATTATTTCATTAAATAATATATCTCTAACGGTAGTAGGATAGAGAGTTTTGTTTATTCTAAGCAACAACTCCTCTCTAAGTAAAAATAATCCTTCAGACCCTTTAAGATCTTCTGGTCTTAACTGTCTCAAATAAGTTTGAAATATATCCCTTACTTTAGGCAAACTTGTGTTAATTAATTGCTGGGTCTTGGGATCGTCGGTCTCTAAACTTACTGATAGTTTTAAAAAGCTCGGTTGATTATTGATAGAGTTAAGATTGATTATAAATTCATCTAAGTCTATATAAATTACTTGCTTAGGTATGCTTTTGCTCTCTTTAGCTTGCGCCTTCTCTTTATTATCAGATTGCTCTTTTTTGTTTAAAAATAAATAAGCTCCTCCTCCTAATGCTCCTAGTAATATTATAATAATAATTATTAATAATATTCTCTTTTTCCGCATAGACGGCTTAGGCTGTGATTCTATATTTTCTATAGCTTCTAGTGAGGTATCTGATTGATTATCACTCATATATCTTATTATAATATTTATTTATCAACCGAATTGTAAATATTTCCTGCTAGATTGCAATAATGTTCTGAAATTTAATCAATTTAATTTTAATATTTAAGTTTGGCATGAATTTTGCTTATTACCAATATAAACGCATTTAAAAAGCAAAAGTAATTTATGTCATTTGATAATAGTAATTATGTATTACTAAGTAGGCAGATCTCTGTTTTTCGAGAATCTGACGTATTATCAAACAATATGGCTAACTCACATACACCTGGATTTAAAGCAGGAAGAGTAATTTTTAAGCAATATGTACATCATGCAACAGCACAAGACCGCGTGCATTTTAATTATGACGTATTGTCAGTGAAAGATTTTAGCGAAGGACAAATGGTTAAAACCGGAAATACTCTTGACTTAGCCCTAGTAGGTAATGCCTTTTTTAGAATTCAAACTCCGGATGGTGAAAGATATAGTAGGGCTGGTAATTTTCAAATCAATGGATTAGGGCAGATTGTAACCCAGCAAGGTTACCCGGTGCTTAGCGAAGACGGCCAACCAATTGTTCTTGAAAATGACTTGGGTGAAATTATTATTCGTGAAAATGGTACAGTAACCGTCGGTACAGAACCAATAGCTCAGCTTGGGCTTGCTTTTTTTGATGATCAGCAATTTTTAGAGCCAGTCGGTAATAATTTATATACAGCAACTGCTGCTCCAACTGCTGAAGGACGTTATAAACTTTTCCAGGGGGTAGTGGAATTATCTAATGTAGAAAATATTTCACAAATGACCCGAATGGTAGAGATGCAACATAATCTAAATGCAGTAGGCAATTTTATTAATATAAATGAGCAACTAGAGTTAAATGCTTTCAAAGCATTTAAGGAAGGAGTGTAAACAATGGCAAATATGGATATTGCAGCCTCAGGTATGCAGGGTTTCTCTAAAATGATTGAAGTATTATCTAACAATATCGCCAACAGCCAAACCATTGGTTACAAAGAGCAACGTGTTGAATTTCAAGATTTATTATACATCAATCAAAAACGCGTGGGAATGATTTCCTCTGATGCTGGTAATAGTATTCCTACAGGTATCCAGGTTGGATTAGGTGTTAATATGGGCGCAATTTACCGCATTCATACTCAAGGCGATTTACAAGAAACTGGCAATGATACCGACATGGCCATTAGAGGCAAAGGATATTTCCGTATTGAACTGCCTAATGGTGAGTTTGGATATACCAGAGCCGGAGCTTTTTCTATTAACGAAAATGGAGAAATAGTAACTTCCAATGGTCATATAGTATCACCTGGCATCATAGCTCCAGATGATGCATTAGAAATTAATATCAATGATACAGGTCAAGTATTTGTAACTTTAAGAAATGATCCTAATCCTCAACTACTTGGACAATTTCAACTTTATAGATTTATTAATGATAAAGGATTACAAGCTTATGGCGAAAACTTATTTTTAGAGACCCAAGCTTCAGGCCAGCCAATAGTAGGCTTTCCAGGCGAGGCTAACTTCGGTACTATAAAACAAAAATGGTTAGAATTTTCTAATGTAAATGTAGTAACACAAATTACAAGCTTAATTAGAGCTCAACGGGGCTATGAATTTTGTTCAAACTTTATCCAGGCTATTAGCGAGATGCTTAAAACTGCTAATCAAATTAAGGCTTAAATGAAGATAATTGCATTATTAATACTCAGCCTAATATATGTTCAAGCCAATGCAGATAATTGTATTGGCTTTGCAGATAATCCTAATCATTTGCTTGAGTTAATTAAGGAAACTATTGAAACACAAAATAACCTTTCTGACGTTAATCTTTACAATGTTAATTCATTAAAAACTGAGAACAATCTATGTTTAACAAAAATTGAACTAAGTAATACTATGGGCTTTAGAGCCCAAGTTAAAGCAAATGATAGAATATTATATTTAACCGGCAAGTATGACTACCAAACTAGCATCCCAGTTTTTAATAAGGAAATCAAGCAGGGGGATCTTATTAGCAAACATGATATAGACAACATGTATATCCCTGCTTCCAAAATAAACAGCAAGCATATTATCCAAGATCCTAAACAAATTATTGGCATGAAGGCAAAAGTAAGCATCAAAGTAGCCTCCCCTATACATAACCGTGAAATTACAGTACCATTGCTTATAGAAAAAAATGCTCCTCTACATGTAATATATCAAGCAAAGAACTTGAAATTAAAAATGCAAGCTATAGCTTTAACTAACGGCTCTTTAGGTGATATAGTTTCTGTACGTAACGCTCGTAGCAATGCAATATTAAATGCTAAGGTCATAGGAAATAACCTTGTTCAAATTCAGATGGATTAAATGAAAATCAAAAAAATTTTTCTTTTTATTTGTATACTCACTATTATTACTAGCTGTATAAATACTGCAGAACGGTTAAAGCAAGTAGGAAAAGCACCGGAACTGGATGCAGTTGATGCGCCAACAAATAAATCTACTTATAAAAAAATTGAATGGCCACAAGACGAAGAAAGGCATTTATCTGAAATTTTACCTCCTAATCATAATTCTTTATGGAGAACTGGTTCACGTACTTTTTTTAGAGATCAATTTGCACGCAATATTGGCGATATTGTTAAAGTAGTAATTGAAATCAATGATAAGGCTAATCTAGATAATAATACTGAACAATCCAGAAATGGCAGTGATAACATTGCAGCTCCTAGCTTATTTGGCTTTGAAAGAAAATATAAAACATTTTTACCGGATGCTGTTGACCCAACCAATCTTGCCAGTATTTCCAGTGGCAATAATCATAGTGGTAAAGGCAAAATAAGTAGAAAAGAAGCCTTAAAAACTCAGATTGCTGCAATGGTAACGCAAATTTTACCAAATGGAAATTTAGTCTTACATGGCGCGCAAGAAATAAGAGTAAATTATGAATTACGTGAAATTACTATTGACGGAATTGCAAGACCAGAGGATATTAGTTCTGATAATGCTATAAGTCTTGATCAAATTGCGGAAGCACGAGTATCATATGGTGGAAGAGGAAAAATTAGTGATGTACAACAGCCTAAAGTCGGCTCACAAATTTTGGATATCTTATCACCCTTTTAATTTATTCATACTCCTCTAATGAATCAACCTTGCTTTCTTAAGTTTCGCTTACTTGCCTTATTAGTTCTGCTAAGTGCATTATTATTAGGCAATATATTTATCACTTTCTTAACCACATTATTATTAATCATCTTGGTTAATTGCGAGCTTTTGAATTATCTATGCAACAAGCTTAATTGCTCGGTAATAATTTTAAAGCATCCTGATAACATATTATTCCATCTTAACAATCAACTTTCAGTAGAACCACAGCTACTGGCTAAAATTAAAGAACACACTGAAAAAAATTACAGTGGAATTTTGTATGATGAATTTAAAGAAATAAAATTATTTTGTATAAAACTTCCCCTTTTTACCAGATTACGATTTTATCTTGCTATAGTCTCCCATACCTCTTCTCAAGATATTATCAGACATTTTATTGATAAAATTCAATTGCCGTGCTTTATAACAGTAAATAACATTATCAAATATTATAATAATAGTTTTGGTCAGACTATTACAAGCCAGCTCGGTACTCCTTTAGAACAAACTTTCGATAGCTATTTTCAACATCACATTATAAAAATAATGGATGAGCTGTATTTTAGGCAAGATGATTTGTTGTTGCATTTTATCAACATACCTATCGGTAATGTACATTACCATTTGATGCTCCATGCAAGCTACCATAATGTCCTTAGTGATATCGTTAAGGTTCCTACTTCGCCTACTATTATCATGGATTTAAATCAAAATATTATTATCGGAAATGAATCATTTTCTAAAGCCTATCCTAAAACAAATCATGGTAGTGATTTATTTGATGAGCAATCATGGAAAAAAATTTATAACTTTGCTAATAGCGAGCAGCAATACTTAGAAATCAATTTTAGCCCTAATTCTCAGCTTTTTTGCTATAATTTAAAAAAGATTTTCTCCTACCAAATAATTAAAAATAAAATATATATTATTATTAAAGATACTACCCATAATAAACTTAATCTTGATAATCAATTAGTACATTCGCAAAAATTACAAGCTGTTGGCCAATTAGCAGGAGGTATTGCTCATGATTTTAATAATCTGCTCACTGCCATGCTTGGATTTTGTGATTTATTATTACTTAAACACCCTCCTGGCGATAAATCATTCCCAGAAATTATGCAAATTAAGCAAAATGCAAACCGTGCTGCCAACCTGGTAAGACAGCTATTAGCCTTTTCACGAAAACAAACACTAAATTTAGAAATGGTGGATGTCACCATTATCATCGATGAACTTGCAAACATGATCACTCGCTTGATCGGTGAAAATGTACAACTTTCTATTTATCATGGCAAAAATTTATGGGTTACCAAGGCTGATCATGGACAATTAGAACAAGTTATTGTTAATTTAGCTGTAAATGCCAGGGACGCTATGAATCGCAAAGGTGCCTTGTCCATACGCTCAGAGAATATTAATATTAATAAGTCCGGAGGTTTAGGCTCAGAATATACCTCCCCTACTGAGGAAGATATTATTCTTCCCGGAGAATATATAAAAATTAGCATTAAAGATTCTGGCACTGGCATTGCCAAACATCAAATACCAAAAATTTTTGAACCATTTTATTCTACTAAAGAAATGGGAGCAGGTACAGGATTGGGGCTTGCTACTGTGTACGGAATTATTAAGCAATTCGGCGGGTATATTTATGTAAAAAGTAACTTAGGTGAAGGCTCGGAATTTTGCTTATTCTTAAAACGTGAAGATAATATTATTACCCAAATAGAAGATATTAAAACTTCCTATATTCAACATGAAGACTTAACGGGAAGTGAAACTATCATGCTGGTTGAAGATGAAGAAGCTGTAAGGATATTTAGCTCTGAAGCCTTGGCTCGAAAGGGATATCAAGTATTTGAAGCATCCTCAGGAGATCATGCTTTAGAAATCTTAGCAGAGCATGGACAAAATATAGATTTAATTATAACGGACGTGATGATGCCGGGCATTAATGGGCCTGAGATGATCCAACAAGTCACTAGACAATTTCCTAAAATCAAAGTAATTTTTACTTCAGGATATGGCGAAGATATTTTCGAAGAACAATTCGGAAAAAAAAGAGATTTTAACTTTTTACCTAAACCATATAGCTTAAAACAACTAGTCGAAAAAGTTAAGCAAGTATTATAGGTATTTTTCAGAATAATTGGTAGGATGGTATGGATAAACAAAAAGCTTTAGATGCAGCGTTAAGTCAAATTGAGAAAGCCTTTGGTAAAGGTTCAGTAATGAAACTAGGGCAACAAGAAGCCATTAAGGTTCCTGTTATTTCAACCGGATCTCTTGGCCTAGATATAGCTCTTGGCGTGGGAGGTTTACCAAAAGGCAGAATTATTGAAATTTTTGGCCCAGAAAGCTCAGGTAAAACTACCCTTACTCTTCATGCGATTGCTGAAGCTCAGAAGGCTGGAGGAACTTGCGCATTTATTGATGCAGAACATGCACTTGACCCTGTTTATGCCCGTAAATTAGGGGTTAACATTGACGAGCTAATTATTTCTCAACCCGACACAGGCGAGCAAGCTTTAGAAATAGCAGATACTTTAGTTAGATCTGGAGCAATTGACGTAGTGGTGATTGATAGTGTGGCCGCTTTAGTGCCTAAAGCTGAGATTGAAGGAGAAATGGGTGATTCTCACATGGGCCTTCAAGCAAGATTAATGAGCCAAGCTTTAAGAAAGCTTACCGGTTCTATCAGCAAAAGTGGTTGCATGGTTATTTTTATTAACCAAATTCGTATGAAAATTGGTATTATGTTTGGTAGCCCAGAAACCACTACGGGCGGTAATGCTCTTAAATTCTATGCATCAGTAAGAATTGATATTAGAAGAACAGGTGCCATTAAAGATAAAGAAGATATAGTTGGCAACGAAACTAGAGTAAAAATTGTTAAAAATAAAGTAGCTCCACCATTCAAAACCGTGGATTTTGATATTATGTACGGTGAAGGAATTTCTAAACTGGGCGAGATTTTAGATTTGGGGGTTAAAGCAGGAATAGTTGATAAGGCAGGTTCATGGTTTGCATATAAGGACCAAAAAATTGGCCAAGGTCGTGAAAATGCTAAAGCGTTCCTAAAAGGAAATACTGAAATTTGCCGTGAGATTGAAGAACAAATTAGAGCTCATGCAAATTTAGTAATCTCAGAAGATACCAGCATTCCTGCAGAAGAAGAGCTTGCTTAAAAATACACGTTAAGTAACAGAGGTTAGTACCTAAGGTTGCTAACCTCTTTTTTAATGCCGCATTATTAGACCACACCAATTAGATAAGCTTTATTGGTATACTCTTCTAAAACGTACATAAACAAAGTTGCTTGGTTTAGGTTTATTAGCTGCAATTAGAGCTCTAAAATTGCCAACTTCTTCCTCATCCTTCCCGAGCTTACTCTAAAGCAAATCTATTTACATAAGCTATTGCGTTACTACTACTTGCTTCTTTGAAGTTAAGAGGTACCTATAATGGCATAGAGCTTGCTAGCATACTAGCAATATCATTTTTATATCTACTTTAACACCGGCAACATGCCCAGCCGCCAATCAACTTCCTGCATCCACGCAGTTATTTTAAAGCATTTATCCACAAAATTTATATCTAGCACTTCATGATATTCACTAAGATAATCAAATATTGCTCTGCCAATAGAATCGCTTAAGTTATAGGTGTATGTAAATTCTATAAGGCAATTTATATTTAACATTTCTCTTGTTAGCGACTGTGATAAAGTATTATTAATAGAGTTATTAACTGTTGTTCTATTATGATAATCGCGCACAATAATCTTTTTACTATGTATAAAAACAGTTTCTTCTCTTTTGCTTCTAAGCGCTATTTCAAATTCATTAGTGTAGATTGGAGGTTTCTATAGTTTATTAATAGTTCTAGAATGCGTTTTTCTCTTTCTTTACCTACTAAGTTTTTAATATTTTTATACTTTAAACTTTAGATTAAGCCGCACTATCAATTATTAATAGCAGCTAGTTTGAAGCAACATAAAAATGGTATAGTCAAAGATGATATTAAGAGCTAAATTATCATCATAATTTTATTAATTAGCTAAAAATATGAACTTACTTAAAATAGCCTCCTGGAATGTTAATTCTATTAGAATTCGTCTTAAATTATTAGCCTTGCTTATCGAGCAGCATGCTCCTGATATTATCTGCCTACAAGAAACAAAAGTAGAGAACAGCTTATTTCCAACCTTAAAGCCTTTAGGCTATAACTACACTTATATTAATGGCCAGAAAAGCTATAATGGGATGGCTATAATTAGCAAGCTACCACTTAAGATGCTTGATCATAAGCATTTTGTAAATAAAGACTCTAGAGATATCGCTGTACAAATTAAGGATATTATTATCCACAATTTATACGTACCAGCAGGGGGTGATATTCCCGATCCTGAGCTTAATCCTAAATTTGCTCATAAATTAGATTATCTAGATTCCTTGTATGAACATTTCTTAAATATTGATAAATCAGAAAAACACTTATCAGAAAAACACTTAGTAGTAGGTGATCTTAACGTAGCACCTCTTGAATGTGATGTGTGGTCGCATAAGCAACTCCTTAATATAGTAAGCCACACCGAAATTGAAGTTAATAAGTTTAACAAATGGATACATTCCGCTAAATTAACAGATTTACCACGTCTATTTATTCCTGCACCAGAGAAGTTATATAGTTGGTGGAGTTATCGCAATATTGATTATAAAAAATCTAATCGCGGCAGAAGGTTAGATCACGCTTTGGCCTGTCAAGCTCTTACACCACAGATTCAAAATGCCTATTATCTACCAGAATTTAGAAGTTGTGATTCACCTTCTGACCATGTTCCCTTAATTGTAGAAATTAAAATTTAAATTAATATTTTAATTTTTATATTAAGTATAGTACACTTAGTTTAGAGGTAATTATGAAATTATTAACCAACTATTGTTTTCTAGTATATTTTATTTGCTTCACTTGCTGTGCTTCAAATATAAAGCAAATAAAAATAACTCCTATTAAGGTGGCCCAAGAACAAGCTTATATTAAGCTGATTATAAATATTAATAACCTTTCTAATGCTCATGATGAATTAGTAGCCATAGAAACAAACCCTAAATTACAAGTTACCATTCTTAATCAAGGAACCGACCAAGGGGTCACTAAAAAGTTTAATCTGCATAAAATTGCTCTTCCTAAACACTACCAAGTTCAAATGAATGATAATTTTTATATAAAAATAGAAGATACCGGGTTGTTAAAGGAATTTATTCTTAACTTTCATTTTTTAAATCATCAAGAGCAAAGCTTTAAGATCAGCCTATTACCCAATGTTACGATGGAGGAACTATAATGTTTAATTTCCCTACCCCTATAATTGATAATAAATGGCTTTATTTTTGGGTTGAATTATTTAAAAAAAATAAAGATTATTTAGCTTATTATATTAATTATTATAACTTTTGGCGTGAATCACAGCCTGATTTTGTTAAAGATAGTTATATGGTCAACAGCTTTGATGCCAGCATAGGCATGATTGAGCGGATTGCTAAAAAATATGATAAACCGGAATTTGGAATCAAAACTATTATTATTGGTGATAAAGAACATACCGTAACAGAAATAGAGGTCTTACATAAACCTTTTTGCAGGCTATTACATTTTAAAAAATCCGAGCAACTTAACCATCCTAAAATGCTGATTGTTGCGCCTCTTTCAGGCCATTACGCCACTCTGCTAAGAGGTACTGTACGAGATTCGCTTCAGTATTTTGATGTTTACATAACTGATTGGACCAACGCTAGCGAAGTTCCATTAAGTAAAGGAAAATTCGATTTAGATGATTACATATATTATTTAAATGATTTTATTAAATTTCTAGGGACAAATTTATCAGTAATGGCAGTTTGCCAACCAACCGTACCTGTTTTAGCTTCAGTTGCCTTACTTGCTGCAGAAGGCAATGAACATGTAAAAAACATGGTTTTAATGGGAGGACCGGTAGATGCAAGAGCAAGCGCCACTGAAGTAACCAAGTTTGCTGAAAAGAGAGAGATGAATTGGTTTGAAAGCAACGTCATTACCAGGGTCCCAATCAATTATCCAGGGTTTATGCGCGCTGTATATCCAGGATTTATTCAACTTGCAGGCTTTATGTCAATGAATATGCAAAGGCACTTGGGTGAATTTATGAAACTTTATCAACATCTCATTGTGGGCAATGATGATAGTGCTGAAGCTCATATACAGTTTTATGATGAATATTTATCAGTAATGGATATCAGCGCAGAATTTTACTTACAAACTATTAAAACAGTTTTCAAAGATTTTGCCCTACCTTTGGGTAAAATGTATGTAGGCAATCAAAAAGTGCGCCCTGAAGCGATAACCAACACTTCTCTTTTAGTCATTGAAGGTGAATTAGATGATATCTCAGGAGTAGGCCAAACGAAAGCCGCATTAAAGATTTGTAAAAATATACCTCAAGCTAATACTCATTATCACTTACAACCAGGAGTAGGTCATTATGGGGTATTTAATGGGCGTAAATTTAGAGAACAAATTTTACCAGTAATCAGAGATTTTTGCTATGCATCTGTAAATAGCAGTAATACTGCAAAAACAGATAACACTACCAAAAAAAATATTAATCATAAAAAATCTAAATGATTTAAAATATTTTTAGCAATAAATAAATTTTATAATTATAATATGGTTACGTTGGATAATTTATTTAGCTACCTAAATTACAATGGAAAAATTAGCAATAAACAAAAGCTTTAGTTCAGAAAATTATGAGCAACGTAACAATGTAATTGATAAAATAGTTATTCATTACACTTATACTGGTGAAAATCTTAGCCTACAGTTATTGACTCAAAAAAAATATAAAGTAAGTGCTCATTATCTAATTAATGAGCAAGGACTAATCTATAATTTATTAGATGAAGGTTTAAGAGCCTGGCATGTTGGCAACAGTTATTGGCAAGGCAACACGGATCTGAATAGTTCTACTATTGGCATTGAGCTGATTAATAATGGCTGCGAACAATTTAGCCAGCCGCAGGTAGCTAGCCTCATTGCCTTATTAAAAAACTTAAAACAAAGATATGCAATTGAAAATTATAATATTTTTGGACATAGTGATCTTGCTACGCCGTATCTCAGAAAAATCGATCCCGGTCCTTTATTTCCCTGGAAACGTTTAGCCAAGGAACATGTTGTATTATGGCATGATTTTGATTTAATTTTGTCACGAAAAATACTTTTTAATTTTTTACAAAATTCAGAAGAAATTTTAAATCTAAAACGCCAACTTAAAAACATCGGCTTTAAAGTAGTAAATTTAGATAGTAAATTTGACATTGAACTACTTAATATTGTAAGAATAATAAATCTGCGTTATGATCCACTAAATTTTAATAATAGCATTAACGATCTAACCATTAAGATCATTGATTGGCTATCCAACATATATAAAGTTTAATCATCAAGGCTCCACATGTTTAGTAGTTTACAACATAATCTTGCTAAAATATTTGATAAGTTAAAGGGCAAAGGCCTCATTACCGAAGAAGATGTTAATACTGCAGCGAGAGAGATAAGAATAGCATTACTTGAGGCTGATGTAGCCTTGCCTGTTATCAAGCAATTGATCGACAAATTAAAACACAGAGCTGTTGGCGAAAATGTAATACAATCTATTTCAGCAGTTCAGCAGATCATTAAGATCATAAATGATATCATTGTAGAAACTTTAGCCAGTGACGAGAAAGAGCTAAAGCTTAATACAGCACCACCGGCAGTAATTATGATGGCAGGCTTGCAAGGTGCCGGCAAGACTACTTCTTCTGCTAAACTTGCAAAATATATTCAAACCAAATTGAATAAAAGAGTATTGCTTGTTTCTACTGATATTTATAGGCCGGCTGCTCAGGAACAATTAGCAACTTTAGCTTTAAAAAATAGTTTGACTGCCCTTGAGATTATTAAAGAACAAAAACCTTTAGATATCGTAAAACGTGGATTAGAAGCAGCTAAAAAGGAAAATTTTGACGTTATAATAATTGATACTGCCGGTAGGCTGCATACCGATGCAACATTAATGAATGAATTACAACAAATCACAGATTTAGCAAAACCTGTAGAGACGCTTTTAGTATTAGACTCAATGACAGGGCAAGATGCAATTAATATAGCCCATGAATTTAAAAACTATTTAGCAATGTCTGGCGTGATTTTCACTAGAATTGATGGTGACGCTAGGGGCGGAGCGGCATTAAGTATCACTCAAAGCTGCCAGCTACCTATCAAATTTTTAAGCACTGGTGAAAAGATTGATGATATTGAGATTTTTGATGCCACCCGCATTGCATCAAGAATACTTGGCATGGGTGACGTAGTCTCTTTAGTAGAAAAAGCTTCAAGTGTAATTTCGGAACAAGAAGCCGAGAAGATGACTGCGCGTATTATGCAAGGTAAATTTGATATGAATGATTTGGCCAACCAGATTAAAAATATAAAAAAAATGGGTGGAATGTTTTCTTTAATGAATTTAATGCCGGGAATGAATAAACTTAAACAACAAATGCATAATGCAAATGTAGATGAAAAAATTTTTGAATATCAATTAGCAATAATTCATTCAATGACTAAGAAGGAAAGAAAAAATCCTACCATTTTAAATGGATCCAGAAGAAAACGCATAGCAAATGGCTCGGGTCGCTCTATAGAAGAAGTAAACAAACTAATGAAAATGCATAAAGATATGGGCGATGCTATTAAAAAATTCACCAAAATGGATAAAAAATCATTTTCAAGATCAGGCTTAGGCAAACTTTTTTCTTGACTTGGTTAATATTTTATGAAACTTTAACAAAAAATTTTTGAGGTAAATAAATGTCAAAAGCAAAAACAGCAAGTAAAAACGATCCAACAACCCGTGTAAAAGTAAAAGACGTATTTTATAATGGTAAAAAAGTAAAGCCAACCAAATTTTATGGTGAAAAAGCTACCTACGTAGCTGCCGAATATGAAGATGGCTCCATGGCTATTGATATTAATGGCAATCCAATGCCATGGGCTGATGTTGTTGCGGCAGACTCGGCTGCATAGTCTTATTAACAATAAAGTCATAGTATAAGCCAGTTAGTTTTTTTGCTAGCTGGCTTATCGTTTTATGTTTATTACTAATATTATGCTCATCAATTATATTGGCTATCATTTCAATTAAATCATCTTTATATAAATAATAAATACTTTCTTCAAAGTTATAATTATTAAATATCATTAGCATATTTTGTATAGTTTCTTCTACACTTCCTAACGTTATATTCATTGAATCCATACTCTCAAAATGAGTCGTGATATATTCAGCCACTAGTCTATAGTGCAATTTAGTTAGCTTTAAGTTAACATTTTCATCTACCAAACGAAAATTATTAATGTATTCAACAATGGTCATTGAATTATTATATGGTATGCCAACATTATACGGATCAAAAAACCAGTTAATATTACTAAACAATAAACCTCTATTATTTTGTAATATTTTTTCTATAGCATTATAGTCTCTTGCTATAATGAATTTTTGTAATTTAAGCTCTAAATATAGCTTGATCAAAACTAGCTTTCTTGATTCTAAAAAATTTGAAATTGCTTTGATATAAAGCTGCTCTGAACTAAAAAATTTAGTTTTTTCTTTGATATTATTAAAATATAGATTGATATCCTCATAGCCATTTTTAATAGAGCTTTCCAGCTCACTTATATTGTAATGTAATAAGTAGCGTAATTGTGTAAGGAACGCGTCACTCTTTAGCATCTCAAGTGAAATTCCCATTAAAGCTAAATTTTCTCTAATATAATAATTTTGGTCCACTCCTGGCCCATTTGATATTAAATGAGCATACTCTAGGGATTTACTATGTTTAACTCTATAACCTTTATAATTCTTTTCTCCTTGGTCTTTTTCAAGTATTATATGGCGCTTACTTATAGTAGTATCTGCAAGTAATATACTAGCTGCTAAGATCTCAGGAAGATAAGAGATTTTATCATATACAATATTATGATTTTCACTCCAAGGAATCATATTGCCTTGATATTCTTTAACAATTCCTATTTTTTGCTTATTTTTGATAAAATGAAATTTAGGGGTAACCTGAGGATATAAATGGTTTAAAATTAAACTTGTAATATATTCATTAATAATAATTTTTGGTTTATCAAATTTTATTAAAGCCCGTGGAAAGTCTGAATTTTTATCATTTGCATAATATATATCCCATGTTTCCAAAGGTTTATCTTTTGATTTGTTAAAACTCAGTAACTTTTTAACCTTATCACCAGCATCAACAGTAGCTTTTACTGGGTGGAATAGATTTTGTAACTTAATTATACTTAACATAACATCTTCCCAAAAGTTAAGATTATCTATATTAATTATAAGCTTTTATTAAATAATTAACAAATATTATTTACAATAGTCTGAATTATGATAAAAAAACATAGCAACTATTCAATTGTTTATCATAAGAAATTATGATACTAATTAAATGCATAATTTAGATGTTTTAAGGAAAAATGGATAATCTTATTAATGAACTGCGTGAAGAGCATAAGTGGGATGATATACGGAATAAAGTCCTCAATTACTTCCCTCATATATTAGGCATTATAGGGGCAATACTTATTTTGGTATCTCTTATTAACTGGTATTTACAACTGAGAGAAGAACGTAATGAAGTTGCTACCCAGGCATTGTTTGAGTATTTTACAAGCCATGACGATAAGGCATTACAAGCAGTTAAAAATTCTAATAGCACCATAAGTGAATTTTTAACATTATTAGATAACAATTATAATACCAAACCTAATATTAAGCTAGTAACAGACTTAGCTAACTTAAAAGACAACAAGATAGATTCTAAAAGTATGTTTTTGCCCTTAGAGTTAGAAAAACATGTAGTAAGCATGGTAGCAAAAGGTAACTATAAAGAGGCCAAAAATAAAATCGAAGAACTTTTAGAATCTAAAGAAATCACTCATTCAATGAACCAAAGATTAATCAAATTATCAATAATCATAAATGAGCTTGGTAATGAATAAAAACTGGTTATTTATTATTGCGTTACTATTAAGTAGTTGCGAAAGCTTAGATTGGGTAGGTAATAGCGAAAAAAAAGGGAGTTTAATCGGCGATAGAGAAAGCTTATTTGAAAATAATAACCATCACGAACTAAAAGATATGCAAACAAGCTCAGAGGGTTCCTATTTAGATAGCGCTCATAATGTACTGACGCCCCAATATACAGTCTCGTATTATAATATCCCTCGTCTTAAAAGATTGGTTGACTCTAATGTAGAACCTCATTTAGATCAAACAACTCTGACTTATTTTGATGGTAAGCATTACTATAAATATAATTATAATACTCAAACTTATGAAAGCGATATAGCTTCATTGAGTAAAGAACCTATCATTAGTTTTGCTAAAGCCAAAGAAAAGGTTGTTACCACTGCCGGCAAGCATATAAATTTTTATCATGCTAACGATCTTAAATGGACAAATGATTTGTCCTTACCTATCAGGAATGCGGCTTCTATAAGCGATGACCATGTTTGCCTGAAAAATATTAAAGCTGGGGTTGAATGTTTTACCACTGCTAATGGTAGAAAGATTGTTAGCTTGGAAAATAACTTTCAAGAGGTAACTATTGATAATAAATCTTCTCCTCTCATAGTTGGCAATAATGTCATTATACCTACTAATAATGGTTATATACTTAATTACAACCTTGATAATAAAGAAATTAATTGGACAGCCAATTTAAGTTATAAATTTGATAACCCATTAAGCGGCAGTTTTGCAAACATTAGCCTAACACCGATAATTTCTAATGAAAAAATTATCGTAGCCAATTTTAGCGGTGGGATTTTCGCGGTTAATATCCATAATGGTGAGATATTATGGCATTTACCTATTATGAAGCCAAAAAGCATTGAAATTAATGGGAAATTAGGAATTGTGCTGGATTATGATAACAATATTAATCTAATTAATTTAGACAAAGGCAGCATAATTTGGCAAAAAAAATATAGAGATAAAATGAAGAGTATAAATGTAATCAAAGAATGGATTATAGTAACTACTAATGATAATAGAGTTAAATTTTTAAATAGGTTTAATGGGAATATAGTAGGTGAAATAAAATTAAAAATCGCCTCTCTCTTTAAACCCGTAGAAATTAATAACGATCTTTACATAATCAGTGAAAATAAAATTGCTAAAGTTAGCTTGAAATAAATGCATCATAGAAAATTGAAAGTAGCCTTAGTTGGCAGGCCAAATGTCGGCAAATCAACTTTATTTAATAGGCTAGTAGGCAATAGATTTGCCATAGTAGAAGATACACCAGGTGTTACCCGAGATTATCGATTTGGTAAGGCTCATTTTGGTGAATTAGAGTTTGAAATAATAGATACAGCTGGACTTGAAAAGGCTTTTAGCGAACTTAGTAAAAAAATGACTGACCAATCTCTTAAAATTATTCAAGAAGTTGATTTAGTCTTATTTGTAATTGATGCCACCACCGGTCTCACTCATGCCGACCTTGATTTTGCCAAAATCATTAGAAAACTCGGCAAAGCTACAATTACCATTGTTAACAAATGTGAATCAAGAGCTGTACGAGATAATATCCAAGATGGTCGCAAACTAGGTTTTGATGAGGTAATAGGAGTTTCAGCAGCCCATGGTGATGGCGTAATAGATTTGTATGAATATTTAATAGAGTTTAACGCCACCTATTTTCAAGAAGAATTGGAACAATCTGCCCAAGATGATACCCAAGCTAAACCCTATCTACAAGTTTCCATTGTAGGCAGACCTAACGCCGGCAAATCCACATTGATCAATTCATTTGTAGGATATGAAAGAATGTTAACAGGGCCTGAACCAGGTATTACGCGCGATGCAATTAGTATCGACTGGGATTACAAAGGAAAATGGATCAAACTAGTAGATACCGCCGGAATGCGCAAAAAAAGCATGGTTAATGAAGAGCTAGAAAAACTTTCATATCACGATGCAAAACGTGCTGTGGAATTTTCACAAGTAGTAATAGTTTTAATGGACATAAATAATGCTTTAGAAAAGCAAGATTTATCTATAATAGAGCATGCGATAGACGAAGGAAGAGGAGTTGTGCTTGGTTTCAACAAAATTGATACTCTGACAGCTAAACAACGCAAAGAAAAAATAGCAGAAATTGAATATTTAGTTCATCAGAAAATTTCCTTGATCATTAAAGTTCCTATAATATTTTTATCTGCTACCAAACAACAAAATAGCTTACAAGTTATTGACGAAGCTACTAAAGTTTATGAGCAATGGAAAAAAAGAATAACTACCGCCAAACTAAATGAATGGCTTGAAAAGGCTACTTCTGCACATCCTTTGCCAATGGGGCCAATGGGCAAAAGGGTAAAAATTAAGTACGCAACACAGCATAAAACCCGACCACCCAGCTTTCTGCTTTTCACCACCCGACCTGAGTTGATTGATAAAAGTTACATGAAATATCTTACTAAATCCTTAGCTGAATATTTTGATCTAAATGCAACACCACTTAGATTATATTTGAAAAAAAAAGAAAATCCCTATGTAAATTAAAGCGTTAATGCTAAGATAAATTTAAACTCGCAATACAGAGGCATTATGACCTGGGGTGAAAATCCTGAAGATGGTAATAAAAAACCATGGGGATCACAAAAGAACAATCCTGATTTAGATGAGTTATTTAAGCAAACTCAGCAAAAATTCAAAAAGGTTTTCGGCGGTAACAACGGACCAGAAACTCCTGGACCTTTTGGTTTTGGCTCAAGTGTATTATTAAGTTTGATCATAATTATTACTATAGTTTGGGCAGCAACAGGCTTTTATATCGTTGAAGAAGAAGAACAAGCAGTAGTACTAAGATTTGGTAAATTTGCCAGGCTTGCTAACCCCGGCCCTAATTACCACATTCCCTTTCCTATTGAGAAAGCAATAAAACACAAAGTAACAAACCATCAAATAGAAGAATTTGGATATCGCTCCTCTGATAACAGCACTAAAGATATTTTTAGCGGAAGAAAATTAGACGCTAGAAATATCATTGAAGAAAGTTTAATGCTGACAGGAGATGAAAATATTGTCGATATCAACTTTTTAGTAAGATGGAAAATAGATAATATTAAAAATTATACCTTTAACGTTAAAGATCCAAGATTGACTGTAAAAATGGCAGCCGAAAGTGCTGTAAGAGAAGTAATAGGTTATACCAAATTTGCTGAAGCGCAAACTGAAGGAAGAGCGCGTATCGAGCAAAAATCTATGAAACTATTACAAGACATATTGGATTCATATAACTCAGGTATTATAATTTTAGGTTTGCAAATGCTTAAAGTGGATCCTCCTCAACAAGTAATTGACGCTTTTCGTGATGTGCAAACTGCCAGAGCCGATAAAGAAAGAATCATCAATGAATCTTACTCCTTTAAAAATGACTTGTTACCAAAAACAAGAGGGCAAGCTGATAAAATCGTAAAAGAATCAGAAGCTTATCAATACGAAGTCATTGCTCGCGCTGAAGGAGAAATGAGCCGTTATAAAAGCATCTATGAGCAATATAAAGTTGACAAAAAGGTTACAAAAACCAAGCTTTACTTAGAAACTTTAGAGCAAGTACTGGGTGATGTTAATAAAGTTATAATTGATGATAACATTAAAAGTTTAGCGCCATTTTTACCATTAAGCGATTTAAATCAATTAAAAAAATAGGATACTTGAATGTTTAATTCTCAGCTAAAAATTGTTGCTATTTTTACTGCCTTTTTTGTATTAATTAGTGGGCTTTTTATTGTAGATGAACGTCAGCAGGCTTTAATAATTCAGTTTGGTGAGGTTATCAGAACTGTATCTAAGCCAGGCTTACATTTCAAAGTACCATTAATTCAAGAAGCAAAATTTTTTGAAAAACGTATTCTTAATGTTTTTGCCGCCGAAAAAGAAGTTCTGGCAGCAGATCAAAAAAGAATTATTGTCAATGCGTTTCTAAAATATAAAATTACTGATCCTTTAACATTTTATCAAACTGTACGAGATGAGAATGGTGCAAAGCTTAGACTTATAGGAGCTCTTGAATCATCAATGCGTCAAGTTATTGGTGAAAGGCCCTTAGTTGCGATGCTTACTGATAAAAGATCTGAGATTATGTCTCAAATAGCTCAATTGGTAAACAACCAAACTGAAAAATCCGGCATTAAAGTAGTTGATGTAAGAATTTCAAGAGCAGATTTACCTAAAGAAAATAGTGCAGCAATCTACAGTAGAATGCAAACAGACCGCGAAAAAGAAGCAAAAGAATTTAGAGCTCAAGGTAATGAAGAAGCTTTGAAAATCAAATCAGAAGCTGAAAAAGAAAGTAAAACTTTGCTTGCTAACGCAAAAAAACAATCTGAAATAATTAGAGGTCATGGCGATGCAAAAGCCTATAAAATTCTAACCAATACAATTGGACAAGATCAAGATTTTTATAGCTTTTATAGAACATTACAAGCTTACACATATAGCTTGAAAAAAGATAATACGACTATTATAATGTCACCTAATAACGATTTTATGAGATATTTAAAAACTCTTAGGGATTAGTTATGAGCTTTCTAAGGACTTGTATCTTAACTTTATTTATTTCCAGTTGTATAAATTACTATTCCTTGGCTACAAGTATAGCACCTGATAGCTTTGCTGACTTAGTAACCAAGGTATCTCCATCGGTGGTTAACATCTCAACCACCCAAAAAGCAACCCATAAAGCTGGCCAAAATGGTTTTTTATTTCCTCACGGATCGCCATTTGAGGAATTTAATGAATTATTCGAAAGATTTGGGATTATTCCAGGTTGGGAACCTGAAGATACTGAGCGATTTATCAGCTCATTAGGTTCTGGGTTTATTATTGACCCTAAAGGCTATATAGTAACTAATCAGCATGTAATTGCTGACGCAGATGAAATTACGGTTATTCTCAATGACGAATCAAAATACAAAGCTGAAATAATCGGTTCTGATCCTAAAACTGATTTAGCCGTAATTAAAATTAAATCTGATAAAATCTTTCCTTTTTTAAAATTTGCTAACTCTGAGGAAGCAAAAGTAGGAGATTGGATCATAGCAATTGGCAACCCTTTTGGCCTTGGCGGAAGTGTCACTGCAGGCATAATTTCTGCTAAAGCTAGAGATATACAAGCTGGAAATTTTGATGAGTTCATTCAAACAGACGCAGCAATTAATAAAGGGAACTCTGGTGGACCAATGATTGATATTAATGGCAATGTTATAGGTATTAATACCGCCATTTACTCACCTTCAGGAGGAAATGTAGGAATCAGCTTTGCAATCCCTTCTTCTTTTGCCAGTCCTATTATTGAACAAATTAAAAAAACAGGCAAGGTTAAACGTGGCTGGATAGGGGTAATAGTACATCCTGTTACTGAAGAAATAGCAGATTCTCTTGGCCTTAAAGAAGCACGGGGAGCAATAGTTACCGAAGTGCAAGCTGGTAGTCCTGCCGAAACACATGGGATTAAGCCGGGAGATGTATTATTAAAATTTAATGGTAAGCAAATTGCATCTAGTAGGAATTTACCGCGAATGGTCGCAGGGTTAAGCATAGGTTCTTCAGCAAATATAGAATTATTTAGGGATGGTAAATTAAAAACCATCAATATCAAAGTTGATGAAGTTCCAGGAGAGGCCGAAGTAAAGAAACAAGAGCGTGCTAATAATTCTGCATCATCAGTACTTGATTTACTTGGAATAGAAGTTGCAGAGCTTACCCTTGAACTGAAACAGCAACTTAAAATTGATCCACGACAACCTGGCGTAATAATAACTAAGGTTATTAAAGGTAGTAAGGCTTCACGTAACAACTTAATGCGTAGAGATATAATCCTGCAAGCTAATCAAAAAAGCGTTACTTCTCCTGCAAAACTTGAAGAAATACTATCACAAGTAATAAAATCAAAAAGAAATAGTATTTTATTAATGATCCTAAGAAATAATCAAAAATTCTACGTAGGTATTAATATTGGCGAAAAATAATTAATAACTCATTATTAAGGGTTATGTATGGTTGCTTATTGTTGTTAGCTATAAAATTAGCAGCTTAGTTTATAAAAAACACCAGTTTAGAATAGAGACCCATTAAATAAATAAAAAAGCTGGTAAACCAACAAGAATAAACCATAAAAATAGACATTACACACCTTTGTACTATTTCCAGATAAATTGTATTAACACACATCACGAATGAGAAAATAAACTGCTATAGCTGGCAAAGCAGGTAAAACAAAGGGTTATTAAGCTTAATTCAAATTGCTATCTATTGTGATATATTACCAATTATCTCCGTACAGGAATTTTAAAGTCTACTATTTATAATTCCCACATAAAAATGTACAGGATACTCTCATAACTTGGTTAGCTATAGTGAGCATACAATTAATTAACATCCACGGCTTGTCACGCCATTCATCTTGCTGATGTATTACTTTTAAAGATAAAGCCAGCGGTTCCCAAACAAGCTCTCAGTTTGCCATAGCAAATATACCGTTAAAACTATCAGATTTTTCAAAGTTTAACCAATATTAGCAAATCATGTTATAAAGGTTTAAGCTACATTT
This sequence comes from Rickettsiales endosymbiont of Stachyamoeba lipophora, assembly GCF_003932735.1. Taxonomy (NCBI): domain Bacteria; kingdom Pseudomonadati; phylum Pseudomonadota; class Alphaproteobacteria; order Rickettsiales; species Rickettsiales endosymbiont of Stachyamoeba lipophora. Next base: position 799,265 of record NZ_CP033611.1, on the reverse strand, counting down.
AATTATCATCTATAAAAGACAATGGCTTTGATACCACTAAACTAGGCACTCTTGATATCTCGATATCACCTTAGTTAACATGGAATTTAGCAGTAAAATATTCAAGGTTACATTTATCTCAAAGTTCTCAAGCAGTTATTTGCTTAAAGATTTAACTTAATTTATTACATTCACAATGATATAAGGCCACCTAAATTTTTATAAGAATAAATTTTATGCAGAAAAAACCTTCATTTAATCAAAGTTATTTAAAAAATTTAAATTTTAAAATTTTAAATTTAATAATAATGAGGCTAATTCCTGCGATCGTAAGAATGGTGCCGATTAAAATATAATTATTAATATCTTCACCCAAGATTATCATGGAACATATTATGCCGGTTATGGGACCTAGCAAGGAAAAAGGTGTAACTAACTGTACTGGATACTTTTTAAGCATTTCAATCCAAATAGATAGAGAAACTATTGATACTCCCACTGCCAAAAAGAATACTGACATCCATGCTGATAAAGGGGCATTCATTACATATTTAAAATTAAATCCTTCAACAAAATATGCTAAAAGATATTGAAATGGTAATGCAAATAAAGCTCCATAACCAATTACCGAAAGAGCATTAAAATTGCGAATAGACTTTGAAATAAAATTACTAATTGTATACAGAAATGCCGAGACTATAGCCATAGCAACTGGTCCATAATTACTAGCTAGCTTTGGGTTGCCCACCATAATCACAAGCCCTGTAAATGCTATTATAAGCCCTATTATTGTTTTATTGCTGAGTTTTTCACTAAGAAGCAAGACCCCTATAATACAGCTAAAAGGAATATGCATTTGTTGAGCTATTACTGAGGTAGCAATATCTAAGCCAAAATACATGGCCATAACTGTTAAACTTTGAAACCCTAAAGCATTAATGAAACCAAATATAAATACTTTTTTCCAAGGAAAAGTTTTAACTCTCAAATTAAAAGGAACCAAAATTGCGGCAATCATGGTTAACCTTAAAGCAATTAAGGTTAATGGCTGGAAATAGTCAAGGCCATAAAGTACTATGACATAACTAATTCCAACCAAAACATAGGCAAAAACTATACTGAATATATCTATAAGGCGCAATTTTTAGGTAATAATTTGTAGTTTTAATTCATTATTACCATTAAATACCCCTTTATCTATAGTGTCAAATTCCTTAACTACCAGCTCTTCTGCTTGGGTTACGTTTTTAAAATCTGTGATTATTTTGCTAAAGCTTTTTTCAACATTTTTATCTTTACACGCCAGCCAAATTTCTTTAATAGGCGCCTTAAGCGAAATGTTTGCTTCTGATTTAGTTTTACGAACATATTCTAGCAACTCTACCAAATAATCACCTAATACTACCGCCTCTTGGTCATATGGCAGGTTGCTGGCTTCTGGCCAAGTATTTCTTTGATGGATTGATAATACCTCTTTTGGATAAAGAGCCTGGTAAATTTCTTCAGTTACATGCGGCAATAATGGTGCAAATAATTTTAGCACAGTACTTAGAGTATAATAAAGTGAATATACAGCACTTAATTTACCTTGTGGATTACTATCATTTTCATCATAAGCGCGCACTTTAATAATTTCTAAATAATTATCACAAAAAATATTCCAAAAGAAATTTTCAATATGAGCTTTAGCATTACAATACTCAAATTTTTCAAATTCTAAGGTAGCATTTTTAACTGCTTCATTAAGCTTAGATAACATCCAAATATCAACCAATTCAAAAATCTGGTTATTTTTATAAGCGTCTATGGCTGTAATATTATTGATCTCTACTCCTGAAAAATATTGAGCACAGAATTTCGAAGCATTCCATAATTTAGTTACCAGCTTTTTGCCGATTTTAAACATTTCTTCGGAATAAGCGATATCAGCCCCTAAACGTGAATTTGCAGCCCAAAAACGTACAATATCAGCTCCTTTTTCTTGTATCAAATTTACCGGCGTTACTACGTTACCTTTAGACTTAGACATTTTAGTTTTATCTGCCGCTAAACACCAACCGCTAATCATTAGACTTTTCCAAGGAATGGTATTTTCATGCAAGTGAGATTTAACCATAGTATAAAAAGCCCAAGTACGTATAATTTCATGAGCTTGTGGTCTTAAGTCAGCTGGATAAAGCTTTTGATGCCTCTCATAATCAATAGCAAATTCCTTGGTTATAGCTTTACTGCTCAATTGAGGGGTGATAGAGCTAGTTGCCCAAGTATCCATCACATCAAAATCAGGCTCTACTTCTTCCTTACTATAACCTGCTGGCAAATCATGCAAAGGATCAATAGGCAGTTTTTGCGTATTACCAATAATAACCTTCCCCTCTTCTCCAGGTCTTTTCGAATACCAGACTGGAAAAGGAACTCCAAAAAAACGTTGCCTACTAATACACCAATCCCATGAAAGACCGTTAATCCAGTTTTCAAGACGGTGTTGCATATATTCTGGATACCATTTGCATTCTTTAGCTTTGTTAAGAAGTTCTTTTTTATGCTCTAATATTTTAACTGACCACTGTGATGTAACCAAGATTTCAAGCGGGCTACCTGAACGCTCAGCACATTTTACAATATGCACAATTGAGGATGATTTAGTAAGCAAACCATTAGCCTTAAGAAGTTCAATAATTTTTTCACGAGCTTCTTTAATTTTTAATCCGTTTATTGCTTCTAAATAAGGCTTCGCTTGATCATTGATTTTTGCTTGTTGTATATAATCTAAATCATTTAATGCCAATCTACCATTTTTAGCAATAATTTGCCTTAATGGTAAATTATGGATACGCCACCATTCAATATCGGTAGTATCACCGAAAGTGCAGCACATTACTACCCCTGTTCCTTTCTCGATTTCCACTTTTTCATCTGCAATTACTCTTACAGATATTTCAAACAATGGAGTTTTAAGAGTTTTTCCTAATAAACTTTTGTGTCTTGGGTCATCTGGATGTATCATTACAGCTACGCATGCTGGCAGCAATTCAGGTCTAGTAGTAGCTATTACAATCTCTTGATTATCTTCTGTTTTGAAAATGATTTCATGCATTTCCGAATCAAATTCTTTATCAATAATATCGGCTTGAGCCAAAGCAGTTTGATCGATTGTATCCCAAAGTGTCGGTTGTTGGCTTCGATATATATGTCCTTTATTATATAAATCTATAAAAGACATTTGGGATAATTTAGTAACCTCAGGACTAATGGTTTGATATTCTTGATCCCAGTCAAAACTCATGGCAGCAGATCTAAAAAGCTTTCTAAATTCTTCTTCTGCATCCAATACTACTTCCCTACATAATGCAATAAACTCATTTCTAGGAAGATTGACCCCTCTAACATTTTTAGTTTTTTCTACCAGCTTTTCTGTTGGTAAGCCATTATCATCAAAACCAATAGGATAAAATACATTCTTACCCTTCATTCTCATAAACCGAGCGATGAAATCAGCTTGAGTATAGCTAAATATATGCCCCATATGCAAAATACCTGATACTGTAGGTGGCGGAGTATCAATTACAAAATTTTCGCTTCTATCTTTGCTTGGATCCCACTTATATACTTTATGCTGTTCCCAATGATTTTGCCATTTTGCTTCAACTTCTTGTGTATTATATTTATCTAAAATATCATTCATTGTAACCTTGACCTTTTACAAACTTGTATTTAATTGTTCTTTTAACTCTCTAGCCACTTGCTCATGCTTTTTCATTTCTTGCCTTAAATGAGTGATTTTCTCAAAACCTGCGCCGCCGGTAATTAAGTCCTTTAAATTATTTCGCATAATATCAAGAAAATATTCGTTTTGATAAAATTTGAAAAGGTTTTTTAATCGAAGTTTATCATCTTTAAAATTGATATTAATGTTATAAGGAGAATAATTAATAAAGCTTAACTCAACATTTTCATTATTTAAGAGCCTTTCTAAATTTTCTGCCACCTTTTGATCTTTTAATTCTAAAGAACCTATAAATTCACTTTGATCTAAAAAAATATCAGGGCATGCCGCCATTAAAGCTACTAAAATAATTTTGATTCTTTCGTTAGCATCTATGCTTGCAGTTTTAGGAGGCTGCTTCTCCGCTATCCTGCTAGTAATCATCCCACCGTTTTTATAGAATTGGTTTTTTCTTCTAAGAAGCGTCCTTACTTGGTCTACAAAATAATCATAATAATAGGCTTTTTTTTGTTGGTCGCTTATTTGATTAATAGCCTTAAAAAGATTTTTTTCAGCTTGAGCTTTTTGATCAGGAGATAATTTTTCTGGATCGCCTACATATTTTTGCCATATTATAGAAGTAAGCGATATCGGCTTATTCAATAATTTATTTAACTTTTCAACCTGCCCTTCCTTAATCATATCATCAGGATCCTTCCCTTCAGGAAGCAGTACAAATTGGGCTGAATAATCAGTTTCTAGTATGGGCAATATTAAATCTACTACTTTGGAGCTTGCCTTAAGTCCTGCTTCATCACCATCAAAGCAAAAAATAGGTTCATTACAAATTCGCCATAACATTTTTATTTGCTCGGTCGTAATAGCTGTTCCTAAAGGGGCTACCACATTTTCAATGCCCACTTTTGCTAAAGCAACTACATCCATATATCCTTCAGCAACAATAATGTTATTAGGATGAATTAATTTAGCACGATTCAAATTATATAACTGATTCTTTTTAGTATAAATTGCTGTTTCAGAAGTATTTTTATATTTAGGAATATCTTTGTTACTTGCTTCGATAACTCTTCCACCAAAAGCTATAACTTTATTAATTTGATTAAAAATTGGGAATATAAGTCTATCTTGAAATGATTCAATAATATCACCATTACTTTTACGCCAAGCAAGGCCTGCCTTTACTATATCAACTTCTTTATAGCCCTTATTAGTTAGATATTTAATAAGGTTTTTACTTCTATCGGCAAAACCAATTGCAAATTTTTCAATGATATCTTGATTCATTTCACGCATTTGGCAGTAATTTTGTGCTTTAAGATTGGTGCTCAAATTAGCAGCAAAAAACTTTAGGGCTTCACTATTTATTTGATATAGAACTTTATTAGGATCTATAAAGCTTATATTGCTAGAGAGAGTTATTCCTGCTTCTTTGGCTAGCTTTTCAAGAGCAGCTCTGAAATCAAGCTTTTCGGTTTTAATTAAAAAATCAAAGATATTGCCATGCTCTTGGCAGCCAAAACAGTGATAGAATTGCTTAATATCATTAACACAAAAAGATGATGATTTTTCATGATGAAATGGGCACAATCCCCAATATAAATGGCCTTTACGTTTTAAGGCAACCTTTCTGCCTACAAGATCAGATATACGCAGTCGATCCTTGATTTGTTGAGTAATTTCACTAGACATTATTTATCTTAGAGGCTTTGATTTATTATTCTTTGATGATATTCTTTAAGGAATAACTCAAATTGATCAACACCTAAATTTTTATCAATTGATTTTATATCCAATTTTTGAGTATCTCGTGCTATAAAATTCAGCACTTCCCAGCCAGGACTAGCAGGATTTATTTTATCTAAAAACCTTTCAGCAATCCTTTTGACTGCAACATGATCATTTAATTTAGCATAGGCCACAGCAAGCTTAACTATCATCCTTTGTTGAGTCTCACTAGGAGGTATACTAAATTCCCATAACGCCTCACTTAAAGGATCATAATATTTTTTGATGTTATTCCAATCTTTATTTGACCATAATATATCCATTCGTAGCGCTAAAGATTGCTCATCATCGCGGTACCCTATCATATCTAGTGCTTCATTGGTAAGACCAGCATTGATCAAAGCCTTGATTTTTAAATAAAAATATCTTTTCTCAAGTTCTTTATTTAAAGGCTGGTCTAAAGATAGATTTAAAGTCTCAAGAGCTTCGCGGGGTTTACTATTGATAATTTGTACATAGGCCAAATCAGCTATAAGGTTATTTCGAGTTTCTCCCTCAGTACGGAATTTTATCTGATGGTTAAGTAGGCTGCTTGCCTGCTCGAGTAAATCAAGCTTAACCACCTTAGCAATAATGCTACGGTTAACTTGGTCTCCTAATTTACCCAGAGGCGTTAACTCTTGAAATTCATTAAATATTGCTACTATCGTAAAATCATCAGCTAAGTATTTTTGTTCATTGCTTATAAGATCTGCAAAACTCTCACTCATCTTGGAAGCCACCAAAATGCTACTAGGACTTGAAGAAAAATTGTTTACTATTTGCTTCCAACTAAGCAAGGCTTTGTCATATTGTTTAGTCTCCCAATATAATTCCGCAAGAAGCTCTAAATAACTCACTTCAATTTCATCGCCTCTCCAGGTGAATTTAACTTTATTAAGTAATTCAATAGCCTGATTTTGGTTCAGTTCCTTATTGTTAAGCTTGGTTTCTACAAGCTTTAGAACCGCTTTAAATCTATTTTTAGGATCTTCATAATTTGCACTTAGCTTATTTAGAATTACTTCAGCTTTTTTATTATTACCACTAAGGTAATAATAAACCCCTTTAAGATATTCAAGATCATTTGAGTTCTTTAGTTTTTGTAAGCTGAGATAAGTTATCAACTTTCCAGCCTGAGGTAAATTTTTAATAGCAAGATTTGATTCTAACTCTTGTAATGCAAACTGATTTTTTAATTCATCAGGATAGTTTACAAAATAAAAATTTTGATATGTTAGAAAGTTAATTTGATATTTGCTAAATTCAGGATTTATTTTTTGCTGATTGGCAGCTATCCAGCTAAATAATTCATTATGAAATTTGGGTGGTAATGGATCAAAATCAATTTCATCCCAAGTTTGCTTGCTACTTTGGTATCGCCCCATTAAATACTCACTTGCAGCCTTAAATATCTTTACTTCAGGCACTTTATCACAAAAATACGGGTCTGATTTCTCCATAAAATTTAGCATAGCTACAGCTTCACTTAAAAATTTATTTTTAAAATAGTGTTTAGCTATTTCTAATCTATAAATTGATTTTTGTTCTTTGGAAGAATTGGAAACTTTTAAAAATAAGTTATTTAGTTGGTCATCAAATTGGTGGTCTTTTACTTTGCTCCAATTACCAAAATCAAAAAAACTATTTTGATTTTGAAACTTATTAGCTCCATAAGCTCTTTTCTTTGAACTTGGCGAAAAGAGTTTAACTTTATGAGAAGTTACTTCCGTTCTTAACTGATCATTGTTTTTAACTATCACAATACCTTGAAAAGTATTTATAATTTCATAATCCGATGAAGCTATTGTTTGATCAACATAATATAGGTCATTGGCCAGAGGATAGATTAATAATTGATCACCAATTAATGGATCAGTAAATTCTAAATATTTATCAGCATAGGGTATATCAATAACTAGGTCGCTATCTTCAAAATCATAAGGTTTTAATTTAGTAGGTATGCGCTTTTTATTTCTATCATTTGGTATGACAATATGCCAAGTATTGTTTGATCTTACTAAATCTAAATTATTTTGTTGTATACGGAATTTATAAATCACAAAACCATCTTTAGTCACAAACTCTATGTTACCTATATCATAAGGAATATCCTTGGGTATTACAGGAGGATTATGATAACTACCAAATATAATATAAAAATTATCCCCTCGATTAAAACTTACTGCCGGTACAATATGATCCCAAGGAAAACTAATAATTAACCGCTCATTATTTTGATCAAACTTAATGATGTTTTGGGGAGATAAAGACTCTTTATTATCTACTTTAATATCAATATTAGCACTACTAACTTTGGTATTTTTAATCTCTGGTATAGTAGCTGGGCTTGCAAATTGCTCTTTAACTTGAACTGGCTCTTTAGGATGTGCCAAACCCCTTTCTGTACTTCCTGCTAGAAGTTTACCAAGGCTTGTAGCTTTATTCTCTAGCCTCTTGCTAGTTTTTTTTGTGCCTTGATTAAGGGGTGTGATTTTAGGTTGCTTTAAATCGATGTTGTTCTGACTTTGTGAGGTTTCTTTTTGGGAGAATGTTTCATCAATTGGCTTATTTATACTGATAATATCTAGCCCGACAAACTTATCACTTATGAACTTTCTAAACCTAGCTTGATTGTTTAGCTCTATAACTATGTCGTTACCGTTCTTGGTAGTATTCTTAATTATATTGTGATTTAAATTTATAAAACTTGGGGTATCAGCACCTAAGTTAACTATAATCTTAGAATTATTTTCTGTAATATCAAAAACCTTAGGATCATTTACTATAAATATAATCCTTATCCCGTTAGATATAGGCTTAGTGATTGTTTTTACATCTGCTGCAAAAACAAGGTTAATACCTACAATTAAAAATGATAATATTCTAATTATGATTATCATTTTTAATTAAAATACCCCTTATTGGCTGTTGGTCACTTTGAAACTTATAAGTTATATCTAACTCCGTTTTAACACCGTTGTCATTTAAAATTTTTACTATTTGTTCAAAATCTTCATGATATTCTTCAAATTTATTTAACAATCCATCTTTTTCAATACTAATACAACTAAATCTATATTGACGTAAGGTTATAAAAATTTCAGATAATTTTTGCAAATCTTTGATAAATTCATTGGTTAATATAATATTTCCTTCTTTATTGGTAAGATCTATAACTAAATTATCCTCAATGATTTTAATTTTATATTTTAATAAGGAGGGTTGCTCAGAAAATTTTAAATATATTAATTTTTCTAAATAATTTTTTGAAAATGATTGTACATTTAAACTTTTATCTATTTCTTGTTGAGTTTTTTTATTGATACTAAACTCACCAAAGTTTTTTAATGAAAAAGTCATCTTAATTGCTGAGCCTAATGCCTCCCATTTTTTATGATCTGGAGTATAACTCATATAAAGTAGTACCAAAAAACATAATATTAATGACAATAAATCATTAAATATGATTAGCCAGACTTTTGGTTGCTCCTCTGATGACGCCTCGCTATTTTTAATTAATATAGCTAAGCTGTTATTAGATACAGTATTTTCCTTGGTAAATTCCATTATCTATATTCCAGCTCTAAAATTAATTTATCCTTTATTATATCAGTGAAAATAACTTCATAACCTGTTTCTAGCTCCTCTGCCAAGAAATCCATTAAATATGCTTTTTGTATGACTGATAAGCTGTGCGGCAGCAGAAATTTAGAATTTCTAAAACTAAAGTGAGATTTAATATTATAATAAAATTTATATAAAAAATTTTTAAAATTAATATGTATCTTATTTTCATAATATACATCCTCAATATTGACACTTAAACTGTATGCTTGGTTGGCATTGTTAGCATTCTGAGCTATAGGCAATTTATATTCTTGAGCTATTTGATTTGCTTCAGTTTTAAGATCAAAAATGGTGTTTTTTACTAGCCATTCGCCATCAACTTTTTGATTTACTGTATTTTTGGGGTGATCTAATGGTTCTTTCTTACGCGTTAACTGTAAATGGCTAATAATTAGTATAAAAAAACTGATTAAAATCAAATATATTATAATATATAGTAAGGAACGATTATCTGCCATTACAAAAAACTTAAAAAATAAATCCACTTTAGATTAAAGCAAAAGAATTTTTAAGGCAAGTACCTAAAAAAGATTGATCTTTTAAAAAATCTGTATGATAATGATTCTCAATTGCATCAGGAAATTATTTTTTATGGTTAAATTATTAGTTTTTATATTTTCTATGAGTTTTATATTGAATGCTCAAGCTAGTGAGGTTCAGCACTACACCTTAAACATACAAAATCATAGATTTGAACCTGAAATTTTGGAACTTCCTTCCAATACTAGAATTAAACTAAATATTATTAATCATGATAAAACACCTGAAGAATTTGAAAGTATTGACTTAAAGCGCGAAAAAATTATTTTAGGAAATAGTAAAACTACTGTTTCATTTGGTCCATTATCTCCTGGAGAATATATATTTTTTGGTGATTTCCACCAAGACACCGCCCAAGGAAAAATTATTATAAAGTAGAATTATATTATGTTTGCTATTTTTGCTGTTGTATTTAGAGAATTATTGGAAGTAATTTTTATTTTAAATTTGGTGTTAGTAGCTACCGCCGAAATTCCAACTCGAACGAAATATATAATTACCGGCTTACTTATAGGGATATTAGGTTCTTCTATATTAACTTACTATTCTGGCTCAATTGATACTATGGCTGATGGCATGGGTCAAGAATTAGTAAATGGACTAACCCTTGCCTTTACAGCATTAATGATTGCTACAGCTATAATTTGGATTAATAAAAATGCCAGCCAAACTTCTACTAAAATTAAAAATATTTCTTATAATATTACAGTAGGTACTAAAAGCATTAAGTCCCTTGTATGGCTTGTAGCTTTTTTAATTTTTAGAGAAGGTTCTGAATTAGGCATATATTTAACTAGCATTATCCGCACTCACTCATACCCTCTTTCTGAAATTCTTTTAAGCGTCCTTTTAGGCGTGTTATCTGTTAGTTTGGTAAGTTTTATTTTTTACAAAACATCCTTAATCTTTTTAAGAAAATATATATTTAAGCTAACCAATTTTCTTTTAATTTTAGTTGCATGCAGTCTTGCATCTCAAGCTGCTAATTTTTTTATTGCAGCAGGTATTTTACCAGAGTTAATTAATAATTTTTGGGATAGTTCTCAATTTATCTCCCTTAATAGTACTTTAGGTAAAACTTTAAATATTTTGATAGGATATGACGATCGTCCTACGTTAATGTCATTTCTTTTTTATATTATAACTTTCATTATTATTATAAGTGGCATAAAATTTTCTAATAAAACATTTAAACATTCATAAATGAAATTTGTTAATTACTTGGTTTTATGTATTTTGCTAGCATTCGCTAGCCACGGAGAAGGTCTTTCAATAATTCGTGATGCTGAAATAGAATCTTATCTAAATGAACTCACTAAACCTTTATTCAAGGCAGCTAACCTTAAAGCTAAAACTGATATAATTATAGTTAATGACCACGAATTAAATGCTTTTACCATTCCAGGTAATAAAATTTTTATTCACACTGGCTTAATTGCCAACTGTGACTCACCCGAAATGCTTGCGGGAGTAATAGCTCATGAAATTGGCCACATAATTGGAGGGCACTTTTTTTCTCGTCAGGATGTTATTAATAAAAATAACGTTTTAGCTGTAGCATCTACCTTTTTAGGCCTGATGGTCGCTGGCTTAAACCAAGAAATTGGAGCAGGAATAGCTATGGGGGGCACACATTCAGCCTTGTCTAACATTTTTGCTTTTACCCGCTCTCAAGAATCAATGGCTGATATTGCAGCTTTAGATATTTTAAAAAAAACTGATATTTCTACAAAAGGGCTCAGTTCCATTTTACGTAAAATATACGCTCAAGAACGCATTGTTCATTCGGACAATACCTATTATCGTACTCATCCTTTATCCATGGAAAGAATTAATCTAATTGATAAAAATTCTTATCTCGGCACACAACTGAATAATTTTAATTTTAAATTGATAAAATCTAAAATTACTGCTTATCTAGCAGAAAATAACGGGCATAACTTATTAAAAAAAATTAAACATTCTAATAACCCTGATGATTTATATACAAAATCTATTCTTTACTTAAGACAAAACAAATTTCAAGATTCAAGAGTGCAACTCAGCCAATTGATTAAAGCCTATCCTAGCTACCCATATTTTTATGAGCTTGCAGGTATTATTAGTTTTAAACAAAATCAATACGATGATTTTATTAGTAATTACGAAAAAGCTATTAAACTTACTTCCAACAATATTTTACGAATTGAGTTTGGCACTAATCTCTTATCAATTTATGAATCTACCAACAATCAAAAATACTTTAATTTAGCTTTTAACCATCTATTATCAGCTTTAAGTACGAATCCTGACTATATGACTTATTATAATATTGCACGGGCTTATAATCTTAAAGGAGACCCGTGTAATAGTAATTATTATCTTGCTAAAGCCGCACTCCTTATTGGTGATGAAAAAGAAGCTAAATTTTATGCCAATACTGCCTTAAAGCAAGCTGGTAATAATCCTAAACTTAAAGCTAAGATACAAGATTTGCTAAAATAACACTCCTATTTTTTAAGTTAAAAAGCTTTAAATTATCCTATTTATAACCTTATGTTATATGCTATTTTCTAATTATTATGAAACAACTTACTGTAGATTTTTATGAGCAAGATAGCCTAGTAGTAGCTAAAAATTTAATAGGAAAATTAATAATATTTAATCACTTTAAGGCAATTATTACTGAGACTGAATGTTATGCAGGTTTTAATGATCCGGCATCTCATGCTTATAAAGGCCTTACAAAGCGTAATGAGGTTATGTTTGGCAAAGCTGGAATTAGTTATGTTTATTTAATTTATGGTATGTACAACTGCTTAAATATCGTTACTGAAAAAGAAGGTTACCCTTCTGCTATTTTGATTAGAGGAGCTTATCTGATCTCTCCGGAAAAAGTTAATCTAAATGGTCCTGGAAAATTATGTAAATATTTAGGCATAGATCGAGAACATAATAAAATCAGCTTGATCAATAACCATATTTTTTATGTAGTAGATGTTGACTTAAATCCTGAGTTTATTACTACCACTAGAATTGGCATTACCAAAGGAATGGAACTTGATTGGCGTTTTGTCGTAAAAAATTATGATTTTATAAATTCTGTTAAATTTAAATAAAAATTTTTGCTTTTTGTATATATTTAGATTATTTTATATTTTGAATAATTTTATATTTAAAAAGTGAGTAAATCCCGCTTTAATTCATCTCCCCTCGCCTCAAAGATTGCTTCAAAAGCTCAGAAAGCATTTGAATATAGTGATATCCTATTTGCAGGTGCGGTCATTGGTATTATTTTAGTACTGTTATTCCCTGTACCAAAATTTCTATTAGATTTTCTGTTAGCTATTTCTATCACTTCAAGTGTAATAATTTTGATTACGTCTTTATTAATCGGTAAGCCTTTAGAATTAAGCACATTCCCTTCGATTTTGCTGATAGTTACTATGCTTAGGTTATCTTTAAATATAGCCTCTACCCGGCTTATTTTATCAGAAGGCCACACCGGACCTCATGCAGCAGGGAAAATGATTGAAGCTTTTGGCCATTTTGTTATGGGAGGAAACTTAGTAATTGGCATTATTGTATTCGCTATATTAACTATAATAAATTTTGTAGTAATAACAAAGGGTTCTGGGAGAATAGCTGAAGTTGCGGCAAGATTTAGCTTAGATGCTATGCCTGGAAAGCAAATGGCCATAGATGCTGACTTGTCTGCAGGGTTAATTGATGAGATTACAGCTAAATTCAGACGTAAAGAACTCGAAGATGAATCAACCTTTTATGGCTCCATGGACGGTGCTAATAAATTTGTACGCGGAGATGCTATTGCCGGCCTTTTAATTACTTTTATCAACTTTATTGGTGGCATTATTATAGGAGTGGTACAACGAGATTTAGATTTTAGCGAAGCTTTGCATAGTTATACTATTCTTACTATTGGAGACGGTCTTGTGTCCCAAGTTCCTTCGTTAATTGTTTCCTTGGCCGCTGGCTTATTAGTATCAAAATCAGGCGTAGTAGGCTCAACAGAAAAAGCTATATTCGGACAAATTAGTAAATTTCCTCATGCTTTAATGATTTCAGCAGGACTTATGTTTTTAATGGGATTTATACCTGGCATTCCTGCTTTTCCCTTTTTACTACTTGGACTCACCATTGGTGGCATTACTTATATGCTTAATAATAAAGAAATTTTGGAATTATTGGACAAGGCAACCAAAAAAGATGAACCTTTAGAAGCAAACGAACCTCAAACCGTTAAAACAGAAGAAGAAAGCATTACTGAATCCTTGCAAATAGAAAATATTAGGATTGAATTAGGTTACGGTCTAATCGGCCTAGTTAACAACAAAGGGATTAAACTTCCTGATCAAATAAAATCCTTAAGAAAGCAAATAGCCAAAGATCTCGGATTTATTCTCCCGTCAGTTAGAATTCAAGACAACATGGAGTTAGAACAAAATTATTATACTATTTTTGTTAAAGAAATTAAATGCGGAGAAGGGTTAATTAGGCCAGAAATGGTATTAGTTATGAATCCTAAAGGCGGTAAAATTGAGTTTAACGGTGAAAATACTAAAGAGCCTGCATTTGGCCTTGATGCTATGTGGGTACCTGAAATATACCGTGAGGAGGCTATTAATAGGGAGTATACAGTAATTGATCCTATCACGGTTTTAACTACCCATTTAACAGAAATTGTAAAAGAAAATATTACTGAGCTTTTAACCTACAGTGAAACTCAAAAATTATTAGATGATTTAACCCAAGAACATAAAAAATTGCTTAATGAAATTAGTCCCAATCAGATTTCTATCAGTGGAATTCAAAGGATATTACAGAATTTATTAAATGAACTTATTTCTATTCGTGATTTGCAGGCTATCTTAGAAGCTATTTCTGAATGTTGTAGATCAACTAAAAATATTATGTTAATTACCGAATATGTTAGGAGCAGACTTGCACGGCAGATTAGCCATGCCAATATTGATGAACACGGCTTTCTTACTGTTGTAGTGCTTTCAGCAGAATGGGAACAACTTTTTAATGAAAGTTTAGTAGGAACTACTGATGATAGGCAGCTTACCGTTCCACCATCAAAGCTTCAAAAATTTATGCAGGTTATTAAATCTGCTTATGAAGATTTTGCAATGAAAGGCGAGATGCCTGCTCTTTTAGTTAGCCCCTCTATTAGACCTTATATTAGATCTATAATCGAAAGGTTTAGACCTATAACTGTGGTACTTTCTCAAAATGAGATTCATCCTAAGATAAAAGTGAAAACTATCGGCCAAATTTAATTGACACATTGTTAATACATTATTAACATGTTTTTAATCGATTTAACCTTTATTAAGATACACTATGGCTTCTTATTCAACGGCTGCTAATTTAAATGGTGAAAAAGCTTGGCTAGAAGAGTGCTATGATAGCGTTCATATACTTGATATTTTCAATCATATAAAGGAAGATACTATTTCAAGTAGGCGGGTTAGCTCAGCTATTGAAGCTGTCGCTGGCACTAGTTTTGATTATCTCAGCCAGTTGCAGCATGAACAAGACTATATAAAAGATATAAAAGAAGACCTGAATAATAATAAAAAACTGCTAGGAATACTTCATCAGGAAGAATTATCCCACTGGGTAAGCTTCATTGCTCAAATTACTTCTTCCCCAGAAAATCCAAATATTAAAACATTGGAAGTTATTTGCTTTAATAGCTTACAAACAGATTTTAATCGGCAACAACAAAACTCATTAAATAATTTTTTCGGACTAATAGCAGCACAACTTAATATTAACTATACTCGTATACGAGTAAATCACGTGCCAGGATTTGTACAAAAAGATGACCAGTCTTGTGGACCGCTAGCTGTTTTAAACCTACTTTGCCATGTTGGAGAGTTAAAACTTAAATCTAATGTTACTTTTACTCCTAAAGCCCTTAAATATATACGCCGATTACAATACAGATTTGCCAATAAAGAACTCAACTTTGACCAAGCTATTAGAAGAATCAAAAGGACATTTCCTGATATATTTGTTAATCAACCTAAAGCCACGAAAACAAGCATTGCGCCTGAAAATAATCAACCAACTATATTACCTATAATAAATGAAAAAAATACGGCTTCTAAGAAACCAGAGCAACCACTTTCTTTTTTTGGTAATATGGGTGACTTTATAGCGCAACATTCTTTCTTTTTTAAGTGTCTTGGTATTCTAATGGGAGCGTTGGTTATAGCTACCCTTACAGTAGATTTATCTTTGATCAAAAATTATTTACAAAATTATAAAAAACCGGCTAATTTATTGAACTCAAGCATATCTAACATAAATACTTTAGATACAGTTAGCACTCAAGTTTCACACATCCCTTTAACTCCTACTTCATGGCTTTCAAACATCACGAATAATGTAGGAAAGATACTTGCAAAATAGCAATGCTTACCTGTTTGTTTATTAGCTAGCCGGTAATTTTTTGTATTAGCCGATCAAATTGTTCTAAGTTATTAAAGTGTATTGTAACCTTGCCACCATTTTGGGCATTTTCAATATTAACTTTCATTCCTAAATGTTCTGCTAAACTATTTTGAATAGTTATCAGTTCGTCATCTTTATTAGTAGTAATATTACTATTGGCTGGTTGCTGGCTTAGCTTAAGTTTATTTGGATTTTTAAGTAAACTCTCGACTTCTCTTACAGATAGTTTTTTTTCAATAATGTTATCAGCAATTTCTTCAGCATGGATATTGCCTACTAAAATTTTTGCATGCCCTACTGTTAACTGCCCTTTATCAAGATAGCCCTTAATCTTATCAGGCAAATTAAGTAACCTAAGTAAGTTTGTAATATGGCTTCTACTTTTACCTAATTCATTAGCTAATTGCTCTTGGGTATAAGCAAATTTTTCAACTAGCTGTTGATAAGCTTCGGCCTCTTCAATAGGGGATAAATTCTCTCGCTGAATATTTTCAAGCAGTGCAAACTCTAACGCTTCTTTATCTGTAATGTTGATGATTACAACATGTAGCTTAGTTAAACCTGCTATTTTACTTGCTCTAAAACGCCTTTCTCCTGCAATTATTTCATAATAATCTTCAATTTTACGAACAATAACAGGTTGAATTAACCCTTTACTTTTAATCGATTGAGCAAGCTCTTGCAAAGACTCTTCGCTAAAATGCTTTCTAGGTTGGAACTTTCCTGGTCTAATTAACTCAATATCAATTATATTTTCTCCAGTACTGTTATTATTACCGCCCTTTTTCTCGGTAATATTTTTTAAAAATTCTTCATGCTCTCCTAGAAGAATTGATAGCCCTTTACCCAATGTTTTATTCTTCATATTGCGACTCTTTTATTTTTAACACTATTGTCGTTTCGATCATTTTTAAATTTATTATACATTTCTTTAACTAGATATGCATACGCTTGAGATCCTGAACATTTGTGATCATATATAATGGCTGGTTTGCCATGAGAAGGAGCTTCTGTTAGCTTAACATTCCTAGGTATAGCAGTTTGAAACACTAAATCACCCAAACAACCCCTTACATCCTGCTCCACCGCTTCGGTTAATCTATTACGTCTATCATACATTGTCAGCAGCACCCCAATTATTTGTAATTCAGGATTCAATTTTTGCTGGATGAGGTTAATAGATTTTAATAAGTGAGCAAGCCCCTCAAGAGCAAAAAATTCACACTGCAAAGGAATTACCACTCCTTTTGCTGCAGTTAAAGCATTAATTGTTAGCATTCCTAAAGAAGGAGGACAATCTATAATTATAAAATCATAATTATTACTAATTTCAGCTATTTTACTTTGTAGCACATACTCCCGTTTGGGAATATTAATTAACTCTATTTCGGTTGCGCTTAAGTCAACTGTAGAGCTAATAATATCTAGGCCTGGGATAAAAGTAGTAATAATGGCATCTTGAATATTCACCTCATCTATTAATACTTCATATATAGTCTTTTCTCTATTAGAAATTTCTACTCCCACACCAGTTGAAGCATTCCCCTGCGGATCTAAATCAATAAGCAATACTTTTTTTCTAGTTGCAGCAAAAGCAGTTGCAACGTTGATAGCAGTAGTAGTTTTACCAACTCCGCCTTTTTGATTAACTATCGCTATTATTTTTTGATGCATCTTTTATATCTGAGATAATTATTATTTTGCTATTCTGATTAGTTATTGATTCATCAAGACTAATATTCATATGGTATTTTGACAATGCCTTATTTATCTCTTGCTGATAATTTTCACCCTTAAGTAATATTAATTTATGTTTCTCAGGTAGTTTTTTATATACTATTTTTATTAAGTTATCTAAAGCAGTAAATGCTCGCGCTGTAATTACAGCAGATAAATTGGTATCATATACATTTATATCTAGGTTTTCTACTATAGCATCCAGTCCTAAATTTTGAACTACTTGTTTTAAAAAAATTGACTTTCGTCGATCTATTTCAAACAAAGTTACTTTATATCCAAAAATTGCTAATATAATTCCAGGAAAACCGCCCCCAGAGCCTAAATCACTAATTTCTGAATTGCGGCTAATATGCTTAATTAGTTGCAATGAATCTATTACATGTCTATTCCAGAAACTTTCTGATTGTATGTTCTTCTCTGCTACTAAATTTATAGTTTTATTCCATTTGTCTAAGAGAAGCAGATATGCATTTATTTTCTCTAATGTTTCACGTGGAACATTTAAATCAAACTTTTCTAAATACTTTAAATTTAGCAACTTTTATACACCTTTCTGATATGTAAAATAATTGCTATGATAGCTGCCGGAGTAACGCCTTGTATTTGTCTTAACTGAGCAACAGTTTTGGGTTTAAACATTTCAATTTTTTCTACAATCTCAATTGACAAAGCTTTAATATTTTTCAAACTTAGATCATTAGGAATCAACATATTATTTTCTTGTTGAATGATTTTAATATCCTGTTCTTGACGATCTAAATATGGTCTATATAACCCTTCTATTTCGACTGCTCTTTTGGCTTCGTCACTATAATTGTTCAAACTAGATTTAATTGCTAGAAAATTAGCCAGGGTAATATTAGGATAAGATAACAACTCAAACAAACTTCTTTTTACCCCATCTTGGTTTAGATTAAGACCATAGCTTTTAAGATGGTTGGGTGAGTAGCTTTCTAAAAGCAAATCATTTTTCAGATTAGTAATTTGTATCATTTTATTTGTGTATAGCTCTTCTCTTTTTTTGCTTACTAAGCCTAATTCAACTCCTCGATTAGTTAATCTTAAATCTGCATTATCGGCTCTTAAAGAGAGCCTAAACTCAGAACGCGAGGTAAACATCCTATAAGGCTCAGCCACACCTTTTGTTATTAAATCATCTATCATTACACCAATATATGAACTTGATCTTTCTAGTATAAACTCTTTATTAGATAATTTAAGAGCAGCATTAACACCAGCTACAATCCCCTGGCCTCCCGCTTCTTCATATCCTGTAGTTCCGTTAATTTGGCCTGCCAAAAATAAGCTTCCTATCTTTTTGGTTTCTAACGTTGGGTATAATTCTCTGGGATCTACATAATCATATTCAATTGCATAACCGGGTCTAATAAATTCTGCTTTTTCTAATCCTACTATATTTGCAACAATTTCTCTTTGAACATCTTCAGGAAGAGAGGTAGAAATGCCATTTGGATATACCACAAAATCATCTAAACCTTCAGGTTCTAAAAAAATCTGATGCCTTTCTTTATCTGCAAAACGAGAAATTTTATCTTCAATTGAGGGGCAATAACGGGGACCTTTTGATTCAATTTGTCCATTATACATTGGGGATAAAGTTTTATTTTTTTGAATAACTTCATGTACACGCGCATTAGTATGGGTAATATAGCAATTAATTTGCTTAGTAGTAATTTCTGTGTTTAAGTATGAAAATGGCTGAGGTACTGTATCACCCACCTGAGTTTCTAATATATCCCAATTGATTGTTCTGCCATCTAAGCGCGGCGGCGTACCTGTTTTTAGCCTACCCAGTTTAAAGTCAAACCTTTTTAAAGTGTTAGACAATCCTATGGAGGGATTTTCATTAACCCTACCAGCAGGGATCTTTACTGCCCCAATATGGATTAACCCATCTAAAAAAGTGCCTGTAGTTAATACCACCGATCGAGTGTTAATTTTACCGTTCACAACAGTTAAAACTGCGTCAACTTGATTATTATCAAGAATTATATCCTCAACCGAATCAAACAAAATACTTAGGTTTTTATAGTTTGTAAGTTCATTATGCATAAACTCTTTATATAGCTTCCGATCCGCTTGCGCTCTTGGCCCATGAACAGCAGGACCTTTACTCTGATTAAGCATTTTAAAATGTATGCCCGCATAATCTATAGCCCTTCCCATTATACCATCAAGAGCATCAATTTCACGGACAATAGTCCCCTTACCTATGCCACCTATGGCAGGATTGCAGGACATTTCGCCTAAATTGTCAGGCTTTAACGTTATCAATAAAGTGGCAGCACCTAATCGTGCCGAAGCGCAGGCGGCTTCAATGCCAGCATGCCCGGCTCCAATTACAACTACATCGTAATATTTTGTCATGATTGTTTCACGTGAAACATTTATAATTATTTGATCAACTTAATAACGCAAATATTAAATAACTTCAAGTAAATTACATTTGGTAATTAACTTTTAATTTTTTTAACACTTCATCACTGATAAATTTTAACTCTTCATATGCCTGGCTTTTTGGATCAAATTCACTTATTCCTTTGCCTTGAATTATAGCAGAGTTAAAAGCGACACGATTACCTAGAATATTCTTGGAGAGATTTTTTCCATATTTTTGATAAATACTTTCTAAGCCTTTTTTAGTAGGACTAACTCTATTCAAAACCATTAAATAATTAACTCTTTCATAGTCGCAAATATCAACTATTTTATCTACCGCCCATAAATCAAAACTATTGGGCTGAAGAGGAATTATAACAAGATCAGAACATTTTAAAACTTGTTTAATATCTGATTCAGTATGCGGAGGGCTATCAATAATAATGATATCAAATTTAAATTTATAAGAAGTTATCTCTGATGCTAATTTCCAAGCAGAGCTTGCGATTAACTTAACACCTGTGAGCCTATCTCCCATAATCTCTTGGCGCCTTTCAAACCAACGACTAACCGAACCTTGAGGGTCTATATCAACAATTAAAGTTTTAAGTCCTAATTGAAAAAAATTTACGGCTAAATTAATTGATATTGTAGATTTTCCTACTCCACCTTTTTGTTGTGCCACAACAATAACTTTGCTATTCATTGCCTATATAACCAACTTAAAATTACACAATGTTAAAAATTATTCCAGAAAACAACCATTTAGCAATAAAAAAAACCATAGAAATTTTAAATCAAGGGGGCTTAGTCTGCTTTCCTACAGAAACTGTATACGCCTTAGCTTGCGACATTAACAATCAAGACGCTATTAACAAAATATACAACCTAAAGAAACGCGATAGAAACAAACCTCTTGCGATACTATGCTCAGACTTAAAACAGGCTGAACCATTTGTAGAAATCAACAGCATTATCAAAACACTCTCAAAGCACTTTTCCCCAGGGCCTATCACTTATGTGACCAACCTTAAACCTTCAATGGCAGAAAAATTAAGCTTTACAACTAATAACAAAATTGGCTTTAGAATTCCTCAAAATGAGTTTGCTTTAAACCTACTCAGAAACTTTAACAATCCTTTAGTAGCCACAAGCGCAAATATATCCGGAGAAAAAAGCAGCTCAAATATTTACGAAATCACACAGTATTTTAGAGAAGAAGCTGATATTAAATTAATAATAGATGGTGGAGAATCAACACTAGGCATTCCATCAACCGTATTAGATGTGTCTTCTTCCGTAACTTTAATATTGAGAGAAGGCATTATCACGGCAGCGGATATCAAAAAAATTATAAAATAATTTTTAATCCGTAAGCTTTTTAAAAACTTTAAAATTCACAATTAAAAATCCGAAGGTTAATCCCAGAATCCCGAAAACTTTAAAGTTCACCCAAATCTGTTCAGAAAAATTTCGCCAAATTAATTCATTTATTAAAGCTAGTGATATAAAAAACCCACTAAATCTATAAGAGATTGATCTAAGTAACTGCTCATCTAGCTGAGCACCTGAAGGAAGAAGATGTTTTATATAATACTTACGGTTAATCACCCCTATCATTAGTATAACACTTAGAATTACATTAATTACTGTAGGCTTAAGTTTGATAAAAATTGGGTTACCTGTAAAATAGGAAATTATTGCAAAAAAACTCACAACAACTGCCCCAAAAAGATTGATATATGAAATTTTTTTATAAGCTAAATAACTGATTAGATTAGCAACAATTGTACTAAGCGAAAATATTATTGCAGCTATTATTAAATTAGACAACTTATAGGATGCAAAAAAAATTAATAATGGTATAAGTTCTAATAATAAATTCATTATTTTTCCAAACTGATGTTTAAAATTGAAATTGCGACTGCCATAAGACAAACCTTAAAGCAAGGCTATAATTTTTACAAGTTTAAATCTGATTTGCTTGCTGGATTTATAATATCTTTGATCTCCCTTCCGTTAGCAATGGCCTATTCAATTGCTGTAGGACTTCCACCGGCAACGGGCATTTACACTTCAATTGTGGCTGGATTTTTTACATCTTTATTAGGTGGAGCAAAATATCAAATAAGTGGCCCTGCGGGAGCTTTCATCGTTATCCTTGCTCCTATTGTTAGCAAATACGGCCTTAATGGCTTAATTCTAGCTCAAACCATTGCAGCTTTGATAATGATTTTACTAGCTATGACTCGGACTGGCAGCTTAGTATATTTTATCCCTCACCCAGTAGTAGTCGGTTTTACCTCAGGTATTGCAGTTGTTTTAATAGTTATCTCGTTACAAGATATATTAGGCATTAATATTAAATTAAACGGCTATCTTTTTACCAAACTATACGTACTTGCGAAAAACATTACTAATATTAATCTACCTGATATATTCATTTCCATTAGTTCTATACTAATTATAAAAAATATTAACAAACTTAAAATTAAGTATTTAAGCAAAATTCCATCTTTTGTATTAGCAATTATATCTTCTATTCTTGCTACTTTGATTTTTAAGCATTTTGGGTTTACTGTTCAAACTATTAATGATGTGGCAAACTCAGGTGGTGGAAGCGGCAATCCTTTTAAAATCAACCAAGATTTTTTCGAAGTTATTGTTAGTAATTTTAGCTTTGAGACTATCCCTGCTGTCATGCCAGCTGCACTAGTGATTGGCATTTTAGCAGCCTTAGAATCATTACTAGCCGCAAGAATGGCAGATAACATGACTCAGACTAAACACAATCCTCATAGTGAAATTATGGGTATAGGTATTTCAAACTTATTATGCGCTTTTATAATGGGAATGCCTGCTACAGGCGCATTAGCACGCACAGCAACAAACATCCGTTTAGGAGCAAAGTCTCCAATTGCCGGAATGCTCTGTGCATTATTTATTTATCTCTATATATTTTCATTTTCTTCTTTCCTAAAATATGTCCCTCTAAGCTGCTTATCAGCCTTGTTGTTTACTGTAGCAATTAACATGCTTCATATAGAAGAAGTTAAACAAATTCTTAAGTCTCGCCATAAATTTGATATAATAATATTACTTACAGCAATGTTACTTACAGCCATATTTGATATGATTGCAGGAGTATCTGTTGCAATGTTCATAAGTTTCTTTATCAAAATTTTTGAAATTGCCAATCTAACTAAAATCGAAATAGAGCACACACCAAATAGTAAATTGGTAAATATAAGCGGCACCATATTTTTTGCCAACTCTACCCGTATTGTTAATCAATTATCAAGAATTGTTAAGGGTTCAACCAATAGCATAATAGAGATAAATTTTAAAAATGCTATATTACAGGATACTACTGCGATTGCAGAAGTGATAAATTTTAATAAAACTATTGATCCTTCGAAGGTTAGGATTTATCTTAGTAAAGAAAACCAAGTAATGTATGATAATTTTGTAGATATTTAATGAATAAACTGCTTACAACTAAAAATCGTTTAGCTAAAGCTATTGAAAGATTAGAAAATGCTATAGAAAAAACGCTTATTAAAAATGCAACCTCTTACGAATTAGCTCAACAAGAACTAAAATTAAAAGAAGTTATAACAGAAAATGAAAGTTTAAAAAAGCAACTTTTAAAATCAAAATCTACAACGCACGAAATAGCTGAAGAATTAACCGAAACAATTAAGCAACTAAACTTATTAATAGAGCAACAACAAGAGCATGTCAGCAATTAGCTTAAAAATAAATAATAAAAGCTACAGTATTTATTGTTTACCTGAACAAGTACCTCACTTAAATAGGGTATCAACTATATTAGATTCCAAATTAAAGGAATTAAACAAGCAGTTTCCTACTGCAAGTCAAGATCATCTTCTAGTACTCCATTCACTACTAATGCTAGATGAGTTTGAAGAGCTAAAAACTACCATTAAAGATGAAGCAGTTACTGAAACAATAAATTCTGCCGCAGAACACATAGAAAACCTTGCCGAAAAACTGGAAAACCTATATCATTTAAATGATGGGGCTGCTTAGTACGTAAGAATTATGTTTCCCTTGGACCGATAAGTATCTTTTTGGGGAGCTATCTCTTATAATACTTAGGTATTATAACATGGCGCCCACCTTAACAAAAAGGGTCAGTGTGGACTAATCCTGCTTACGGCTAAAGTGGTTTCATCAATATTTTAATATGTCTTTATTAAAATCTATTAAAGGAATTAAACAAGCAGTTTCCTACTGCAAGTCAAGATCATCTTCTAGTACTCCATTCACTACTAATGCTAGATGAGTTTGAAGAGCTAAAAACTACCATTAAAGATGAAGCAGTTACTGAAACAATAAATTCTGCCGCAGAACACATAGAAAACCTTGCCGAAAAACTGGAAAACCTATATCATATAAATGATGGGGCTGCTTAGTACGTAAGAATTATGTTTCCCTTGGACCGATAAGTATTTTTTTGGGGAGCTATCTCTTATAATACTTAGGTATTATAACATGGCGCCCACCTTAACAAAAAGGGTCAGTGCGGACTAATCCTGCTTACGGCTAAAGTGGTTTCATCAATATTTCAATATGTCTTCATTAAAATCTCAATTAAGAAAAGAATATCTAAACTTAAGGAAAGGAATTTTACCTAATACTTATAATTTTGATTCTTCTATAATTACTCATAACCTACTTACAACTTTAAGCCTTTATCCCCCTTCTGTAAGTAAGAATATAGCTATATATTACCCCATCTTCAACGAGCCAAATATTTTAGAATTAGCTAGTTTATTAAAAGATAATATTATTTTATTACCCAAAATATGTGATGCAAAACTTATTTTTCTAAAAATGAACCATGAATTAATATCAAGTTATATTAATAGTACATTGCTTGAACCCGCTGGCGACATAACAAGCAACCAAGCGCCTGATATAATAATAGTTCCAGGCATTGTATTTAACAATCAAGGTTATAGAATCGGTTACGGCAAGGGTTATTATGATAAAACCATTGCATCGCTACCTAAATTACCATTATTAATCGGGGTAGGTTTCGAAATGCAACTAACCGAACTTCTCTTTCAAGAAAAGCATGATATTAAACTAGATTATTTGATAACTGAGAAAAACATTTATAATTATAGCTGACCAGGCTTTTTACCTTGTGATAAAGGATGAAAATCTTTAACAATGCTTGCAAGCTTATTCATAGTCAGATGAGTATATATTTGTGTAGTACTTATATCAGCGTGCCCTAGCAATTCCTGAATAAGCTTTAAATTCGCCCCATTTTCTAAAATATGGGTAGCAAAGCTATGTCTTAATATATGTGGGGAAACTTTAACTGGATCAATATTACTCCGAATAGCAATCTCTTTTAGAAATTGCCCAAATCTTTGCCTAGTTACATACCCCTCCTTGCTAGTAGAAGGAAATAAAAATAAGCCGTTGCTATCTAAGTCTTTTAAATATTCTGCAAGTAGATTACATATCTTTAAATGAAGCGGTATCAATCTTTCTTTGTTACCTTTACCTTTTACTATTAAAAACGGCAGTATTTTACCTTGCTCAAATTTTAGAGACGAATATTTTAACGAAACTAGCTCAGATACTCTCATACCGGTCGCATATAATAATTCTAACATTATATAAAACTTTGGTGATTGCCACGCCTGTGCGGTTTCTAGCAAGGCTTTAACTTCAAATAGTGATAAAAACTTAGGTAGATTCCTAGGAAGCTGTAATAATTCTAAATTAATTGCAGGCGACTCTCTAATAATCCCCTCTTCTACTAAATAATTAAAAAAATGTTTTATGACAGAAATATTCCGATTAACTGTAGAAATTGCAAATCGGTCTATAATAAGCTTGCTAATAAAGTTATTTAAAACATCGGCGGTAATATTAGTAATGTTTAAATTATTACTTGCTATGAATGACTCTAACCTAAGCAAATCATTCTTATATGATTCTATAGTATTTAAAGATGAGGTAACTTCAGATTGTAGATATTCAAGAAAACTTTTAATAACTTCCATAAAAATATTGGATTTGATAATAGTTTTAACATATTATATCAAAAAAATTTGCTTTAAACATGAATTTGATAAAAAACTTAAATAAGCCGATAGTACTGGTTGGTATTATGGGCGCAGGAAAGACCACTGTAGGCTATAGACTTTCTAAAGCATTGGATTTACCTTTTTATGATATTGACCAAGAAGTTGAAAAGATAGCTTGCTGCTCGGTTGCAGATATATTTTTTTATGCAGGTGAAGAATATTTTAGAAAAGTTGAGCTTAAAACAATTATGTCTTTAATTGAGAGAAAAACTCCTATGGTGATTGCCACAGGTGGAGGTGCCTTTATCAACGAAACCATTAGAAAAGCCATTAAACAATATTGTATTTCTATTTGGCTAAAGGCTAACATAGATATATTAGTTGAAAGAGTAGCTAGAAAAACCACTTCGCGTCCTTTAATTGATGGAAAAGATACTTTGTTAGTGATGGAAGGACTAGTGTCCAAGCGTTACCCAATTTATAGCCAAGCTGATATATCAGTAGATAGCGAAGTCCAATCACATGGTCACATGGTACAGTCAATACTTAAGTCTATTGAAGAATATATCTCATAACATGCATCAATTATTAATTTATAATGATTTAAATTCTATTATTGCCTATTTAACCTCTATAAATAAAGATAAACACTTCATAATAGATCAAAAAATTGTTAAGCATTATCCTGATTTATTCGAAGTTTTCTCTAATAAATATATTATTACAGTAGATGAGAATATTAAAAATTTAAATGTTGTATCAAGCTTAATAGCGCAATTGGTAAATGGCCAAATTTCTAAAGATAGCCTCTTAATAGGAATTGGCGGAGGGGTAATTTCAGATATCTGTGGGTTTATTGCTTCAATACTGTTTAGAGGAATAAAGCTCTGCCTGGTCCCTACCACTCTTTTATCAATGGTTGATAGCAGTATTGGAGGCAAAAATTCAATTAATGTTACAAACCTTAAAAATATTATAGGTACTATTTATCCTAGTCATACTGTTATTATTTGTGATAAATTTTTAAATAGCTTAGATAAAAAAGAAATAAGCTCAGGACTTGCAGAAATTATTAAAATTGCATTTACCTCAAATTATAGCTTGTATGATAAATTGCTATCTAAAAACTATCTAACCACTGATTTTAATCAAATAAGTGAAATTATTACACTAGCTATTAAAACTAAACTAGACATTGTTAATCAAGATATACAAGATGCCAACATACGAAAGATCTTAAACTTTGGCCATACGATAGGGCACGCTATAGAATCTATAAGTAATTTTAATATACCTCATGGCTTTGCAGTTGCATTAGGAATGTTGCTTGAAATTAAAATTACTCATAAACTGGGATTAAATAAAAGTACAATAGAGCCTTACTTAGAAAACCTAATAGAAAAGTATAATCTTACTGTTAACTTTGATTACTTAAACTTTAAAGAACCTATTAAGCGCGCTATCAAATTTGATAAAAAGCTTAGCGACCATTCACTTTCAATTACTATTTTTAATAAAATAGGCGAAGCTCAGCTACACCAAATCAGTTTAGATTCATTTATCGATACGTTTACTGGCATTTAACTGTGAGGGCTTATTTAGCAACTCATTATCTATTGGACGAACTTCATTAAATATGCACACAATATCAGCACCATTTCGTAAAGTAAACTGGCTTGCTACTCTTTCAATTACAATATATTTACCTGCAACACGATAATTTATTAAAGCTTCCTTGCCTGTTGAGTCAATTAGAAAGAATGCAGGTATCTCGGCATTCTTATCTCTAAATTCAAAATAAGTAAACTCTCCATCATCAAATATCTTTATAGGAGAAATAGAATCTGCTCCTGAAAGAGTATAATTAAAATTTAGCTTTTCAGGATGATCAAGATCCGGCAATTGGCTGCTTGAGGCATAGTTTTTAATATTAGCGTTAAAGTCTTCATCAGGATAAATAAATTTAACATTAAAAATCATTTCGGGATCATTAATATCAATCGCGTCTTTAGCATGCAGTTCAAAATGATATACTCTTTTGTTAGTAATAAGAGTCATATTAGTAGTAGCATTAGGTTCCACAGGCTTTAAAAACAACCTTTTTCCAGACGGTACTACCTGCCACGCTATTGAATCACCCATGGATATACTTTCTATTACTTCAGTATCATCAAACTCCATACTAGCTTGATATCCATAGAATCCTATAAATTTAAATACGTCTTCTGGATTATAGACAAGCACTCTAAGCCTGCTATCAATCGGCATTGCACGAGGCTCTCTTAACCCCCAAGAGTTATTAGTTAAAGAGAAAAACATAAGAGCAACTAAAAAAATTTTCATAATTTCTATTAACAAATTAACTATTATTTATAATATATTCTTTTACGATAAAAATCAAAGATTTTTGTTTATTCACAATTTTTTCTATATCGGTTAGTTCATAATCTAATGTCAACATTACGTCCTCTATAACTTTTGAGGAAGAAGATGTAGATATTATATTCTTTTTTAATGTTACAATAGCTCTCCCGTTATCTGGCTTAAAACTATCGTAAAATTCAACCTTTATATCGCTAATAACTATTTTAGAATGTTTTTGATATTTAAGTATAGGGCTATTATTATTACTTAAATCCATTTTATGATAAAAGCTTAAGGCGACCTCTCTCGAAGAATTATTTTTTATATACTCAAATTGTTTAGGTATTTGAAAATAATCATACGATTCATACTTAATAACAAACTGCCTAATAAGCATCTCAGCTATTGCCAACTGAGAGGAAACAGGATGCTCTAATTCTTTAATGCTTGATTTAGTAGTAATTGAATTTTCTAAATTAACCATATATATATATTTTTCAGGCTTTTCTAAGATTTTTAAAGAAGTATCAGCAAGCATATAGGCTACTAAAGCCAAAAGAATTATGTAGAATAAAAAATTAAGCCGCTGAGCGGTAGGATAAAGATATTTTAGGCCATACCATTCAATAGCATCCTCAAAATACTTACCAGATTTATAAGAACTATATATTGATTTAGTTATTTCATCCATACTACTACAGACATTTAATTATTTATATTTTAATATATTTAAAGCTTATTTTCAACTAGTTAATCAAACTCGGGCTTACATACCATTAAAAATAAAGTACTAATTAATAATATTATATGTACTAAATTGATTTTATGGTAACAATCATTTAATGACTTTTTAATTAAAAATAATAGCTGCGTAGCAATACTTATTGCTGTCATAATTATAGACGCTAGTAACCATAAATCATAAATATAAAATCCTGCTATATGTAATAAATAAAACCCTGTAACAACCTGCAAAAGTAATAATATAATCATTAAATTTTTGAAAGGAACCTTGTTCTCTTGCAGATAGAAAAATGAATAGGATACATGCCCCCCTATTAACAAACAAGCTAGCAGAACATGTATAAATTTGAATAAACTATAAAACATATTACAAATAACCTCAGAGATAATTTTTTATATCTAATAACATATGATTGTATTTTTTACTAAACAATATTGTATTTATAATTTTTACAAAAAGTATTTAAAGCACTTTTAGCCTTAAATACTTAACAAGCTTTGTTTAAAAATATCAAGCATTATTGGCTTAATTATAAAATCTATTATTTACAAACATTAATAAAATTTTTGTATAATCTATTTAAATAGCCAAACATAGCTACAAAAGACGTTTTGGCAATTTGGTTAACTATACTTGATATCTACCAGCTATTACTCAAGGCTAAACACGCCACTTACATACTGGCGCACCGCCTTACAGGAAAAGCAGGCTACTTTACTTCCTTGAGCATGGAGCTAAAAATTTCTTTTACCAAATTCTCAGGATCATTTGTACCTAGTTTAATAGTATTGACGCCTATTTTGATCATATCCTTAGTAGGTTGCACTGGCAATATTCTATAACCGCTTTTTTCTAAAAGCTTAATAACATTAATGGCCTGTTTTTCGTAATCAGCAATAAAAAAGAGGCCTCGATCAGCCTCTTTTATAGCTTTTATAATAATTTCTATTTTATTTGGATCAAAATAGCTCATTAGCTTTACATATTGATTTTTCTGCCCAGAACTGATAGGGCCGCTTCTTTTATTGCTTCATTAAGAGTTGGATGAGCATGACAGATACGAGCCAAATCTTCACTTGCGCCTCTAAATTCCATTAATATAACAGCTTCATGGATTAAAGTTCCAGCATCTGGTCCTATTATATGTACACCTAAGACCTCATCTGTTTTTTTACAAGCTAGGATCTTTACAAATCCTTCTTCTTGGCCAACAGCTTTAGCTCTAGAATTTGCCATAAAAGGAAATTTTCCTTTATTATACTCTATATTTAAAGATTGAAGCTCTTCCTCTGTTTTTCCAACTGAGGCTACTTCTGGATGAGTATATACTACTCCTGGTATACAATCGTAATTTACATGTCCTGCTTGACCAGCCATGATTTCAACCGCAGCTATGGCTTCTTCCTCAGCTTTGTGTGCGAGCATTGGCCCCTTTATAACATCTCCAACTGCATAAATATTTTGAATAGATGTTTGGAAATGTTCATTGGTTTCAATTCTGCCCATTTTATCAGTGATAATTCCAAGATTTTCTAACCCTAAATTCTTAGTAAATGGTTTTCTACCAATTGAAACTAAAACCACATCAGCTATAAGCTTTGTTTGTTCACCATTTTTTACCGACTCAATTTCCAACGCAACTTTATTATTTTTAGTAGCAGCACTGAGGACTTTAGTTTCTAACTTGAATTCTATTCCTTGCTTTTCTAAAATCTTCTTAAATTCTTTTCCTACCTCTAAATCCATTGCTGGAACAATTCGGTCTAAAAACTCTATAACCGTTACCTTGCTTCCCAAGCGACGCCAGATAGATCCCATTTCAAGACCTATATATCCTCCGCCAATTACTATCATTTCTTCTGGAACCTTGCTCAGTTCTAGAGCTCCAGTAGAAGATATTATATTCTTCTCATCAATTTCAATACCTGGAAGATTGGCCGATTCTGAACCAGTAGCAATTAAAACTTTTTCAGCTTTAATTTCTTCTACTGAACCATCTGCTTTTTTAATTTCTATGGTATTATTGTCCTTAAGGGTAGCAAATCCGTTATAATGTGTGATTTTATTTTTTTTAAACAGCCCTTCAATCCCTTTGGTAAGGGTTTTGACTACTTCACTTTTTTTGGCAAGCATTTGAGCAAGATTAAGCTTAACATTATCTACTTCAATTCCATAGCCTGCAAAGTTGTGTTTAGCTTCTTCATATAATTCTGAAGAGTACAATAAAGCTTTTGATGGAATGCATCCTACATTTAAACAGGTACCACCTAAAGTCTTTCTGTATTCTACACAAGCAACCTTCATTCCCAGCTGGGCAGCTCTAATCGAACCCACATAACCTGCAGGACCGCCCCCGATAACTACTAAATCAAATTTATCTGCCATATTTTAACCTATAAATCTAATAATAATTTTTCTGGATTTTCTATACTTTCTTTTATTTTAACTAAAAAAGTTACTGCCTCTTTACCATCAATCAACCTGTGATCATAAGTTAAAGCTATATACATCATTGGTCTAATGACTACTTGTCCTTTTAAAGCTTTTGGCCTTTCTTCAATTTTATGCATTCCTAAAATGCCCGCTTGTGGAGGATTAATGATAGGAGTAGACATCAAAGAACCATAGATTCCACCATTAGTAATAGAAAATGTTCCGCCTGATAAATCACTCATGGAAAGTTTTCCATCTCTTGCTTTTTTAGCTAGGTTCATTATTTCACTTTCAATACCAGCAAAAGATAGCTTATCTGCATTTTTAACTACAGGAACCACCAGCCCTTGCTCTGTACCTACAGCAACGCCTATATCATAGTAATTTTTATAAATAATATTCTCACCACTAATTTCGGCATTAACAGCTGGCAACTCTTTAAGCGCGGCTACTGCTGCTTTTACAAAAAAAGACATGAAACCCATTTTAACGCCAAATTTCTTTTCAAAAGCGTCTTTATGTTTCTTTCTTAGTTCCATTACCTCAAACATATCTACTTCATTAAAGGTAGTAAGCATAGCTGCGGTACTTTGAGATTCCTTAAGACGCTCTGCTATCTTTTTCCGCAATCTAGTCATCGGCACAATTTCTACCGGTTTATCTGCAGAAACAGCAGGGGACATAATAGTACTCGGCTTGTTAACAGCATCTAATATATCACCTTTTGTAACTCTACCATCTCTTCCAGTGCCTGAAATATTTTGAGAAGCAATATTATTTTCAATAGCTAACTTTTGAGCGGCTGGAGATAAAATTTTGCTTTCTTGTGATTTTTCCTGAGCTTTTGGTTCAGGGCTTTCTACTTTATTTTGCTCATTGGCAGTAGCTTTGAAATCACCTGCTTTTAACAATCCTAAAATAGCACCGATTTCTACAGTAGCACCAGCTTGAATGCTTATTTTTTCAATAAGCCCAGCCGCAGGAGAGGTAACTTCCATAGTTACTTTATCGGTTTCAAGCTCAACTAAATTCTGATCCTGCTTAACCGCATCTCCTTCTTTCACTAACCATTTTCCAACAGTTGCCTCAGTTACTGATTCACCAAGTGATGGAACTTTAATCTCAACAGACATTTAAATCTCCTAGTTTTCAAAAACTTGTTTTAAAATTGCAGCTTGCTCTTTATTATGAATTCTGGTGTATCCTGTCGCAGGAGAAGCAGCAACCTTCCTTCCGATATATTTAACTTTTAAATTAAATATATCAATAAGATTACCGAATATATATTGATATGCTCCCATATTCTTTGGCTCTTCTTGACACCAAATTACTTCAGCATTTTTATATTTATCAAGTTGCTCTTTAATTTCTTGCTCAGGTAAAGGATATAGCTGCTCTAATCTAATTAAAGCTACATCTTTTTTCTCTAATTTAAGCCTTTCCTCGTACAGGTCGTAATATATTTTCCCACTGCAAAGAACTACTTTCTTAACCTGGCTTGGTTCTAGGTTATCTTGCTCTTCTAATACCGGTTTAAATTTAGCACCTTCACTAAAATCTTTTAGACTAGAGACCGCATATTTATGCCTTAATAACGACTTTGGACTCATTATAATTAGAGGCTTTCTAAATTCTCTTTTGAGCTGCCTTCTTAATAAATGAAAGTATGACGCCGGCGTAGTTGGATAACAAACGGCCATATTATCTTCAGCACAAAGTTGTAAAAATCTCTCTAATCTGGCGGAAGTATGCTCGGGTCCTTGGCCTTCATAACCATGAGGAAGCAATAGCACAAGCCCATTTTGTCTAAACCATTTGGTTTCAGCAGAAGCAATATATTGATCTATCATTACTTGAGCGCCATTAACAAAATCACCAAACTGGCCTTCCCACAATACCAAACTATCAGGGTGCGCTAAAGCATAACCATACTCAAAGCCCATTACCGCAAATTCGGATAAAGGACTATCATACACCTGATACTCTCCTTGGGAGCTTGATAGTTTGTTGAAAGGCATATATTTATTTGCATTAACTTGATCATGCCACACGGAATGACGATGAGAGAAGGTCCCTCTTCCGCAATCTTGTCCACTTAATCTAACAGTATAATTTTCTAGCAATAAAGAACTAAAAGCAAGCGCTTCACCTGTTGCCCAATCAATCCCTTCACCTGTTTCAAACATCTGTTGTTTTTGATTAAGCTGCCTTGCTATTTTTGAATTTATATTAAAGCTCTCTGGCACATTAACAATGCCTTTCCCTATAGCTTTTAATATATCTTCTTTAACCCCGGTAAGAGGCTGAACTTTTATAGTTTTACTAGTAGATTGCTTACATTTAGACCATTTTCCTGATAACCAGTCAGCTTTGGCTGGTTTGTAATCTTTAGAAACCTCAAACTCTTTCTCAAGATAATTTCTAAAACTGGTTTTAGCTTCTTCAATAAAGGTTTGATTTATAATATTTTCATTAATAAGCTTGCTAGTATAGGAATCTACAATTCCTTGTTTCTTGCTTATTTTTTCATACATTAATGGTTGAGTAAAGAACGGCTCATCATTTTCATTATGACCATAAAGTCTAAAACAAACTAAGTTCATTACAACATCTTTGTTAAAAGTCTGACGATATTCCACCATCAATCTTGCAAGCTTTGCCACAAGTTCTGGATGCTGACCATTAACATGAATTATAGGAACTGCTGTTATTTTAGCAAATTCAGACGGATACCTAGAACTTCTTCCATCTTTCGGATTAGCAGTAAAGCCAACTTGGTTATTAGTAATAATATGAATTATACCACCAACGTTATAACCTTCTACTTCATTAATAATCAAGCTTTCAGCTACTATTCCCTGACCGCAAAAAGCTGCATCACCATGTAATAAAATAGGTAATATCTCTTTTCTAGCTTGATGTTTATCCTTTCCTTCTTGGGCAACTAATAAATCTTGTTCAGACTTTACTTTTCCTGCAACTACCGGATTGACAGCTTCTAAATGAGATGGGTTAGGTACCATTGAGACTGAAATTTCATTACCAGAAGTAGTTTTTTTAATCGATGAATAACCTAAATGATATTTAACATCCCCTAAAAAATCCATTTCTTCAGGGAATGGTAAATTACCCTGAAATTCTGAAAGCATTGCCACATAAGGCTTACCTAATACCTTTGTAAGCATATTAAGTCTACCTCGATGCGCCATGCCAAATATAGCTCTTTTAATTCCTAGCTCTGCAGATTTTTCTACTATCTGCTCTGCAGCCATTACAGAGGTTTCTCCACCTTCTACTGAAAAGCGCTTAGCCCCCTGAAAACGAACATGTAGGAATTGTTCAAATCCTTCTATCTCTATTAAAGATTTTGCTATTTGCTGCTTTAGTTCCTTAGTAAGATGTTTTGAGAAAACCTCTGTTTCTATTTTATGGTAAAACCAATCTCTTTCTTCTTTGCTTCTCAAATGGCTTATTTCAATCCCTGCATATGAGCAATATACTAAATTAAGAAAAACAACTAAGTCCTTTACCGTTACTTTAGTAATATTAGGAATAAAGTTTTTTATATCAATTTCTTGATTAAGATCGCTTTCTTTAAATCCAAAATTTTCAATATTTAAGCCGATATCTTCTGCTTTAGGTAAAATTTCTAATTGTAAAGGATCTAACTCTGCTAAATAATGCCCTTTAGCTCTGAAAGCCTCAATCATCAAAATAGCTTTAAAATATAAAATTTCGCTATTTGAAACTGTTTTGCTCTGAGCGGTTACAGGCGCAACATCTTCTGTTATTTTAGTAACTGTAACACCTCTTTTATGCCAAGAAGGACCCTCAACATTTTTAGTTACATGTTCTAACTTATCTTGATGAGAATTAAAAAATTCTTGCCATGAAAGATCAACAGAAGCAGGGTTTGTAAGGTATTTTTGATAGATTTCTTCAATATAAATAGCATTACTACCAAAAAGATAAGAATTTTTATCATTTAAAGACATTTCGCAGCCCAAATCTTATAATTTTAAATTTTTCCTAGTATTTTAGCCATAGTAGCACCAATATCCGCAGGTGATTCGCTTACAACAATACCCGCTTTTCTCATTGCTTCTATCTTATATTCAGCGCTATCGTTACCACCTGAAATAATAGCACCAGCATGCCCCATTCTCTTGCCTTTTGGCGCAGTTTGACCTGCAATAAAGCCAACTACCGGTTTTTTGCTTTTAGATTGCTTAAAAAATTCTGCACCATTTACCTCAGCATCACCACCTATTTCACCAATCATGATAACTGCTTCAGTTTCTGGATCATCTAAAAACATTTCTAAACAATCAACAAAGTTGGTGCCATTGATTGGATCACCACCTATTCCAATACAAGTTGACTGCCCAAGTCCAAATGCTGTGGTTTGTGCTACCGCTTCATAAGTTAAAGTTCCAGATCTTGAAACTATTCCTATGTTGCCTCTTTTATGGATATGACCTGGCATAATACCTATTTTGCATTCATCAGGAGTAATAACCCCCGGACAGTTTGGCCCTATCAGCCTAGTATTAGAACCTTGAAGAGCTTTTTTAACTCTCATCATATCAAGCACCGGTATACCTTCGGTAATACAGATTACCAGTGGAACTTTAGCATCAATAGCTTCTAAAATTGAATCAGCAGCATATGCAGGCGGAACATAAATTACCGAAGCGTCCGCTTTAGTTCTTATAACCGCTTCTTCTACACTATTAAATACAGGTAACCCTAAATGAGTCTGTCCACCTTTACCAGGAGTTACTCCTCCAACCATTTTGGTACCATATGCAATTGCTTGCTCCGAATGAAAGGTACCTTGGGAGCCTGTAAAACCTTGGCAGATAACTTTAGTATTTTTATTAATTAATACGCTCATCTCTAACTACCTTTATTTATTATATACAGCTTTAACAATTTTTTGTGCAGCATCACCTAGATTATCGGCCGCAATGATATTTAACCCTGAGCTTGCCAATATTTGTTTTCCTTGGTCTACATTGGTACCTTCAAGCCTTACCACTAGCGGGACAGATATCCCCACCTCTTTAGCAGCAGCAATTATTCCCTCGGCAATAATATTACATCTCATAATACCACCAAAGATATTAACCAAAATACCTTTTACTTTAGAGTCAGACAGGATAATCTTAAATGCTTCACACACTTTTTCTTTATTAGCGCCACCACCAACATCCAAGAAGTTTGCAGGCTCTCCACCATTTAATTTAATAATATCCATAGTGGCCATTGCTAAACCTGCACCATTAACCATACAGCCAATATCACCATCCATTTTAATATAACTCAAACCAAAGTTACCTGCACGTTGCTCTAATGGATCTTCTTCATCTAAATCTCTCATTTCAGCAATTGCGGCATGTTTAAATAAACCATTATCATCTAAATTGAACTTGGCATCTAAGGCAAGAAGATCGCCTTTAGTATTCAAAATAAGCGGATTAATCTCAATCTGGCTTGCATCTGTGGCTATAAAAGCCTTATAAAGGTTGCTTAAGAATTTGGCCATCTGCTTTTGTTGGTTACTATCTAATTCCAAACCAAATCCAAGCTTTCTTGTATGGAAGTCTTGCAGATGGGTTGCAGGGTCAATAGCAAATTTAATAATTTTTTCAGGACTATTTTCTGCCACCTCTTCAATATCTACACCGCCCTCTCGTGAAGCCATTACCACTACTGATGAAGTAGCTCTATCTAATACTAAACTTAGATAAAATTCGTGAGCTATATCAGAACCTTCTTCGATATATACCTTACGTACTACTTGTCCTTCAGGCCCTGTTTGATGAGTTACTAAAGTCATTCCAAACATCTTGCTAGCAAATTCTTTAGCTTCTTCTTTTGTTTTAGCAAGCTTTACGCCACCTGCTTTACCACGTCCGCCAGCATGGATTTGAGCTTTTACTACATACAAATTAGTATTAAGCTCTCCTATTTTACTATCAAATTCATTAATATTAACTAATACAACCCCTTTAGATGCAGGTACGTCATATTTTCTTAGAATTTGTTTGGCTTGATATTCATGAATATTCATTAGAGCTACCTTAACCTTTATATATTTAAAACTTCAACTAGGCTTCTTACTGCATTCACTGAATGATTAAAAGCATTTTTCTCTTCATTGTTTAATTCTATTTCAACTATTTTTTCAACACCATTACTGCCAATTATTACTGGCACACCTACATAAAGATCTTTTACGCCATATTCACCATTTAATTTAACAGCACATGGTAATAATCTTCTTTGGTCATATAAATAACTTTCTGCCATTTCAATAGCAGAGGCAGCAGGAGCATAATATGCAGAGCCTGTTTTAAGCAGTGACACTATTTCAGCTCCCCCATCACGGGTACGTTGGACTATTTTTTCGATACGTTCTGCAGTAGACCAGCCCATTTTAATAAGATCCGGCACTGGTATACCTGCCACAGTTGAATATCTAATTAGCGGCACCATAGTATCACCATGGCCACCAAGCACAAAAGCGTTTACATCCTTAACTGAAACTTTAAACTCTTCAGCTAAAAAATGCCTAAACCTAGCAGAATCTAAGATACCTGCCATGCCAACAACTTTATTTGCAGGAAGACCGCTAGCTTTTTGCATTACCCATACCATAGCATCAAGAGGATTAGTAATTACAATTACAAAAGCTTCCGGACAATATTTTTTGATATTTTCAGCAACAGTCTTTACAACGCTTGCATTTATATTCAACAAATCATCTCTACTCATCCCTGGCTTTCTAGGCACTCCAGCAGTAACTATAACTACATCTGAGCCTTCTATTGCGCTGTAATCATTAGCGCCTGTAAGGGCAAGAGTGGTATTTTCTACCGCACTTGCTTGAGATATGTCTAAACTTTTTCCTTGAGGTAATCCTTCCGCAATATCAAACAATACTACGTCACCTAAGTTTTTTAAACTTATAAGATGAGCTAAAGTACCTCCTATATTGCCACCACCTATTAAGGCTATTTTATTTCTTTTAGACATAACTTTTCCTCCGAAATGATATTTATGAATTCATAGACTCAAAGAAGTCAGAATTATTCTTAGTAGGCTTTAATTTATCTATTAAAAATTCAATAGCATCAACTGTTCCCATTGGATTAATAATTCTTCTTAATACCCACATCTTACTTAGGGTTCCTTTATCAAACAATAAATCTTCTTTTCTGGTACCAGATTTAGTGATATCTATTGCAGGGAATACTCTCTTATCCGCAACTTTACGATCTAAAATAATTTCAGAGTTGCCTGTTCCTTTAAACTCTTCAAAAATCACTTCATCCATTCTAGAGCCTGTCTCTATTAATGCTGTTGCAATAATAGTAAGAGACCCACCTTCTTCAATATTTCTAGCAGCTCCAAAGAAGCGTTTAGGTCTTTGCAAAGCATTAGCATCCACACCACCGGTTAAAACTTTTCCTGAAGATGGTACTACAGTATTATACGCTCTGGCAAGCCTGGTAATGGAATCTAATAAAATTACCACATCCTTTTTTTGCTCAATAAGCCTTTTTGCTTTTTCTATTACAATTTCTGCAAGCTGCACGTGTCTGGTAGCTGGCTCATCAAAGGTTGAGCTTACCACCTCGCCTTTTACCGATCTTGCCATATCTGTTACTTCTTCTGGCCTTTCATCAATTAGCAACACTATCAGTATTACTTCAGGATGGTTGGTTGCAATCGCATGAGCAATGTTTTGTAACAACATGGTTTTACCAGTTCTAGGAGGAGCTACAATCAACGCTCTTTGGCCTTTACCTAATGGGGAAACTAGGTCAATTATTCTAGTACTTAAGTCTTTACCGTCTCCACTATCATTTTCAAACATCAATCTTTCTTGAGGGTATAACGGAGTAAGGTTATCAAAGTGAACTCTTTGACTCACTATTTCAGGGCTTGAAAAGTTAATTTGATTTATTCTTACTAACGCAAAGTATCTTTCACCTTGCTTAGGAGCTCTAACCTGGCCTTCAATAGTATCACCTGTTTTAAGCCCAAATCTTTTTATTTGGTTAGGAGATACATAAATATCATCAGGGCCAGCCAGGTAGTTTGCTTCAGAAGATCTTAAAAAGCCAAAACCATCTGGTAATACTTCTAAAACTCCTTCACCAATAATTAGGCCACCTTGCTCAGCAATCCTCTTTAATATTCCAAAGATTATATCTTGCTTAAGCATCATACTAGGGTTTTCAACCTCATATTTTTCTGCAAGCTCCACAAGGTAGGAAGAAGATTTCTGTTTTAGCTCTTTTAAAAGCACTGTTTCTGCAGGCTTTATAGGTATGTTTTCTAACTGATTTATTGTAGGCTCAATTTCAGCATTGTTAAGGTTATTTGAAGAATCACCACTAAGTTGATCCTTGGGTTTATTATTATCTATTGTCATTATTAGGTACTTATTATGAAATTGATTTAGTTAGATTTGTGATTACATCGGGAATTGTTATGATTTTAATTCTATTTCCTTAATTGTCAAATTTATAATCATCATTCGTTTTTTAAATAAAAAATATTTCTGAATTTATACTAGTGTTTTTTAGAATGGTTTTACTACTGCCAAAATTATTATTAAGATTACAATTATTGTAGGTATTTCGTTTATAATTCGAAAAAATTTAGCATTTTTTATAAAAGTTTTATTTAATAAATCTTTTCGATATTTCGCTAAAAGTCCATGAAATCCTGTTAAAATTAAAATTAACAACAATTTAACATGAAACCATTTACCTAAATTTTCAAAACCTACAATTTTCATTAAACTTAAACCAAATATAAAAGTTAAAATCATTGCAGGATTTATAATTATTTTTAACAATCTGCGCTCCATAACTTCAAATACTTTACATATTTGATGATTACTTTGGTTCTCAGTATGATAAACAAATAGCCTAGGTAAATAAAACATCCCTGCCATCCAAGCAACAATTGAAATAATATGAAGAGCTTTAAACCATAAATAATAATTTTCCATTTTTATCAGCTTTAATTTGAATTAATACAACCACAAAACTCTTTATCACATATCCGTTTAAAAGGGTAAAATTTTATTGCCGGATTATCTATCAAGCTTTTTGTGATATCTTTTAGCGAGTTAATAAAATGCTCATTAACACCTAAAGTAGGAACCCTATAATAATCTAACACCCCAAATTCCACAGCTAAATCTTTATATTCAATATCTAGTTCTACTAAAGTCTCTGAATGCTCTGATACAAAAGAAATAGGCACTAAAATAATTGCTTTTTTAGCTTTGCCAGCCTTTTTTATTTCTTCATCGGTAAAAGGCTTAATCCAACTTACTGGGCCTACTCTAGATTGATAAGAATTAATTGTTTCTATATCTTTTTCTTCAAGTCTACTTACTATTAGCTTTGTGCTTTCCTCTACTTGCCACTGATAAGGATCTCCGTTTTTTATTATTTTTTCTGGTAGGCCATGAGCTGAGAATATAATTTTAATATCTTGTTTGCTATACTTACTTAAAGCCTGTTTTATATAGTTGTTAACGAGATCTGCATATGCTTTTATAAAGCTTTCTTCAAAAGGGTAGCAGCACGCTACTTGTAATTTAGCTTGTGAGCTAGATCCTTTAAAATAACTTTCAAACTCTCTAACTGAGGACATGGTAGTAGTAGTTGAAAATTGTGGATATAAGGGTAATAATATAATTTTATCCGGGTTAAATGCTTCTATTTTTTTCATTACATCCTTACAGAAAGGATGCCAGTAACGCATAATTATTTCTATCTGAAATTGGGTATCAGGATATTCATCCTGCAAGCTTTTAAAAAGTTGTTTTTTTTGAGCAATAGTATTCTCTAATAAAGGAGATTTGCCTCCTATTTGCTTATAAATTGCAATTGCTGTTTGCTCGCGCTTTCTAGAAATAAACCAAGCAATTATAAATCTCAAAAATTTTGGTACTCTTAAAATCAAAGGATCATTAAACAGATTAAACAAAAATGATTTAACGTTTTCTGTTTTATCAGGGCCTCCTAAGTTCATTATTACTACAGAAATTTTATTCATGATTTAGGACTTTTAACTAATTTTATCATCTTTTCAACTTGGTCAATGCGGGCTTGAGGAGTAATACCATGACCTAGATTAAAAATAAATTTACGTTTTTTAAAGCTGGTTAGAATATCGTTTATTTCAGTTTCTAAAAAAGGTGAGGTTGTAGTTAGTAATAATGGATCCAAATTACCTTGAATAGCTATTTCTTGGTTAATATTTTCATTAATCCATGTTCTATCAATATTTTGATCAATAGCTAAACAATGTGGCTTAACATTATGCGCAAATTTAGAATAGTTTAAAGATGAGTTTCTTGGAAAACAAATCGTATATACTTTAGGATAGGTTTCTTTAATAAATTTTATAATTTCCTTATTTGGTTTAATTACAAATTCCTCATAAAACTCACCATGCAATAACCCAGACCATGAATCAAAAACTTTAATTATGTCACAACCAGCTTCTATTTGGTTGCTTAGATGGCTCTTTACTTCAACGGTTAATCTATCAATCAAGCTCTTAAATAAATCAAAATTTCCATATAAAAACTGCTTAGTTGATTCAAAGTCTTTTGAATGTGCCTTAGTCATATAGCAGGCTAAGGTAAACGGTGCCCCTGAAAACCCTATTAAACTTTTGGTTTTATCAAGCTTACTTCTAGTAAGTTCAATGGCTTCATAAACAAATTTAAGTTTGTTTAGATTAGTTGGATTTTCTATAAAAGCTGATGAAAACTCTTGAAGGATCGGCCCTTTAGCTTCAATAAAGTTAACTTCCTGTCCTAATGAATCAGGGATAACTAAAATATCTGAAAAAATAATAGCAGCATCAAAATTAAATCTTTTTATTGGTTGTAATGTAACTAAAGCTGCGCTTTCTGGATTGTAACAGAAATCCATAAAATTTTTAAAATTTTCTCGAACAGCGCGATATTCAGGTAAGTATCTACCTGCTTGTCTCATTAACCATATTGGTATTTCTTTTTGAGAGTTATTTGTATTTTCAAATATATATCTAATTTTATTTATATTCATTTAATAGAGTTGTTGATTATTATTAACAGCAGTATAAGTGGATTCTTAAATATTCACAGGTTTTTCCACAAATTCTTCCACAAAAAAAATTATACTTAAAATTGTGGATAAAACGGTGGATAAAATTTGTAAACAATAAATTTTTAAGTACACTCACAATATGTGAAAAAATATAATAACTTTTCTAAAAACATAATTATCCTCATAATTAAGATAATATGGATAAAGTTGTCTACATGTGGATAAACAACTGAAATATTGCTAAATTCTGTAGATAAAAATTAGGGAAAAGTTATCCACAAAGTTATCCACAGAATTATACATATAGTTAAACACAGAGATTTAAACAGTTATGGAAGCACTAAAAAAAGTAAATCTTTATCTAATTTCGGATTCAACCGGAAATACTTT
Organism: Rickettsiales endosymbiont of Stachyamoeba lipophora; assembly: GCF_003932735.1. NCBI lineage: Bacteria > Pseudomonadati > Pseudomonadota > Alphaproteobacteria > Rickettsiales > Rickettsiales endosymbiont of Stachyamoeba lipophora. The sequence continues at coordinate 755,882 of NZ_CP033611.1, read as the reverse complement.
AAGAGTAATGTCTAAATCAGTTACAGACAGGTTTTCAGGAGTAAAATTTAAGATAACAGGCTATTCGTTTATAAGAAACATCCGTCAAATAGATCAAATAATAGAAAATATTAGCAAAAGACCCGGTATAGTAATGTATACAATTATTGATGACGAGGTTAGAAACTATCTTAAAACAGAATGTGATAAGATAGGTGTGGAATATATAGCTGCGCTTACACATGTTATATTCAATTTAGCTAAATTTTTAGATATAGACCATACCTCTTTAAGCCATAGAAAGCTTGAACTTGATGAAGATTATTACCAAAAAATAGAAGCGATTAAATTTACTTTAAATCATGATGATGGGCAAAATTATAAGAATCTAGACAAAGCGGATATAATAATTGTAGGAGTCTCAAGAAGCTCTAAATCTCCTACGTCGGTATATTTAGCTAACAGAGGTTTTAAAGCTGCGAATGTTCCCTATACAATAGACTCGCCTATTTTAGAACATTTAAAATTATTAAAAAATCCATTTATAGTAGGACTAACAGTGTTACCTGAAAGATTGATAGATGTAAGAAAAAACAGGCTTTTAACCTTAAAGGATAAAAACCAAAATTCGTACACAGATATAGAAGAAGTAAGAGAAGAAGTAATGAAAGCTAAAAAGTTTTTTCAACAAAACGATTGGCCGATAATTGATGTAACTCAAAGATCCGTTGAAGAAATAGCATCAAAAATTATTCAATTATATGAAAATAAGGAAATTTAGTGGCTAAAGAATTAATAAGTGGCTTGTATATTATTGCTACACCTATAGGAAATTTAAAAGATATAACGCTACGAGCCTTGGAAACACTAGAGGCTTGTGATGTAATTTACTGCGAAGATACTAGAGTAACGGGGAAGCTACTTGCTCATTATAATATTAAAAAAAATCTGAAAGTTTATAATGATCATTCTACTGAATATAATCGTGAAAAAATTTATAAAGAAATTTTAGAAGATAAAAAAATAGTATTAGTAAGTGATGCAGGAACCCCATTAATTGCAGATCCGGGATATAAATTGGTAAAATTTTTAAGAGAAAAAGGAGTTGCGATAACTAGCCTTCCAGGAAGTTGTTCTCTTATTACGGCCTTAACTCTTTCAGCAGCACCAAGTGATAAGTTTACTTTTATAGGGTTTCTACCTAAAACCAAGGGACAATTGGAAAATACTTTTAAAGAAATAATAAGAGTGAGAAGCACTTTTATAGCATTTGAAACCGCTAAAAGATTAAAAACATCTTTAACCATTCTTAAAGAGCTTAATGAAGTGGTGCAAGTATCAGTGGTAAGAGAAATAACCAAGCTATTTGAAGAAGTCATTTCAGGGAGTACAGGGGAGGTGCTTGAAAAATTAGCAGCAAATCCAGATAAAATAAGGGGTGAAATAGTTTTAATAATAAATTCCAGTGAGCTGGAGACTGAAAGTGATAGTGAGGAAATTAGGGGCAAGATTACAGATCTAGCTACAAAATATTACACAACTAAAGAGATAGTTGAATATCTTAAAAGTTTTCATAATATTTCAAGAAATCAGGCATATAAATTAATAATGGAAGTTGTGGGAAAATAAAAATAATGTGTGGAATTTTTGGGGTAATTGTTGATAAAGAAATAAATTTATCAGAAGAGCTAATCTTAGGTCTTAAAAAACTTGAATACAGAGGATACGATTCAGCTGGAATTGGTATTATTAAAAATAATGAACTGCTAATTAAGAAAGCAGAAGGCAAAATTAACAATTTGAGCCAAAAAATAAAAGAATCGCCTATTTTTGCTAAAGTAGGAATTGCTCATACTAGATGGGCAACACATGGAGAACCAACAGAAGTTAATGCCCATCCTCATGCCCATGAAAATATTGCAGTAGTGCATAATGGGATAATAGAAAATTATTATGAATTAAAAAGAGAGCTGCAAGCTAAGGGATATATCTTTAAATCTGAAACTGATAGTGAAGTGGTACCTTTTTTACTTTATGAGTTAAGTAAGAAAACGGATAACTTTTTAGAAGCAATTTCACAATTACTTAAGCGCTTAGAAGGTGCTTATTCTTTAGGGATAATTAAACTAGGAGCTCCTAAAATTTATGCAGTTAAAAATGGTGCACCATTGATTATAGGGCAGGGAAGCAGTTCTAATTTTGTTAGCTCAGATGTTTATGCTTTAGCTGGTAAGGTAGATCGGGTGATTTACCCAGAAGATGGAAGCATAATTGAAATTAGTGAAACAGAGATCAATATTTTTAATCAAAAACTTACCAAGCAAATAGTTAAAACCACCCCATTGTTAATCAACGCCCATCAAGTGGAAAAAAATGGTTTTGAAACTTTTATGCTTAAAGAAATTTTTGAGCAAAATGAAACCTCAAAAGTTTGTATCAGTAACTATTTTGATTTTAGCCATACCAATATTAATCTTCCTCAAGCCCCGAAAGTTTTAGTTAATAATCTGGATTATATAACTATTGTAGCCTGCGGCACTTCCTACTATGCAGCAAATGTAGCTAGATATTGGTTTGAAAAAATTGCTAAAGTAAATGTAATTGTAGAAATTGCCTCGGAATATCGTTATAGAAAGATAGCTTTTAAGGAAAATAATATCGCTATTTTTATTTCTCAATCAGGTGAGACCAAAGATACCTTAGCAGCCTTAGAATATGCTAAAGAAAACAACCAATTTATCATGGCAATTGTAAATGTAGTTGAAAGCTCAATAGCCCATATTGCAGATGTAGTGCTGCCGATTTATGCAGGGCCAGAAATAGGAGTAGCTTCTACTAAAGCCTTTACTAATCAGGTTATAACGTTACTTGCTTTATGCCTACTTATTGCAAAACATAAAAATATTCAAATTAAGGAATATTTGCACTTAATAAATAACCTAACCAGTAACTTTGAGAAAATTTTAAGTATTAACAATAAGATTGAGCAGGTAGTAAAGCTATTTTGTAATTCAAGCTCTTTGCTTTATATAGCGAGAGGAATCCTTTATCCTATAGCTCTTGAGAGCGCTTTAAAGCTAAAAGAACTATCTTATATTCATGCAGAAGCAATTCCTGCAGGAGAGCTTAAACACGGCTCAATAGCCTTAATAGACGATTCTTTGCCAATTATTGTATATAATAGTTCGCATCTCGCAGATTATCAAAAAACTAATGCAAGCATCCAAGAGGTAATAGCTAGAAATGGGCAAGTTATCTTAATTGGTGATATAGAAGCTATTAATCTATTTGAGGGAAAACTTAAAGCTTCAGTTGAAATTCCACAGTTTGATGAGATCTCATATCCATTTATTTATGGTATTGTAGGACAATTATTAGCGTATTATACCGCCAAATCGTTAAATCGAGATATTGACCAACCAAGGAACCTAGCTAAATCAGTGACGGTTGAATAAAAAAAGCCCTAGATTTCTAGGGCTTTTTTTAATTCATCTGGCATAATTAAAGTTATGGCTATTCCTAGAAAGAAATCCGGTTCTTCTAGCCTGAGTTCTTTCTAAGAAGGTAGAGTCTTTAAGTTCTACATTAACCCAGTCATCAAGCTCTGTTGTTTCTAAATTAGTTGCAGGAGTTTCTTTAATAAGATTTTTAGTATGTTCTCTTAAATCGATGGCTATGCTAGTAAATAGCTCATCAAGATCTTTAACATTCCCTTCAAGTTTAGTATCTAAAGCTCCGAATAAGCTATCAGGTAAATATACAGTTGTTCTTTGCTCATTCTCCAATGGGATTGGAAAGAATTTCTCTTTTTCTTCTAAACTTACCCTAATAAAATCTTCGCCAGCCATACTCTCTTGCATAGTTACAGATATAGGTTTACTAATATAAGATTCTATATCTTCAGCGGTTGTTTGAGCAGAAAAATCACTTTTATTTATAAATACTAGACTTTCTTTACCGTCACAGCCTTTGATTAAGACGGCAGTAAAATTGCTCAACACTTCACCAACTTTTTCATAAATAGCCTCTGAATTAAACAGTGATAAGCTATTTTTTTGAGTAGATAACATGCAGTTGTACGATCTTGTAACCTTTCTAATTTCATTAAATAAGTCACTATGTTTTTCAGTATCTTTTTTAAACTTATTACTTATAACTTTGAATAAGCCTTTAGGAATACATAATGATTTAGCGGCAACTGGAAGATCTGTATCTTTCATATATAAAGCTTCATTTTTTCCTAAATAATTGTTAATATTTTCAAAATTAAGTTCACCTTTAAACTGTTCTTTAGGAATAAAAACCAATCTTTCTTTATTATCAGTATCAAACAATGTAACTACATGATGGTTTTTGAGTTCATCACGAATTTTATCACTTCTTGATTTACCAATAGTACGATTACGGATTCCTTTTTTTATTTTGTTAAAAAATCCTTTAGGACTTAGGCTTGTTGTGTTTTTAACAGTAGCTTCACTAACTTCAATTGAACCTGCAGCTAGTGTGGTTGCTGTGGTTGCACCAATAAAACTAGCGGCAGCAAATCCTGGAGTATTAGCAAGAAGAACTACACCAGGAGTAACTGTAGGATATAAGAAACCAAAAATGCCTGAACCATAGCTTATAATTGCGGCAGGAGCCCCAGCCCCAGTATATATCGCTGATGCACCAATAACATTGCCCCACAAGCTGGTAAGAGGTATTATTACCCCAGCCCCAGTAGCCAGGGCCGTAGCACCAGCTGCAGCTCCAAGTGCTCCAATACCGCCATAAACTGCATATTTAGCATAATGGGTGGAATTTTTCTCTAAATAGTCTTTAACAGCATTATCTAAATCTTGCTGAAATTCTTCTATTTCACTAATATTCATTATGTTAACCATTTTTTAAGTTATATTTAATGTAACATGCGTAAAATTATAATGCAACATATTATTTAAGAAAGTGTTAATAAAATTTGTATGATTAATGTTAAGTATGCAATTGAAAGGTGTTTATGTTATTGATATTGCAACAAATTAGTATAGGCGTTATAATAGAAAACTTTGCTACCTTGTTGTGTGAATATTTCTAAAAACAAAGCATGAAAAGAGGGTGAAAGAGAAAGGCGAGAAGGCGGTTTGGAGTTAAACAACAAAAAATCTACGGAAGTTTATCCAGATCTGATAAATTTTTCTTTGTCTTGTGTCTTACTTGATTTAATAGGATCTCTTCTAGGATTCTACTATAAACCTTCACAACACCTAGATAGTAAATAATGTTACTTATCAAGCTTACAATTGCAAAAATCTGGTTTAACTTTAATTGAAGCAATACTAATAGTAAGATCTTTAGCTTTATTAGGGTTCATTTGGGCAATGATAAGTGCTGATTTGGCTTCTTTCATTTTATTAATGACCGGAATTAAAATATCCATATCTAATTCCTCAAAAATCCTAGCAGCATCTTTAGGCTTCATATTAGAATAGATTTTAACTAGGCTATCTATCTTATCATTTTCTTTCTGCTCAAGGGACTTAAGAAGCCTTAAGACCTCATCTCTCATAGCGGTTATCTCTGAAAGTTTATTAGTAATCTTCCCTTCAGTTATTTTAAGTATGTTCTCTTGGTCAATAAGTTCTTTAGCCTTTTTTTCAATTTCTTCACGGCGGCTAGATAATTGTTTTAGCAAGTCTATTTGTCCAGGAGTACAAAGCTCACTACCGGTGAGCTGGATTGAGTTGCGGCATTTTTGATTTGCTTCATTATGGGCAACTGAAGTTTTTGGTTTTTCATCTTGCTTATTTTCTTGCTGTTTTGTCTCACTTTCGCTTGCTTCTGCAAAACTAATGCTTAAGCCAAATTCACTAAGAGACATCTTAGAATCAACTGCTACTTCTGCCACTCTTAAACATAAAGTTATCGCAGAAAAAGTTATCATTAATGGCAGAAATCTAAGCCTCATCCGGGTAACGTACCTTAATTTAATATGTATTAATTAGAATATTAGAGAAACATGCAGCAATGTAAATGAAAAGTTTGCAAAAATTTTAATATTTTAAGCAAAATACAAGCCTATAAAGTTAATTAACCCTAAACCAATATTGCTTTTAAAGATTTTTTGATAATTTTTCCAGTATTTAACCAGATAGATTTGGGTAATTAAATGAATAATGATTAAAATAAAGGATAAGTTAGAAATATAGCGAGCGCTATTAACAAAGTAGATCGAACCTAATAACGTTATAAATATAATGTAATTAAAGCAGATGAAATAAATAGTTTTATCTTTAAATAATATTACAGGAGACTTAACACCAGCCTTCATATCATCCTGATAATCGCTTATAGCATAAATTGAATCATAGCCACAAATCCAAAATATAGTTGCTATATAAAGAATTATAGCCTGAATTGAAATTTCACCATTAGTGCTAGCTGCAATTATTACACCATTAAAAGTAACTCCTAACATATATTGCGGAAAGTAAGTAAATCGCTTAAATAATGGATAAATACCGGCAAAAATGCTCCATAATATACAAAGTAAGATCGTATTATCAGGTAGTATAAAAAGTGACATGGTGAGTGAGACAACACAACAAGCAACCGCAACAGCAGCCGCGGATATAACCGAAACTTGACCACAAGCAAGGGGTCGGGTTTTAGTACGCTCCACCTTTTTATCGAAACCTCGATCTAAAATATCATTTATAATACAGCCGGCTGAGCGCATTAAAATAGCTCCAACAATGAAGCATAGATAAACATATATTGAAGAAGATTTATTTAGTGCGAGTCCCCACAGGCAGGGGTACATAAGCAATAAAAATCCTGCCGGATTGTTAAGGCGGGTTAGAGCAATAATACTAGCAAGAGAAGGTTTTAATTTACCCATAATTATAATCTAATAGTTTAAATAATATAAGCAATAATTCAATTAAAAATTTATTTTACTTTTAGGCAAGATTAAACTAGTTTTGCTGTTCAAACAACAAAGGAGTAGAACATCTATGCCAAGTATTGCAATAAGCGACCAAACCGTACAACCACAATCTATATCAGAAAAAGTATCCTCTCATGCTGCTATATTAGCCCAGTTAATTTCTCATGTAAATTTGGTTCCAGATGCTAAACGAAAACAAGAGGTGCATGAGCTAATAATCGAATTAAGTAGAGCCCTGCCTCCACATTGGGCGGGTGATAGCCTTCAAACCGATCGAGTGCCTGATGAGGAAACAGAACAAAAAATACAGCAATTACATAAATTATTGGGATTTAAAGGAGAGGCCCCAAAAGGCAACAAAGCATTCTTATATCCTTATAGCAAACATGATTCCGCAGGAGCCGTACAGGCGATATATTGGTCGATAGAGCAGCAAGATTTTGTAGCAATAACCGGGGAGAATGTAAGAAGAAAAGGGGATGTTGATTACACTTCAGCTGGATTTAGAAATCCAATAGGACCTAATATTAGCGGTAATAAAATAGAGGCTGATATTCAAGGTGCTTTTTTTGCGAATTCTTCTAAAGAGGGGGCATTTGATCTTAAAGACTTTTTAATCGCTGGAGAAAAAGCTTTAACCGATTTAGGATATTATGACATCAAATTTATGTGGACTGTTGAAAATATCATCAAATATCGCCAACTAGTTATCCAAAACTTAAAGGCGCATCTAGATAATAAATATAATGATGAGAATTTAGCCTGGTTAAATGAAATAGATCTAAATTATCTTGAAAATAGCTTAAGGGAGCTTAGAGAAGAAACCGGCTTCAAACCTGAAAAAATGGCAGGAATTAAAGCTTTTGAGTTAAGAACAATAGGGACCATGGGTAGCCTTGGTAAATTCTTAGCAGCTAGGCGAGTAGCAATACAAGAAGTCAGCACTTTAGGACTTTATTTAGGGGAAATGAGTGATCAAGAAATTATCAATTTAATTTTGCCTAATGATGATTGTGGAGCAATCAGGCTCATTCCTTTAAGTGAAGTAACCATTAGCCCAGCACTTGACCCAAAAACTCAAGAAACATTAGATTTTGTAACCGCTCCCGAACACACTATAATTTATAAAAACGGTACTTATGAGCATAAAAAAGAAGAATTAAAATTACGTTGCACTCATAACTATGTGCCATTCCATTGGAAGCAATTTCTAAAAGAGCTTATAAATGATTTTACTTCTCATTTTACCGAAAAAGGCGGAAGAAGGAAGGATGCTATGCCATATAAGGATCTTGAACAACTTATAGATAAGTTTTATAAGTTAGAAGAGAGACTTAAAAAGAATAAACAAAAAGAATTAAGCCAACTATCTTTAGAGGACATTGAAAAATTAACCCAGCTAAAAATATTGGGAGAATTTTTAAGTAGCACGCAACATAACTCTGTTAGCATGTTAGCCTTAAAAGCTGGTATAGTAAAAAAGGCTGTAGATCAATATCATGCTATGGGTGCTAGAAAACTAAGTGATTTTATTAGAGGCATGTCAACTGAAGCGATCAAAGCTCTAATTCCTCAGCAAGTTTCTCCTTTTAGCTCAATTGCTAATCTTACAACCAAGCTAAAAATAACCTATCAAGAGATGAAAGATCGAATTAATCCTAGCAATATTCAAACTGAAGAAATACAAAAACTTACTAAACTAAAAGCTTTAACTGACTTTGTTAATACTAATATACAGAATCAACAAAATAGCCAATCAGTGATAGATACTTTAGAAAATTTTATAGTGCACTACATGTCAAAAGGAACTACTAATATCGGTGATTTTGTAAGTAAATTAAATTCTCAAGAATTAGAGTCTTTAATACAAAATAGTGCGCAAGGAACCCATGCTGCTGCAGAGTCACAAAGAAGAAAGTCATTCTCTCAACCACCATTTTGATATAGCTATTATATATTATTATGATTTCTTAAAAAGCCCGGAGAATGCCGGGCTTTTTGCTATCGGAGAAAGGATTAATTACCCGCAGTTTCCTTTTTAATATTCTTAAGGGCTTGAGGGGTAAGTTGAATGTCAAGCTCTTTTAGTTGCTTGTCAGTAACAATATTTGGAGCCTGCATCAGTAAGTCTTCTGCCTGTTGGTTTAATGGGAAGGCAATAATTTCACGAATATTCGGTTCATCAGCAATTAACATTACCATTCTATCAATGCCCGGAGCAAAGCCGCCATGCGGAGGAGCTCCATATTTAAAGGCTTTAATCATGCCACCAAATTGTGCATCTACATCTTCATGAGAGTACCCTACAATGTTAAAGGCTTTATACATGATTTCAGGGGTATGATTTCTAATAGCACCACTGGATAATTCTACACCGTTACAGACGATGTCATATTGGAAAGCTTTAATTTTAAGCAGATCTTCAGTAGTTTTGGCGTTTTCTAACGCTTCAAGGCCACCTTGAGGCATAGAAAATGGGTTATGGTTAAAATCAATGGCTTTTTTATCGTCATTCCATTCGAAATATGGAAAATCTACAATCCAGCAGAATTTAAATACATTTTTCTCCAGCAAGTCTAACTGATTGCCAAGCTCGGTTCTAATCTTGCCAGCAAGCTTTGCAGCATCTAATTCTTTATTACATACGAAGAAAAGGGCGTCACCATTATTAATACCCGCTAGCTTTTGCAATTCAGCTAATTTCCCAGCTGGCAAGAATTTAGCAATTGGGCCTTTAGCTTCTCCGGTTTCTGTCCAGACGATATAACCTAGCCCTGGTGCCCCTAAGGTTTGCGCAAAGCTATTTAAATTATCAAAAAAGCTTCTTGGACGGCCACTAACATTAGTAGCAGGAATGGCTCGCACTACAGAGCCTTGTTTAATGTTATTTGCAAAGATGCTAAAATCAGAATCTTTGAATATCTCGGTGACATCACTAATGATCAGCGGGTTTCTTAAGTCCGGTTTATCAACGCCATATTTAAGCATTGCTGTTTCATAAGTAATGCGTGGGAATGGATAATTAGTCACTTGCTTGGTGCTAAACTTAGTGAAGATATGGTGCAATACCGGTTCCATAGTAGTAAATACATCTTCTTGAGTAACATAAGACATCTCAAGATCTAATTGATAAAATTCACCCGGAGAGCGATCAGCCCTGGAGTCTTCATCCCTAAAGCAAGGAGCAATTTGGAAATAACGGTCAAATCCTGAAACCATTAGTAATTGCTTGAATTGTTGCGGAGCTTGAGGAAGCGCATAAAATTTACCGGGATGCATACGACTTGGTACTAAAAAGTCACGGGCACCTTCAGGGGAGCTGGCAGTAAGAATTGGAGTTTGAAATTCAATAAAACCAATTTTATGCATTTGCTCACGAATCTCACGGATAACCTGTGACCGAAGCAGAATGTTACTATGAATTTTATCACGCCTTAAATCTAAAAAGCGATATTTAAGCCTTAAATCTTCAGGTAAATCTTGATCAACAGCAATAGAAAATGGTAAATCGTGAGCTTTGGACTCAACCAAAAACTCTTCTACCATCACTTCAATTTCACCAGTATTAAGGTTGGTGTTAACAGTTTCGCTAGATCTTGCCACCACTGTCCCGGTTATAGTAATAACAGACTCATATTTAGTTTGAACAGCTTCTTCAAAAAAACTTTTTGTATTATTAAATACTAACTGGGTAAGTCCATAATTATCTCTTAAATCCAAGAACATAATATTGCCATGGTCACGCTTGCGGTGCACCCAGCCGGATAATTTTACGGTTGTACCTACATCTGATTTTCTAAGCTCGCCAAGAGTATGGCTTCTATATTTATGCATTGTTTTTTCCACAATTACGTTATATTTTTGACGGTTAACTTGCTTTTGGTAAGTATATGTATAAACAATATATATACAACAAGATTTTTATTAACTGGTTAGCTAATGGCGCTTATAGACCACCAAGAAGAGCTAGACTTACTCTGCGAGTTAATAGAGCAGAGTAGCATTATAGCTCTTGATACTGAATTTATTAGAACTAAAACGTATTACCCTGATTTAAGTTTAGTACAAATAGGCTTTGAAGATAGCTATTTTGCAGTAGATACTTTTGCTAAATTAGATTTTACCCATTTTTCTAGGCTGCTGGCTAATCCTAATATTTTGAAAATAATCCATTCTGCTGAGCAGGATATTCAGGCAATAAATAGATTTTTTAATATTGAAATTACTAACATTTATGATACCCAACTAGCTGCTTTAATATGCGGGTATGGAGAATCAGTAAGCTATCGAAATTTGGTTAAAGATATCTGTGATAAGGATCTATCTAAAAAGCAGCAATTTTCTAACTGGGAAGTGCGTCCTTTAAGTGATGTTCAGCTTGTTTATGCACTTAATGATGTGAAATATTCCATGAATATTTACCATGAGCTGGAACAACGGCTTGAAATTTTAGGTAGAACAGAATGGTTTAGAGAAGATAGTAACATAACCTATACCCTGCCGGATGAATATTTATGGATAAAATTTAAAAAATCGAGCAACCATATTGAAGAATTTGTACTGATCAAAGCGATATTAAAATTAAGGCAAAAATATGCTATGGAACATAATATTGCCCCTAATCATCTAATTAAAAATATTGATATTACTAAACTTGCCCATAAAGGTAATTTGTTAAATTTAAAGCTAGAGAACTTAGAAGAGTATATCCAAAAAGAAGAATTTTATAATTATCTAGTTAACAATTTTGACTATCAAGCAGAATTAACTGAAGAGGTGGCTCAAAAGTTTCAAAATACTAAAAATTATATCAAACATGCTAAGCTTTCTAATTTAATTAAAGAGATAGCCAGCCATTTTGCTGATAAGTATGGTTTACCAGAAAGCTATTTTATTAGTAGGGATGAGACCTTTGCCCATATCTGCCAAATACCTTATAATATTAGGTTTTATCAAGGATTTAGAAAAGAAATGTTTGGGGATTTTATCTCAAAATTATAAGTTTGTAGAATTAAAGAAGCAAGCAAGCCTCCAAAGAAAAAGCTACCTTACAGCATTAGCTATATACGAGCAAAATGGTGCAATAATTGCACTAAATCTTTTCCAACAGAAGTATTAAAGACTTTTCTTTGTATGAATATTATAATAGCGTGTTAATACTTAATTAATTATCAAAGGAGATAGCTATGACGAATTCATCGACCCAGCAGGAATTACAGAACCAATTATTTAAAGCAGTAAAAGACGGTAATATAGAAAGAACTAAAAAGCTATTAGAGGAAGGTGTAAATCCTAACGTACGGATAATAAAAACAATAACATATAAAAGTAGCATAGAATTGCCGAGGGAGATTATATCTAGAGATGTGTTTTCTAACTTGCTAAGCAACACTTTAAATAACAACCAAAATGAAATAGCAAAATTGCTAATTAAGCATGGTGCTACTTTATATAATTCAGATACTTTAGAAGCTTTGTTAAACTCTATTGATAATGAAGTGCTAACTTACGCTTTAGAAAATAAATTTTTAAATCCTAATCAAGAGAATACTTTTATTATACCATCAGCTTTTGCTAGTGCTAATTTTATTAATAGTATTAATATGGATTCAACAGCGGCTAAAGAAACCTTGCTTACTTATGCGATTAAAAATAAAACTTCTGATAAGGTCAAACTTTTATTGGAGTATGGGGCTGATCCGCTTAAAGCTAACTCTAAAGGTGAGGCGCTAGATAGTTTGCAAGAAAAAGCTAACATTAATCTAGATTTGCCAATAGATGATCACGGGAATACATTTCTACACAAGCTCGCCTTAAATAAATATTGGAATTATCCAAACAAACTGAAATTTCTCTTAGAACATGGTGCAAGCTTGGAAGTAAAAAATAAGGAAGGAAAAACCCCAATTTTTTATGCAAAAGATCAATTTGTTGCAAATACTCTTGTAAGCCAAGGAGCTAACATCCTTGCGAGTGATAATAAAGGTAAAACACCGGTAGATTACTGTTTAGAAACCGAGCAAGGTTATGATAAATTAAATGGGGTCTTTCGATCGCATGTTAAAGATAGCAGGATAGATAATTATATTGAACTTTATAGAGCAATTGAGAGTAAAAATATCAACAATGTAGCATACTTATTAAAAGATGGATGGGTGTATCCAGGAATGAATATAGCTAAAGAAGGACTTACAGGTATGGCATTGACTGAAGCCTGTAAGGTGGGCGATGTAGCTATGCTTAAGTTTTTAGTTGGTCAGCAAGGACTGGATGTAAATACTACCTTTAGTAACTATACTTCGGTGCTTGAATATGTTATTAAAGAATTAAAAGCCAGTCCGGTAATTATTGAGATTTTACTTGATAATGGTGCTAACCCTAATTTTGTAGATAGTAATAATGAAACCCCATTAACTTTAGCGGCTAAAGCTAAGGATGTAGAGTATCAAGAGCAAGTAGTAAAGCTTTTAGTAGATAAGGGTGCAAAAATAGATTTACCAGCAAATCAGGATAATCAAGTTTTACAAAGTTTTATAAATAATCATGCTGATTTGTTTAAAGTAGAATCTTTTCATATACAAAGTGAATTAAATGGTTTGGTTAACATCATTAACCTTGGTAGTAATGGAGATAATCACCAAACTGCCGAAATACAACAAGTTGAACAATTAACTGAGATTAATAGCGGATATAGTTTATAACTATATAGCTACTAAAAGTTTAAATAAAAGGCCTTTTAAAACATCATCTGTTGGTTTATCCCAACAGGGTTAAAGTTAAATAAATGATAGAAAAGCCTAAATTTCTACTAAATTAATCAACTTTAAGGATTGACAAATTAAGAGAATGGCTATAAAAAGCATAAATAATGTGGGGATGTAGCTCAGTTGGTAGAGCACCTGCTTTGCAAGCAGGCTGTCAGCGGTTCGATTCCGCTCTTCTCCACCATTTCTTTAAAAAACTTCTTATGATTCCTTAATTTCTTCTTCTTAATCTAAGCTATATCAAGGTTCTAGCATAAAGCTATCCTTTTTGGTATTTTTGCCTGTAAACAAAAGTAAATAATTGTTGAAAATAGTTATGTTTGCTCTACAGCCCGCATGCCAGTTGGCTGATTAGAAAAGTATACATGTCGCTATCATCTACAAAGATTTTAATAGGTGTTACTCTTTGTTGCTTGTGAATTTTTTAACTGGGCTAGTTTTTAAGTGTATATGTTAACTTTATAACCTTAGTTTAAATTAGATATTACCCTCTTAAGCGCTACGTTGTGCAAAATTTTTAATTTCTATAATTTTATCGTGAATAAAAATAGTTATTTCGTCTAAATCATTAGAAGTAATATTTTTTTTAAAATAGAATAGATCTTTAATAAACTTAGAGAGAACTTCATCAGCAAACACCACAATAGGTCTTATTAAAGCTTGGTTATTTAGATCTAGCTCTTTTAGAGTTTCAATTAATTCTAAAACTTTTCTATCTCCATTTAATAAATAGTTTAATTTTACCATCGGCCGAGTGATTTTTAGAATCATCTTAATTTTGAATTCATTTTCATTGCTATAGAGGCTTTCTAATTTTTTTATATTATTAGTAAGTAAATTTTTATCGCTTGAATAAGCAAAATACAATCGTTCATAGAAAAAATCTAAAGCGTCTTTAGGATTGGTAATAGCAGCAAAGGCAGTATTTACCATTTGTTGTAGGTATTTTTCCAGAAAAAATGCTAATTCATATCTATGCTGCATAGATAAAACCATATCATGTTTTGTTAAATAATTGGTTAATTTTATCTCTAGTAGTCGCCTGTTTACATAGCTCTATAAAATAATGCTGTTCTAATTTTAGTAAACCTTCTTCTTTTATTACAGTTTGATTATTGCCGGTAAAAATTATGTATAAATATTCTGCTATTTTGGCTTTTTCATGCGCGGTATAGATAGATAATAGCTTACTAAATTCATGGTTTTTTACATTTTCAAGGTAAATGCTTTCAGGTAATGTTATTTTCTGGTTGTGAAATTTTAATTCTTCCGCCAACGCTAGCCCTTCATCAAATAAGTTATTAGCGTTCATTACAATTCGAGTATTTTCCTTTTTCAGTAGGCCTTTTTGAATAGCATCAATGGCTGAACTGCTTTGATATCCTTCTAAAATTAGTTTAAATGAGTTTATGATGTTTTTACTTACATCAATGGAGGTGGGATCAAAAAATGCTCTTAAAATCATTTCTTTACATCCGCCCCAGCCTGGTATTAAACCAATATTACTTTCAACTAACCCTACTTTTGTATCAGCATGAATTACTATCCCATGTGAATGAAGTAAGAGTTCACAACCCCCGCCTAAAGCTATATTGCTGGCTAAGGAAATAACAGGAATTTTAGCATATTTTAATTTCTGATGGGTTTTTTGGCCGTAATCTATTAATTTAGCTATAATATCAAAAGCTTGCTGTTCAATTAATTCGCTTAAAATTTTTAAATCTGCACCTGCTGAAAAATGTTGATCATCGCTCAGAATAAATAGAGCATCGTATTTTGATTCAGCTAAATGAATTGCATGTTCCATCATTTCAAAACCATTATAGTCAAGTACATGCATTTTTTTAGAGAATTCTAACCCTAAAATATTTTTGCCTAAATCCCATAATTTAGCAGTACTGTTTTGATGAAGAGGAGCGATATTTTTAGCTTTTAAAGTTTTTAATTTATTATCATTTAGCTCTTTAGCCTGCTGGTATTGACCTTCATGCCAGTAAAAATTATTTTGATAAAAGCTATTTTGATCTACTTCCTTTAATAAATCTGCGCATTCTAAGTTGTCTAATTGGAGTTTAATACTTAAATTTTGGGTGCCGTAAGCATTATCATCTCTTAGGCTGTCTATCAGTTCAAACGGACCGTATTTCCAGCCATAACCAGCTTTCATTGCAATATCAATATCGTTGATATTAAAGGCGCTTTGCGGATAAAGAGTAGCCGCATAGTTAAGTGTAGAGGATAGTACTTCCCAGGCGAACTTACCTATATTACCTGGATAATCTAATAATTCCTTCATATCCTTAAATTTTGTAATACTCTCTATCTCAGGTAATTCTTC
Organism: Rickettsiales endosymbiont of Stachyamoeba lipophora; assembly: GCF_003932735.1. Lineage (NCBI taxonomy): Bacteria > Pseudomonadati > Pseudomonadota > Alphaproteobacteria > Rickettsiales > Rickettsiales endosymbiont of Stachyamoeba lipophora. Next base: position 739,876 of record NZ_CP033611.1, on the reverse strand, counting down.
ATATTCATAGTTTTTAAAGTTTAAAACTAATTCTTGTTTTGTTCCGTTTTCAAGTATTTGTTTCTTGTAAAAACCTTGCTTAGCCTTATTGCCCAATAATTTGTGCGCAATCATATGTTCAATTACCGGCTCGTTTTTGGACATGAGCAAATTATAATTATCTTCCTGCGGTAAATTCTCGATGATTGATTGAGAAATTAGCGGCATTAGATCAACCCCGATTAAATCCCATAATTTAAAAATCCCGGTTTTTGGAATGCCAAAATATTTACTAAGTACTAAATCCGCATGATATGGGTTAATATTGTATTTGATTGCTTTTCTTAACCCCAGCTCTAGCCAAAAGCAGCCTAGCCTATTTGCAATAAACCCAGGGGCATCTTTACATTTAATAATGATTTTACCTAACTTATGATAACAAAAATCCTCAATGGTTTGGGTAACAATATTATTAGTATTTGGGCTCGTGACTAATTCCAGGAGACTTAGATATCTTACCGGATTAAAAAAATGTGTGATTAAAAAATGTGCTTTAAAATTATCACTTACACCTTGGGTTAAGTCATTTAGTTTTATAGTGGAAGTATTGGACGAAATAATACAGTTTGTTTTAAGAAAAGGTGCTATAGTCTGATATAAATTTTTTTTAAGTGATGGTTTTTCAATAATCGCTTCAATTATCCAATCCGCTTCTTGGAGTAAATTTAAATCATCTTCTAAGTTGGCAGGATATATGTGTTTGGCAAGGGATTCGCTCATTAAAGGTTTTAGAGGATCTTTAATAAGCCGTTCAATTGCTTTGAGTGCTAATTCATTGCGATTACCTTCCGCTCCTGCTAAATCAAATAAAATTACACTAGTATCACTATTAGCTAGATGGGCAGCTATTTGGGCTCCCATCACTCCTGAACCAATCACCGCAACTTTTTTTATACTAATCATGTTACTGCTCCAGCAATCTAACCATTAATGGGTTCGAAGGAGTTATGTAAATTTTATTGGTTTTTGTCTTGGTTCCCCAGCCTCTAACCTCAACTCTTTTATTCACCAGTGAAGAAAAATCTTTAAAGCGAATATTCAAATTTTTAAGGAAATTTTTAGGCATCATAATTACTAAATTATTAAATATATTTTTATCTAGATTAATATAATAATGTCCTTGATACAAGGAGATTTTTTGGATTTTTCCTGTCAAGATTAAGAAATTGTGCGATACATGAAGATAGTAACTGTTTTCTTCAAGTTTAGCCTGTTGCCATAAGCCCTGTTTATTGCTACGTGCTATCTGTTCAGCGTTAAGTAAGGCTTGATACCAAAAAGAATTAATAGAAGTTTGTGGATAAAAAACTGCCTGTCCTAATGATAGTAAATTTTCTTGTACAGTCAGGTGCTCTCCAAGAAATTTATAAATCCCTTCGGTTTGATTAAAAATATTAGTTTGCTTGATAAAGATATGAAAGGTTTGGGTTTTAGTTCCTGCCTGTTTTAATTCAGCAGGCAAAAGTATTGCTTGGTACTGTTTATCCTCATGTGCTATATGTACACTTTGAACTTGAGTTTTGTAGGGTTCTGGAGCTTCATTTTCTGAGTTGGTTTTCGAAAATGATTTATTAAATAAAAAATTTTGTTCAGCCGGTAAATAAATATGACTAAGATAATAATCTTTATTATTTATTGTAAAATATTGGCTAGCAAATGAAAAAGTAGGAACAAAAATAAGAAGAAAAAGAAGGGATCTTTTAATCCCTTTCAACATAAATTTCTACTCGTTCTGAATTCTTTAAATTGTCAGTGCCCATAGCTTGCACAGCTATTAAAGAAGAATTATAGTTATTATTAATTAAGTGCTTTCTAACAGAGATAACTCGTTGCAAAGAAATTCTTCTCGCTGCAGAATTATGCTCTTCACCATTATTAGAAGCAAAACCTACAATTTTTAAACGAGATTTTCCATCCAGAATAAGTGGTTTAAGTTGTTCTTGCTGTTCCTTAGAAAGCTCGAAGCTAGCACCTTTAAAATTCAAAGTAATGCTAGAAGGTAGAGGTGTTTTTGATTTTTTACTTACAGCTGAAGATAGTGTTTCTTTTTTAATAGTGCTTGGCTTGCTAGCTGCTGGAGTGGTGATGGCTTCAGACTTGTGAGCAGCTGATGTTGTAGCTTCTGGTTTTACGGTTTCCTTTTTATCAGCCACAGCAGGCTCTGAAACTACATTAGGAAGCTTAGAGGTCTCTATATTATTCACTGTAGGGGCAGCTTTTTTAGTTTCTTTAATGCCGCTTTGGTGGGTAGGAATAATTTGATCTTTCGCTGAAGTTAAATCTTGGGCCTGAATCTTTTGAGGTTCTAAAGGAGTAACTTCCTTTTTCATTTCAATTGTTTGAGGAACATAGATAGGTATAGGTTCAGCTGGATGCATTACTTCAATTGGTTTTGCTTCATCGGCTGGAGGTTGGATTGCTGGAGTGGTTATAGGAGAATTCTCTAGCTGAGTCGGTTGAGTAATTTGTGGTTCGTTAGTTAAGCTAATATGAGGTATAGGTGTATATTCCGGTTGTATTACTGCTTGAATATCTTTAGTTTCAACCGTTTTGGATTTTAAATTTTTGAATTTTTTTGAATTTTTATTAGCTTTTTTAACTTTTTTAATATTTTTCTTTTTACTTTTGTGCTTATTTACATCTTTAATTTGCTTATCAAAATTCTCATACATTGCATTGTTTGAAGCAATTGAGGCAAAACAATAATTTGATAAAGCAAGCGAAGAAATAACAAGTGTATTTAAAAATATCTTTAACATAAGAGTTAGTCTTTTAATTATTCCATTCTATAGGATACATGAATAATTTACTAACGCAACTTGATAGTTAATCATTATCACTAATTTTTAAAGCTGCAATAAAGGCTGATTGAGGAATCTCTACGTTCCCTATTTGCCTCATGCGTTTTTTACCAGCTTTCTGTTTCTCTAAAAGTTTACGTTTTCTGCTGATGTCACCACCATAACATTTGGCTAATACATCTTTTCTTAAAGCCTTAACTGTTTCACGAGCAATTATTTTTCCACCTATTGCCGCTTGAATAGCAATTTGGAATAATTGAGAAGGAATTAAATCTTTTAATCTCTTACAAAGTTCTCTACCTCGATGCTCTGATTTAGATCTATGTACAATAATTGATAAAGCATCAACCGGTTCTGCATTTACTAAAATTGAAAGCTTAACTAAATCGCTTTCTGCATATTCATCCATTTGCCAGTCAAAGCTTGCATAACCTTTGGAACAAGATTTTAAACGGTCATAAAAATCAAATACTATCTCGTTAAGCGGCAGTTTATATACTACCATTGCTCTAGCACCCACATAAGTTAAATCAACTTGTATCCCTCTTTTTTCAGTACAGAGTGCTAAGATTGAACCTAAATATTCGTCTGGTGACATAATAGTTGCTCTAACCCACGGTTCTTCCATAAACTCGATTTTAGTAGTATCAGGCATATCCGAAGGGTTATGAAGTTCTAATACCTCTTTGCTAAGTAAATGTACTCGGTAAATTACACTAGGAGCAGTAGTAATTAGATCTAAATTAAATTCTCGATCTAAACGTTCTTGAATGATTTCTAAATGGAGCAATCCTAAAAAGCCGCATCTAAAACCAAAACCTAAGGCCGATGAAGTTTCCATTTCATATTCAAAACTAGCATCATTAAGTCTTAATTTACCTAAAGATTCTTTTAAATTCTCAAATTCGGAAGCATCAGTAGGATAAAGACCGCAAAATACTACCGGTTGATTTGGTTTAAAGCCTGACAAGGCACGATCACATGGGTTTTTTTCCGTGGTAATAGTATCTCCAACCTTACAATCAGCAACTTCCTTCATTGAAGCGGTGATAAATCCTACTTCTCCGGCATATAAACCCTCAGTTTTGATTTTTTTAGGAGTAAAAATACCCACAGTGTCGACGCTATAAATTGTATTGTTAGACATCATTTTGATTTTCATGTCTTTAGTAATTTTGCCGTCAATGACTCTAAGTAAAATTACTACCCCTAAATAAGGATCATACCAGCTATCAACCAACAGAGCTTTAAGAGGCTTGTTAATATCACCTGTTGGAGCAGGAAGCCTTTCAACAATTCCTTTAAGCACATCTTCTATACCTAAACCGCTTTTAGCTGAGATAGCAATGGCATTGCTAGTATCTAAACCAATTACATCTTCTATTTGCTGCTTAGTGCGATCAATATCAGCCGCTGGCAAATCAACTTTATTTAATACCGGAATGATTTCATGATTATTATCAATTGCTTGATAAACATTGGCTAAAGTCTGGGCTTCAACCCCTTGGCTGGCATCCACTACTAATAATGAACCTTCACATGCAGCTAACGACCGGCTAACCTCATAGGCAAAATCGACGTGGCCAGGTGTATCAATTAAGTTTAAAATATATATCTTGTCATTATGTTGATACTTTAAGCGTACTGTTTGAGCTTTAATAGTAATACCACGCTCTTTTTCAATATCCATCGAGTCAAGCACTTGGGAGGTCATTTCCCTAGATTCTAGGCCTCCACATTTTTCAATCAAACGATCAGCTAGCGTTGATTTGCCATGATCAATATGAGCAATAATAGAGAAGTTTCTAATTAAGTTAATATCATGAGTCATAATTTTTTAAGCACGTAAGGTTGCATCGAGTTTAGAACAAGTATCGATAATCTTATTTGAGATAATATCAATTTCATCGGTAGTTAAAGTATAATTATCTGCTTGTATGGTTACAGAAAAGCCCAGCACTTTTTGGTGTTCACTCAGGCCTTTTAAATTTTCCATATAATCAAATATAGATACGTCTTTTATCAGGTTTTTTTCTACATTTTTAATCGCTACTATTAAATCAGAAGAGTTGAGGTCTTTATTAGTAATTAAAGAAAATCTTCTTTCTATTTTTTGATAATCATTTAGTGTTATTTGTCCTTTATATCCAGCTTTCGATTTAGGATAAGGAATTTCTTCTAAAAACAATTCAAACAGCGCTAAATTTTGTCTGATATCCAGTTGCTTAGCAATTTTTGGATGAATCTCTCCGAAATATCCTAGAGTTTTCTTGCCCAAAGTAATACGGCCTGACTTAGAAGGATGGTAATAGGCTGGCAATTTATCTGCCTCAATTTTAACTTTATTAGCAAGACTAACATGTTCAAGTAAAGTAAATAGATCGGTTTTACTATCTAACCAGTTATATTTATGCTGACCTAGATAATGATTTTTATTTACTAAGCCTGCGCGTATTCCTGCTAATACTTTAGGTTGAGCTTCAGGGGTGGTGCCTAAAAATATTGGACCTAATTCAAAAATGGACTGGTCAAAAATACTTCTATTTTCATTACTTTTGATAATTTTTAAAAGATTAGGTACTATGGTTTTTCTCATCACGTTCAGTTCGCTTGAGATTGGATTGGCTAGTTCAATCTCATCTTGTATCCCAAATATGTTAGAAATGGCTGAGTTCATAAATGACCAGCTAACTACTTCATCAAACCCGATACTAGCTAATAATCTTTTAAATTGATAATGATATTTAGTTTGAGTATCTAGCACTTTGCCAAAATTATCATTAAGCATTGGTAATGGATTAAGCGGAATAGAATCATATCCTATTACTCTGGCTACTTCTTCAACTAAATCTTCTTTAATTGTAAGATCACGTCTGTAACTAGGAGGGGTGATAGCTAAACTTTCTCCCGATACTTCGTACTCACAATTTAGCTTACTGAAAACTTCTATAATTTGCTCTTTATTAACTGCTAACCCTAGCTTACTTTCAATAAACTTGGCATCTATGGTAATGATAGGTAAGTTAATTTCAGCCTGACCCGCAGTTACCGGTAGGCTTGCTTCACCGCCGCAGATCTCTAAAATCAATTGGGTAGCAAGTAAAGAACCAAATTCACCAGATAAAGGATCAATACCTCTTTCAAATCTAAAGCGTGAATCAGAATGGATATTTAAGGCTCTACCTGAATTGATAACGGTTAAAGGAGGGAAGTAGGCGGATTCAAGAAAGATAGCAGTAGTATTAAGCTCACAGCCACTATCTTTACCACCAATAACACCAGCTATTGCTTGAGATGCTTTGCTATCTGCAACGACAGTCACAAGGCTAGTTAAATTGTAGGTTTTATCGTCAAGAGAGGTAAAATTTTCACCATCTTTTGCTTTGCGCACCGTAATGTTGCCGTTTAATTTAGCTGAATCAAAGGCGTGTAAGGGACGAGCAAAGCTTAAATTAATATAATTAGTAATATCTACAATGGCTGATATAGGTTTCATCCCTATTCTAGTAAGCAAATTTCCTAGCCATTTAGGAGATTGGGTGTTTTGTATATTTTTAATATACCTGCCCACAAAATGTTTACATATTTCGGTATCTTCTATTGTTACCTTAATGGGTGATTCATAGGAGCCTTTGATCTCATTAATTTCTAAAGGTTTTAGGTTGCCTAAGCCGAGTGCGCTTAAATCTCTAGCAATGCCATATACCCCTAAACAGTCCGGGCGGTTGGGAGTAACTTCCACCTCAATTACCGGATCGTTTAATCCTTGATAATCAATAAATCTACTACCGATAGGAGCTTGTGTATCTAGTTCAATAATGCCGTCGCTATCAGTACCTAAACCAAGTTCGCTGGCTGAACATAGCATGCCTTGGCTTAATTCTCCTCTGATTTTTGACTCTTTAATTTTTAAATTGTTACTAGGAATAATCGCATCAATGGGTGCAAGTGCTACTTTGATACCCGCTCTAGCATTCGGAGCGCCACAAACGATATCTAAGATTTTTTCACCGTCAAATACTTTGCAAACTCTTAATGAATCAGCATTAGGATGAGGCTTAGCCTCTTGTATTTCAGCAATTTTAAAATAATGATGGGTAGATGTTAAATCTTCAACTTCTTCGACTTCTAAGCCTAATTTAACTAATCCATCACAAATTGCCTGAATATCAGCTTCGGTATCTAAAAATTTTTTAAGCCAGGATAAAGTAAATCTCATGCGCTTAATCCTCCAATCAAACTTGGAATGTCAAATCCTTTAAAATTATAATGATCTAGCCATCTTTGGTCACCTTCAAAGAAGGTTCTTAAATCGCTTATACCATATTTAAGCATGGCTGGTCTTTCTACGCCCATGCCAAAAGCAAAACCTTGATATTTAGTGCTATCAATGCCACAACTTTCTAACACATTAGGATGCACCATGCCGCAACCTAAAATTTCCATCCATTTATCACCTTCGCCAATTTTAAACTCATTGCCGTTACGTGAATAACTAATATCAACTTCCGCCGAAGGTTCAGTAAATGGGAAATAATGCGGTCTTAGCCTCATTGGAATATTATCTTTTTCAAAAAACATTTTTAAAAATTCATTCAGTAAATATTTTAAATGGCCCATATTAATATTAGTGTCAATGCATAAACCTTCAATTTGATGGAACATTGGAGTATGAGTCATGTCCCAATCGCATCTATAAGTACGGCCGGTGGAAATTATTCTAAAAGGTGGTTTACTATTAGTCATGGTTCTTATCTGCACATTAGAAGTATGCGTTCTAAGTAACAACCCCTCTTCCTTTAGATAAAAAGTATCATGCATTTGCCTTGCAGGATGAGTTTCAGGAATGTTTAAAGCAGTAAAATTGTTAAAATCAGTATCAATTTCAGGGCCTTGAACCAATTTGAAACCGAAATATCCAAAAATGTTAACAATTTCCTCTATAGTGCGGCTGATGGGATGCAAAGAACCAATTTTGTGTGGCTTAGGTGGTAAGGTAATATCCACTTTCTCTTGATTAAGCTTGTTCGCTAACTCTTGCTCTTCTAAGCTTAGTTTGTGGGCTTCAACATTATCAGAAATTAAATTTTTATAATGGTTAACTTGAGCGCCATATTCTTTTTTATGCTCAGAGGCTATGTTTTTTATATTACCCATAGCAAGAGTGATAAAGCCATTTTTGCCTAATGCCTCAGCTTTTATTTGATCAAGCTCTGCAAGTTTGCTAGATTTTTTTATTCTCTCAATGAGTGATTCACTAAGCTTATTTAAATCATCCATTTAATAACCATTCATTATAAATTGCTGTTAATTTTAATTCGCTACTAGCTATAAATTATTTGTGCTAACGTAAAATAAATACCAATGCCAAAAATAATATTAAAAGGAACGTTAATCCCTAAAGTGGAAACTAGCGATAAGGTTGGACTGGCCTCAGGAAGAGAAGCTTTCATTGCTGCAGGAACTGCAATATATGAAGAGCTTGCCGCCATAACGCCGAGCAATGTTCCTCCGCCGAGCGATAAACCACACAGCTTACCGAGATAGATACCTATTAAAGCAAAAGGAATTGGAACCGCTAAATTGAAAATAATTAAAAAGCTACCAATTTTTCTAATCTCATGAAATTTGGTGGCGGCTACAATACCTTTTTGTAATAAGAATAAGCATAAAACTCCTTTAAAAGGAGTTTCAAAAAAATATTTGATATCCTGAGTATGGTTCTTATCCATGGTCATCCCAATGGTAATTCCGCCAATGAGTAAAATTAAGCTTTTAGTGCTAAGTGCTTTTCTTAATGCTTTAAAAATATGGCTAATCTTTCCAGAACGCTTAATATAGACCATACAAAGCGCTATAATAATGGAAGGCACCTCTAAGATAGCAACTAAAGCTGTCATGAAAGGTTCATATTCAATTTGCATAATCTGTAAAAAACTGATGGCTGCCATAAAAGTAACCACCGAAACTGAACCGTAATGAGCAGCAATTGCTGCAGAATTGATAAAGTCTAGTTTGCCTACTAACTTCAGCAAAAAGAAAGCTATAAAGGTGGTTAACAAAGCAATAGCAATGGTAGCAAACACGGGCAAAGTAAAGTTGCTTAAATCGCTGCTAGCAATTTTTATTCCGCCTTTGATCCCAATAGCTAATAACAAATAGATAGCTATAGCATCATATACTACATCAGGCAGGGATAAGTTGCTTTTAAAGATAGTGGCAATAATACCTAGAATAAAACACATTATAGCGGGATTAAGCAAATTAACATGAATAAAGCTTAATAGATCCATTAATTACTTACTCCTAACAAGACGGGATTGTTCTCTTTTCCATTCACGCTCTTTAATGGTTTCACGTTTATCGATATTTTGTTTACCTTTGGCGAGAGCTAAGGTTACCTTGGCCATTCGCTTGCCATTAAAGTAAATTTCAAGTGGAATTAAGCTATAACCTTTAATTTTAACTTTGCCAATCAATTTATTAATTTGCTTACGATGTAACAACAGTTTTCGTGCTCTTTTCGGCTCGTGATTAAATTGGTTGGCCCCTTTATATTCAGAGATGTGTGCCTGCATTAGATAAATTTCATTGTTTTGTTCAATAGCATAAGCTTCGTTGATATTGGCTTTACCTTCTCTTAAAGACTTAACTTCGCTGCCTATTAATACAATACCGACTTCAAAGCTTTCTTCGATAAAATAATCAAAACGAGCTTTTCTATTAGATGCAACGATAATTTTATTGGGGTTTTTCTTAGAGCTCATAAAACTTTTTCAACTCATTTAAAATTTTAGGCTGAGATTCCGTTGATAGCTGGGTAAGAGGTGCTCTTAAGATGTTTTTACATAAACCGATTTTACTTAAAGCAAATTTGGTGGGTATAGGGTTAGTCTCGCTAAATAATAGATTGGTAAATTTAAACAAATGATCATATATCGTTTTGGCTTGTTCTACTTTATTATCAAAGTATAGATTGTTCATCTCTACTACTAAATCAGGAAGGATATTGCTTAACACTGAAATGGTTCCGCATGCTCCTAGCAGGTAGCTTGGTAAAGACAGTGCATCGTCTCCACAAAATATCCTAAAATCCTTGCCTATTTGAGAAAGTGTATGAAATCTGAGGATTTCATTAGTAGATTCCTTAATGCCAATAATATTACCAAAATCTTTATATAATCGTTCAATAATCTCAATTTCCAAATTTACATTAGTTCGACCTGGAATGTTGTAAATAATAATTGGAATATTAATGTTTTTAGCAATCGCAGCAAAATGCTCATATAACCCTTGTTGGGTAGGTTTATTATAATAAGGGCATACTACTAAAACAGCATTAGCGCCGTACTTTTGGGCAAGCTGAGCTTTAAGGATGGCTTTCTTGGTTGAATTACTGCCCGCTCCTATAATTAAGGGGCAAGTGCCTGCTTTGGCTTTGGTTGCTTTTATTAGCTCAATTAGCTCATCATCTGTTATGTTGGGTGATTCACCAGTAGTGCCATTTACTACCAGGCCTGAAATTTTGTTATCAACCTGCCAGCCAACAATTTTTTCTAAAGATTCAAAATCTATAGAATAATCTTCATTGAAAGGGGTTATTAATGCAGTGATAGGACCTTGAAGTTTCATAATCATTAAATAAAAGTACTTTTTAGCAGATAGATTAACATTCTTGCAAAATTTTACAATGTTAGATTTTAATTTTTATAGTTATGCCATAATTTATGCATGATTATTTCCCGAGATTTTAACAGCATAAGCAAACTTAAAGCGCTACAAATGCCGATTTCTACTGGACTATAGCTAGTATTACTAAAGCTCCATATACTAGCGCTGGTAGTGCTGGTAAGCATTATTATAATGGCAGCTTTGCTGCTTAGTGAAATTTTACAATAATAACAGAGCATTAAAATAATCAATCCTGGTATGCTAATACTGCCTAAATAATACCACACATCAATGATTGAGGTAAACATCTGAGCTATTAAAAAATTGAAGACAATCACGAGCAGGTTAATAGTAAGGCTGCTATGCTTTTGCTTTAAAATATCAAAGCTTAAAGTATGGATATTACTATAAGTATAACTAACCGCAGAAGATAAAGAAATAGACAGAATAGCTATGTTAAAGAAGGTGTTTATCCAATGCGGCATAAGAGATTTGCTAATTGCTAATAAGCTTAGAGCTGGTTGCGATAAATTAGGAGAAAATATTTTAGCCAAACCAGTGCAGTATATGGCGCAAAAATCAAAAATAATAAAAAATATTAGTGATCCAATAATCCCTTTAACAGCCGTTTGATTATCCTTACACATCTTGACTCTAAAAAAGAAATTAGGATCAATAATAGTAGAGCTGGCTATTACATAGCAAGAAATAAGCTTATGTAGATCTTTAGCTTCGAATGTAGCTGGAAAATAGCTAATGGGAGTAGTAAATGAGGTGGTATTAAATTGGCAGAATATAAACAGACTAACAAGCCCTAGATACATCATACAAAAATCAATAAAATTAGAAATTTTAACCGAGTTAAAGCTCTTAATGCTAATCGTGATAAAAATATAAGTACAAATGGCAATAGAAGCTACTAGCTTAGAAACCCCAGTAACATAAGACAGCAGAAAAGAAGACATGAGTATATAAGTTGCAGGGCTAGTATGCAGCATAATTAAAACAGAAGCGATTTTGCCGGTTAAGCTGCTGTAATGATTAGCAAAAAGCTCGGGTATAGTTAAATAAGAGCTGTTACGAATTTTATTAATAAAAATTAACAGTAAAATTAAATAACAATGATAAGGTGCTGAAAATGATAGCCAGCCAATAATACCTTTATTATAATAAAACTCACTCACGGCAAGTATGCCCCCATACCAAGTAGGTACGATAGTAGCGATAAATCCAAAAGTACTTAGGGTAATTTTGTTTGTTTTTCTGCTAAAACGATTTAATAGATAATTGAACGATAGGCTAAAAATAAGATAATAGAAAATAGCATGGTTTAACATCTGACTCTCCCTACGCAAGTGTTAACGTGTTCAGGTTCTAAGGGTCTAAAGCTACCTTGTTAAAGCTCATTCTCAACTACTTAAGGTGTAGTTCCCCCGGTTTATATGTCTGATATTACTTATGTAAAATTATAAATCAATAGGCTTTTCTTAGTTTAACAAATGATTTTGGAGCGAACTCAATTTGGGATAATCATTGATGCTTAATAAATTATGTTCCTCGCCTGCATTTTTGTTATGAAGCTTTTTTGTTTTCTGGGTTTCTAGGAAAGTAATTTTATAAGATCTATAATTCTTTGGTTTTAAATTTATTTAGAAACAATGATAAACAGCCGAAAATAATAATTAGCAGGGTATAGCTGGAAATTAGCCCGGTTTTTTTATAAATAGCCATTGATATAGCTGGAGAAGAAGCGCCAATTTGTGCGCCGATTGCATAACCAAGAGAGACATATTTGTAACGCTGTTTAACCATAAACTGGGAGATATACCAAGGATGGAGCGCGCAATAAAAGGCTGCGGTTATAAGAATAATTACTACTTTTGAGAAGAACATTAGATAAATATTCTTATAATAAAATAAACAAAATAGCGGATATGCTAGGAATACTGCAAGCTTGATTGATAATGACAGCATTACTTTAGGAGTTAGCCTATCAGTTAAAATTCCCATAAAAGGTAAAGAGATAGTATAAATTAACAACGAAAGGGTATTTAGATACAGAATTTGAGAGGTGGGTATGTTAGTTGCAAGCGGAATAAAGGTAACTATTAGCACACTAGGTACCATATATAGAATGCGCGCAAACGCTGAGATAGCAATTAAATTGATTAATTTCCGTACCGGAAGTTTGTCATCTTTAAGGTCTGCTGCATTTTTAAATGCAGGTGTTTCACTGGTTTTATATCTTAAATATACTGCACAAATAGCGGTAATAAAACCAAAGAAATAAGGTACCCTCCAATATTCGATACCGGCTTTCATTATTACGGCCGAGGTAAATGAACCTAGAAAAATACCAAGCCCGGTAAAAGTACAATAAAAACCACTGGCCCTACCAAGATAGCCGGTTTTGCTGTGCTCTAGCATAAAGATAGGGCCGCCATTTGATTCACCTGATAGGAAAAAAACTTGAGCCATACGCGTTAGCAATAAAAAAACAGGTGCATAAATTCCTACGGTTTCATAAGTGGGGAGTAATCCCATGAGCAAAGTTGCACCACCCATACCGATCATAGAAATAAGTAATGCTCTTTTTCTACCATATTTATCACCAATCTGTCCTATTATATAAGCGCCAAAAGGTTTAGATAAATAAGTTATAGGATAAGTTGAGAACATTAAAATCATACCGCTTACCGGATCATAATTCGGAAAGAATAAAGGTGCCAAAAAGGGAGCCATAAACCCATAAAGGCTAGCATCAAAATGCTCAAATAAAGTTCCTAACAAAATGGAATTTTGATTTTTATTAGTAAAAAAATATTTAAGCTGGCGGTAAAGTAAAGCTAACATTGCTAATATTTTATTATAGTTTAATGGTAATACAATATTATTTTCCTACTATATGAATTAATTTTAATAAAGCAACGTGAAGCTTTTTAATAAATCTTTTATTGATATTATTAGCGGATGTTTAGCTAATAAGGTTAAATATCTTTACCATTTATTAATTGTGTGTTAATTTACCGTAATCATAATAAGAATGAAATATGGCTTTTCTAATGAATAATACTATCAAGGTGGCAACTGAGAGAGGACGTTTTAAAGATATAACATTTAAAGATATACCAAGGGATGTATATTCAGAACATATTTTACCACATCTTAATACAGGCAAATTATATAAAGCAAGGTCGGCAAGTCGCTTCTTTCGGCAAGCAATAGGCGATTATTATACCAAATTTGTTAGACCGGACCATTTTGTTAAGAAAGATACAGTCTACTGCCTTAAAGACATTAAAATGGACATCATTTATTCAATAGATGCCATGGATCTTGATGTAGCTCAAAAGCAACAAAGAAAAAATGATATAATGCGCATTTGGAATTGGCTACAACAACAAGGTGAAACTGTAAGTGTTTGGCAATGGTTGCGCCAAGGTGTATGGAAATTGCTGCGGCAAGATGCAATTGATCAAGAGGAAGACTTATCAAAGATTGAGCCCATCTGTAGTGATGAAGTAATAATTTCAACTTATTATTTGGGCACAGATACGTCCGTAAAAATATATCCCCTGCTGATAAAATTATATCCTAACTTAAAGAGAAGTATCCGGGTTACCAAAGGCTCTATCGAGCTGTTGACTAAGGAAATTCAGAATAATGTAGAATTGGCTGATAGCATATACGCTATTGACTGTTCTTGGCAACGCAATAAAGAGTTAAATGCAAACAGATCCAACATTATTGCATTAATCTCTCAATTGCATCACTGTAGTAATTTGCGCACTCTTAGCTTAATGAATAATGACCTAGGAACTGTGGATGCCAGCAATTTTACCAACTTATCCGCAGCTTTATCAACCTTAAAAAGTTTACGTACTCTTGAGTTAGCAAATAACAATCTAAGCGAAATGGATGCTGGTAAGCTTGCCAGCTTATCAGCAGCTCTATCAGCCTTAAAAAACTTGTGTACTCTTAATTTGCGCAGCAACCAGCTAGGGAGCCGGAACGCTGATAGCCTAGCCAATTTAGCAGTAGCTATACAGAACTGCTCTAAGCTTCATACTCTTGATTTGAGCGACAACCAGCTAGGGAGCTGGAACGCTGATAGCCTAGCCAATTTAGCAGTAACTTTATCAGGCTTACAAAACTTGAGCACTTTTAATTTAAGGTATAACAAGCTGGGAGCACGCCAAGCTGGAATCCTAGTAGGACCTCTCCAAGGTTGTCCTAAGCTTCATACTCTTGATTTATGGGGTAACAAGCTAGGAGAGGAGGATGCTGAAGGTCTATCTAGCCTGGCAGAAGCTTTGTCAGGTTTAAAGAATTTGCGTAGCCTTGCTTTGGGTGGCAATAAGCTATATGAAGTTGATGGCGATGCCTTTGCCAATTTGATGGGAGCTCTATCAGCCTTAAAAAATTTGCACACTCTTGATTTACATTTGAATCGTATAGACGCTAGAAGAGCTCTAATTATTATAGAGGCTCTCCAAGATTGTCCTAAGCTTCATACTCTTGATTTATCCTGGAACAATTTAGTATGGGGGAGAATAGAACTAGGAGTGCGTAGGAGGTATGTACGCAATTACAGTAAGGAGGATTTTACCAATTTTGCAGAAGCGTTATTAAAATTAAAAGGATTACATACTCTTGAATTAGGTGGGAATGGCATCTCAAAAGCACAAGCTATTATAACAATAACAGCCTTATCTCAACACACTAACATAAACTCTCTTTATTTTACCGGCATTCCAGAGGATTTTGCTAAAGAGCTAGGTAGAGTGGCGGGCAACATACCAAATCACCCGGTTGAGATTATTTCTAGGGATAGTAGGGAGCAGAATGCTTTTGAGCAAGCTAGGAAGGCACAACAGTTAAGCTATAGAGAAAAACTGCAACCGATCTTAAATAAAGCTAAAATTTTAGCTGCTTTTGTAATACCGGTGGTAGCGATAGCGGCCCTAATGTATATTGCAGGACGTTATATTCCAGCTTTAAACAGTACTTTTAGCTTTGTTGGTAAAGCTAGTGGTAAAGTTACGGATGCGGCAAGGTATGTTGTACCAAAATGTTTAGCCGAAAAAATTGAAAATATTACACCCAAAGAATTTTTAAGTAGAATAATAAAAACCAGCAAAACCACAGGCATAGGTCTTTAGTAAGTTGCTTCTTATTATATGTCATAATATAATGAAGACTGCTTGGTAGGTGGCATTTTTATGCTATGTGGTGCGTGAAGATAAGAGCAATTAAGCCTTAAAGTTCAAATTAGCAAGATTGATCTAAATATTATTAAATAAATTTTGATTTTGCTAGGAATATAGGTTATTTTATTGCTTAGCAAAAACATATTTGTAAAAAATAATTTCCAAAATAATAAAAAATAAAGCCGCTATAGCTCAGCTGGTAGAGCAACGCTTTCGTAAAGCGTGGGTCGGGGGTTCGAATCCCTTTGGCGGCACCATTATAAGGCATCAATAATGCATAAAAATACTAAATTAGCTGTATTAACAATAGGAGTGCTAGGTGTAATTTTTATTATCAGTAAGTTCCTATCTACTTCTAGTGAATCTTCAGACAATGCATACTTAAAAGCAAATATAATTCCAGTGGCTGCAAAAGTGGATGGGTTTATTTCCAAAATTAATTTTAGCGATAATGCACAAGTTGAACAAGATGAGATCTTATTTGAGATTGATGCTAAAGATTATACGAATAAGCAAATAATTGCTGCAAGCGAACTCCAAATTGCTGAAGCAGATTTAAGCCTAGCTGAAAAAGAATTAAGGCGGGCTAAACAGTTAAAAAAGGATGATTTTGCTTCTGAAAAAGCTTTAGACCAAGCTGCTAACAAAGTTAATAATGCTGTAGCTATTGTAAATAAAGCTAGGGCTAAGGCTGAACTACAGCAGGATAATCTAAACCATACCAAAGTAAGAGCTCAAACTAAAGGGGTGGTTAATAATCGAGCGGTAGCTCCAGGCCAGCTAGTTAGAGTAGGTCAGATGCTTGCATATTTGGTGGATGATCAAAATTTTTGGGTTGAAGCAAATTTAAAGGAAACCCAGCTTAAAAATTTAAAACCTGGTCAAAAAGTTGAGATTAAGCTTGATGCATATCCGGGTAAGAAATTTATGGGTAGGGTAGAAGGTATTGCTAAAGCTACTGGTGCTGATTTTAGTATTTTACCGCCTGAAAATGCTACCGGAAATTTTACTAAAATTATCAGACGGGTGCCGGTGAAGATTGGGTTTGATAAATCGCAGGATTTAGCCTTGTTAAAATCAGGCCTTTCTGCAACTATAAAAATATACACCAACTAGCTTCAAAAAGTATCTATCTATGCAGCGAGAACTATCAATAAAAGATTGGATAGGATTTGTGGCCATGATTGTAGGAATGTTTATGGCCATTCTGGACATTCAAATTGTGGCAAGTTCTTTAAAGGAAATCCAAGCAGGACTTTCTGCTTCCCAAGATGAAATTACCTGGGTGCAAACTTCTTATCTGATTGCTGAAGTAATTATGATTCCTTTATCAGGTTGGCTTGCTAAAGCTTTGTCTACTAGGTTGTTTTATACCATTTCAGCAGCGATTTTTACAGTAATGAGCGTGTTATGTGCGTTCTCCTGGGATTTGGAGTCCATGATTGTATTCAGAGCTATTCAAGGATTCTTTAGTGGAGGAATGATCCCTACAGTATTTTCAACTATTTTTACGATGTTTCCTAAAAAAATGCATTCTAAAATTACAGTATTGGTAGGATTAGTGGTAACAATTGCTCCAACTGTGGGACCAATCTTGGGTGGTTATCTCACTGAGCAATATTCCTGGCATTATATGTTTCTAATTAATGTGATTCCTGGAATTGCAGTTAGTACCTTAACTTATTTACTGATTGATGTAGATAAGCCCGAATTCCAGTTATTTAAATCAATCGATTTCATAGGGATATTTTATATTATTACTTGCTTAGGACCCTTGCAATATATCCTGGAGGAAGGGGTTAAGGAAGATTGGTTTGATAGCCTAAAAATTACGGTTTTATCCATAATTTCGTTAATTAGCTTTATTTTACTCATTGATAGAGAGTTAAAATATCAAAATCCTATAATCGATTTTAGTTCTTTTAAAAATAAAAATTTTACAGCAGGTTGCATTTTTAGTTTCATTATTGGCAGTGGAATGTATTCCGCAGTGTATTTATTGCCGCTCTATTTAGGTGCAGTGAAGGGGCTTAATAGCTTCCAAATTGGTATGTATGTAGCAGTTACAGGAGTGTTTCAATTTCTTTCGGCCCCAATTGCCGGAATATTATCTAGTAAAGTAGATTTAAGAATAATGTTATTTGTAGGCTTTAGTTTGTTTGGTCTTGGTTGCTATCTAGATAGTTTTTTAACCCATGATGAAGGTTTTATGCATCTATTCTTACCGCAAGCAGTAAGAGGTATGTCACTCATGTTTTGTTTCTTGCCGATTAATACTATTACTTTTGGTACCTTACCCCCGGAGCAAATTAAATTTGCCAGCGGCCTTTATAACCTTACGCGTAATTTAGGGGGGGCGATTATGCTTGCTAAAATTAATGGCTATATTGTTAATCATAATAAAATTTATTATGCCGAAATGAAACAGCATATTAGCACGGGATCCTTACAATTTATGCAAGTTTTTACTATGCTAAAAGAACGCTTATTGTCCATAGGCAATAATTTTAGTGATGTGGCAGCAATTAGACTATATAATAATATCTTACTTAGGGAAGCTCTAGTTATCTCGATTAATGATTGTTTTGTAATCTTGGCCATATTCTTTTGGGCCAGCATTATAATTATGCCATTTTTAGAAAAGCCTAAAGAAATAGATGATAGCGCGGTAGGACATTAAGTTTTATTAAAATACTTAAGTGTGGTCTCAAAGGTTGATGTTAAACATTAATTTAGCTTAAGAGCTATAAGGGCTTGTATTGTGCTTGTGATTAGCACAGTTTTACTAACCCATATCAGCCTCCTGTTATACCGGTTTTGCACATTAGTGAACTGAACGCTTAATCTTTTCACAACGCAGTAAGCAAAAGCATAGGGTTATTCTTAAATACTATTGTTATTGAATAATGGCCTGGCAAAACTATTTTATTAAAATAAACTCACCAGCATTTAGAATTTTAAAATCATTCGAGCTTAAATTATTTTGTTTAAGACTGTTGGTTAGGTCTTGTGCCGGATCTTCAATTGCTTCATCAGAAAGCTTAAAGGTGTTATGATGTAGTGCTATGCTTAATTTGCTGTCTAAATCTAGATGAGCCTTTACTGCTTCTTCAGGGGAGGTATGTGAAAATTGCATAAACCATTCGGGTTTATAAGCACCAATTGGAATTAAACTTAAATCAAAATTGCCATATTTATAGTTTAATTCTTTAAAATGTTTACCATAACCTGTATCACCTGCGAAATACATTTTTTTAGTAGGTGTTTCAATTACAAAGCTACCCCATAAGGCTTTGTTGCGATCATGCAAATTTCTGGCTGACCAGTGGCGTGCATATTCTAAATTAAATTTCAACTTATTATAGGTTACCGAATCACCCCAATCTAAGGCTTTAACCTCTATAGCTTGGTCGGTACTGTGTATAATGCTTTCATTACCTAAAGGGGTAATAATTAAGGGTTGAAACTTATCCCATAATTGCTTTAAAGTGACGAGATCTAAATGATCGTAATGATTATGAGAAACTAGTACCACATCAATTTTAGGTAGATCTTCGAATTTAATTCCTGGAGGAGTAACTCTTTTGGGTCCAATAAACTTAACTGGGCTTGCTCTTTCGCTCCACACTGGGTCTGTAAGAATATTTAGATTGCTGGTTTGAATTAATACAGTTGAGTGTCCTACCATGGATACCCTAATGGAGCTATCTGCAATTTTTGCAGGAGGTTTATCATATGATTTAATCTCAATTCTTCCAGGCCAGCGGGCAGGATCACCATTAAGTTTCCACTTTAAAAAAGAAAAATTAGCTTTTTTATTATCATAAAAAGGGTCTCGAAATTTCTTGCCGTCATAGTGATCAGTTTTAGGGCCTTGGTAATAGCTTTGAAACTTAAAGCATAAATAGATAATACCAAGAATAATAATGTTAATTATCAGAAAACTTTTGAGCATGGTAAAAAAGAATAATAAAAAATGGTGAAAGCAACCAGCACTAATCCCAACGTGTAATCCTTAGATGAGGAATCTTAGCTAATCTATGACTTAGAATCAATATATAAGTTAGGAGCATATAATTTTTGCAAAACAATATATTTTAAAGCTGTTGCTTAGTATGTTAATTTTGATACAATTAATTATTAAATAGTATAAATACAACTTAATAAAATTGTATAATTAATTATGCCTAATAAGCTGCAGATAAATTCTAATTTTAGTCGCAACATCGGAGGTTCTGTAGGCATTACCGAATCAATGGTCTCTAGTCTGGTGCATAGCTTTTATGCCAAGATTAAAGCTGATCCATTTATAGGGCCGATTTTCCAAGATAAAATAAATAATAATTGGGATGAGCATTTAGCTACAATGTGTGATTTCTGGTCTGGGGTTGCTTTATCCACGGGTCGCTATAAGGGGCAACCACTACCTAAGCATGTTGTGCTACCTGGGTTGCAGGAAGAGCATTTCGTAAGGTGGATAGCATTATTTGAAGAAAATGCATATAGCATATGCCCTAAAGAAGCTGCCGAGTTTTTTATAGATAAGGCACAAAAGATTGCAGATAGTCTCATGCGTGGTATTGCGTTTTATCGCGGTAACTTAAATTTATAAGGAATTCTGTTATGAAAAATATTACACCAAACTTGTCAGTACATCATATTCCAGCTAGCTTATCTGATCGATTTGCTATGGTTATGTGTAAGTTTTTACGCTGGGTAGCAGATTCTTTCTTTCAAAAACGTTATGGCCATAGAGCCGTAATACTTGAAACGGTTGCTGCAGTGCCTGGTATGGTTGGCGGAATGTTGATTCATTTAAGATGCTTGCGTAAACAATGCCCGGATAATGGATGGATTAAAACATTATTAGATGAAGCCGAAAACGAGAGGATGCATCTAATGACATTTATAGAAATTGCTAAACCTAATTGGTTTGAACGCATGATCATTCTAATAACTCAGGGGATATTTTTTAATGCGTTCTTCTTGCTTTATTTGATCTCCCCTAAGACAGCGCATCGTTTGGTCGGCTATTTCGAAGAAGAAGCTATAGTAAGCTATACCCGTTATTTAGAAGATATTGATAATGGACGTATAAAAAACATTTTAGCTCCACAAATTGCTATAGACTATTGGAATTTACCTGTTGATGCTACTTTGCGTGATGTAGTGCTGGCTGTACGCGATGATGAAGCGGAGCACAGAGATGTAAACCATGATTTTGCTAATTCACTCACCATAAACAAAGTTCAAAACGGATAAAGTTTTATATAATAAGCTGTTAGGTTGCTCACAAGGTTGGCCAGTGTTGGATATATTTTGAGAGAATAACGACCAAAGGGTTTATAATTTAAAATACATATAAGATATGCAAGCTGGATAGCAGTATGCTCTATGTTTGCCAGCTTAAAGCTAGTTCATTTACCAGGTGAATATACATAGATTTAAGGTGGGTTGTGTTGTTGTAGAGGTTATAAATTGGCACCTTCAAAAGAACCGGATCATCGAACGCCAAGTTTTAAACTCTTGGTGAAATCGGCGCGATTCGAACGCACGACCCTCAGATTAGGAATCTTATATAGCATATAATTCACAATCAAGTGCAGTAGCTAATAGCAAAGATTTGCAAGGCTATCAAGAGATTTTGTATTTGTGTCCCACCAATGTCCCGTGGAGGCAAAAGATTTTTATACTTACTTATAATTTAGCAAATTGACATACCGCAAATCTTTGTGTCAATTTTAATAAATTCAATATGTTTATTATTTCCAGATAATAATTCACTAATACTTTCTGGGCAAATAAAACTAGTACAAGATAATTAATATCCATATATTCGCAAGTTTGACTGAAAGTATCTACAAAACCTTTAGATAAAGAAGTGCTAATTTTAACCCAATTAGACAAAAGCTAATTTGATAGACGCCAAATTGTTCCAATGCACAATTTTAAATGTTATTTCGTTTTGCAAAATAAGTATTTCTCAAAACAAGCTTTAAAGCAGGCTTGTCTTCGTTGTGCTCGTAATGATAATTGATCCTTACCAGAATATTCCTTTACTGCCGTCCCCCTCTTCCTTTGAAAGGTGCTGAGGGAGTGGCGCTCGGGGTAGAGGTAGGTCGGCGGCTATCACTGGCGGTTATTCCTTTGGTAGGCGCTGAGGAGGCAGCATAACCTATTGATTTTATTGTAAATACTTGCGGTAATATTTTATTTAAGTCTGAATTCAAGCTTTGTGCCCTGCGGTTAGTCGCTTCATCTTGAACTAAGGTGCCAACCTCTAAAATTTTATTTAGTGCTTGTAAGAATTTATCACTTTTTGTTCCATTTAAACCTTTTTGAGTGGTATTAATCTCCTTTGCTAAATAGCGCATCTGAGCCGCAGCATCTTGAATTTTATAAAATTTAGAATATCTAGCTTTTGTTCCAGCGGCGGCTAGCTGATCGCTACCTGCTATTAAACCTTGAGCTAACTCTAATACTTGGTTGGGATCTCTTTTAGATAAAGCTGTACCAAAGATAACAGTAGGGATAAATAATAATGGGCTACCCACAATGCTTATCATATTAGCTGCTTTAACATGGTTATTACTCCAACTTATTAACCTGTCCCACAAACTATTTTGTTTTACACTTGCTACCCTACAAGTTTGGTAATATGTTGGGTTATTTGCTATATATTGATCACTTCTGGCCTTTTCCCTAGCTAGGTTATATATGCTATTTTTAAGCACCTTAATCTTATCTGGATACATATAAGCTTTACTAGTAACCTTATCTAATTGCGCAGATAACCCATCGTTAGTTCCTAATAATTTAGCAGAAATTATTTCCTGCTTAACGATTTGTAAATCCTTTTCCAGATAGCTTTTTATTTTTAATACTTCATTATGAAAGTGCCTAAAATTATCAGGCTCAAATGTGTCGCCATCTAATAAGCTACTTAACATGTATGCTTTAGGGGAAGCAGTTTTATATTTATCTAAAATATCTTTAATGTTCTTTCTTTCCGCTTGTGGATCATCTGTGAGTGGCGGCTTAGCCATTAATTTATCGCTTATCTCAATGATTTGTTTAAGCCATGGTTGTTCACCCAATTTATCTGTAAGAAATAACTGAAGTTCTTCATGAATTTTTTCACGTGCAAAAGTATAATGATCAACGGAATAAGCAGTTTGTTCACGCTTTATTTGAAGTAGTTTTGACAATGATATGCCATAATTTTGGTAATCAATTGAGGTTAACTTAATGTCTAAAAGAGGGTTTCTATCCCAGCCATTTGCTACAAACTTTGCTTCATCAGTTTCGTTGGTTAGGCCATCAGACCTATTACGGGTTTTGTAAGTTGAAATATATGTTACTAATTCTGGCAAATGCTCTTCAGTTTTAATCGCTTGGTCACTTTGAGCAGGATAATATCCAAATTCAATATTATTATCCACAAAGGATTTAACTAACTTTAAAATAAGATCCTTATATTCTGCACTAGTTTTTTCAGCTTTCTTGGTGTGTGGGTTATATGAAATATAACAGCAAAGTTCTTTGCCTTTTTGATCTCTAAATCGATCATCTCCTGCATAAATATCCCAATTTGGTAAATCGGTACCCACCTCGGGAAAATTTAAAATCTTCCAATTATGTAAGCCATTATCACATAAAATTGGATAAGCTATTTCAAAAGCTTTTTGTAAATTTTCTGCTGTTGGCTTAATAGCAATTCTAAATTCTATGAAACCAGTTGCTTCTGCATTATCAGTATAACGTTCTGGAGCAAACTGGGTATCTTGATGCTGTGCACTAATGAATGCTCTATCTTTTCTAATAATATGATCATTATAAGGTATACTACTATGCTTAGTTTGATTAAATTGATCATATGTAATTTGCATATAAAATACCTATAAAAAATAATATAAATTATATTAACATTTTATATAATTTGATACAATATTAAATTTAAATTGTTAAATTACAGCCTAGAAAAGGAGAGCAAATCAACACTACTTTTATCATAACAGCAATAATATATTAGGTTTTAGAGATACATACCCCTCACTTATGATTGGGTTTACCTTTTCTGGTTTTATGCATAAATCTTCATTGATCGTTTAATATATGTAGTAAAGATATATAGGGTATATAGGCAGTTTAGGAAACAGCGGTAAGCATAACATATTATACCTAGTTGCAGTCTGAGTGCTATAATCTTCTAATATTTTTACAAGATCCTCGCTATATGAATAAGTTGCTATTATTGCCTCTTCCTTGCACGCAGGCTTTCCAATTAATTATCCCACCACAGTCACTAAACTTTTGAGCTGGCAAGTCTTTTTATATTATATAAGATATGTTGCTATCTTGATTTATACGTTTTTCTATAGTGGCCATAGCTAACCACCCGAAGAAGTTGATAATCTACAAAGCTCAGTAAAAAGATACAATATTTGATTGATAATCATATTCAAAGCCTACTTAATTTATTAAAATATATAGATTTTAGGTTTGATAAAGTAGTCTATGAGATAGAATGGTAGGACAATTTGTTCAAAATTTTATTAGCTTAAAATCAATTTTTCTTGAAAGTGAACTGCTGTAAAGTGTTATTGGTTAATGTCCCAAGGGTGTCCCATAAGATTAACCAGCTCTATAAAACCCTGGTGAAACCGGCGCGATTCGAACGCGCGACCCTCAGATTAGGAATCTGATGCTCTATCCTGCTGAGCTACGGCTTCTGATACTAATAATTTAAAATCATTGTAGCTAAAAGTAAAATTTAGGCAAGCAAAACGGTTAGATTTACAATCAACCATTTATAATTTAATGTATAACTATGGTATTAACAAGATGTTAAAATGTTGGTTTCAATTGAGGTAAAATTATGGTATGCTAATTTAATTGTACAGCGGGTTATAAGCTGCATAATAAAAAATTTTTAGGAGAAAAAAGATGAGTAATTTTAAAGAAAGAGTTGGTGGCAAAGTTAAAAGTGCTTTAAAGCCAATGGAATGCTCACAAGCTTTTGCTAATTTAGTAGCGGGCCTTGCTTATGATGACAAAACTAAATTTAAAAAACATGGTACTAACCAGTTATTACCTTTAAGTGAGTTAAAAGGTATGGTTGGTGATTTATCAGAAGGATTAAGTAATTTTACTACAGCTGTAACAGGGATGTATAGATGTGGCCTCGTTAGTAGAGGTGGGCAGCACTCTAAAAAGGAAGTGAAAGGGACGGATGTAGGGCTATATGGTGTTGCAGCTAACTTACAGGAGGCAACCGTTAAGGCTTGGCGTGGTGTGGTTGAAGTGGCAGGTTTATTGGAAACAGCCGGTTTAATCCAAGCGCGCGGGCCTATTGAAAGTAAAGAAATAGGAGCAAGGCTTCAGGATATTACAGATAATTTATTAGATGTTGCTAAAGCACTAACCGTTGATAACATCAAAGTTATAATCTCCTCAGCATCCTTTGCTGCAAAAAGCGTTACTAACGTAGGTGAAGCTGCGCTTAAATTTGTAGTGATGTTGGGTTGTGCTCTTGGATGTGTGGCAAGCTATGCAGCAGAACGCGGAATTAAAGTGGCAGGAGCTGTATGGAGTGGAATTAAAAAAGTATGTGGTAAAGCTGAAGATATAACACAGCAAGCTGATTTAACTTCCTCCTCAATTGTAAGTGGTGCAGCCGCTGATGCAAATACTTTAGTTGGTCAAGTTGAAGCTGGGACGGAAGCTTGGCAACAACGTGCTTGATTTTTTTAAGTAAGCTAGCGATAAAGCTTAGTTAGTTTATTTAATATAAGGGTCTAGATTACCTAAATCTGGACCCTTATTAATCACTAAAACGCATCCATTTGACAAAGCCATTTGACATTAGCCCTTAATTTCCACTATATTCCAAAGCTGAATTAACCAAAATTTATAGGAATTTAATGTATCCTAAAGTTGATGCAAATCCAAGCCTGCCTGATGTAGAAAAGAAAGTTCTAAAATTTTGGCAAGAGCAAAAGATTTTTGAAAAATCAGTAGCAAAAAACCCAAAAAGCAATCAATTCATTTTTTATGATGGTCCTCCTTTTGCTAATGGGTTACCGCATTATGGTCATTTGCTTACCGGTTTTATTAAAGATATGGTGGCCAGATTTCAAACACAGCAAGGTAAAAGAGTAGAGCGCAGATTCGGCTGGGATTGTCATGGTCTACCTGCTGAGATGGATGCAGAAAAAGAGCTGGGGATTAGTGGCAGAATTGCTATCACCGAATTTGGGATTGATAAATTTAATCAACAGTGCCAAACCTCAGTGATGAAATATACCAGTGAATGGCAGAGCTATGTTACCCGCCAAGCGAGATGGGTGGACTTTAGTAATGAATATAAAACCATGGACAAAAATTTCATGGAGTCGGTATTGTGGGCATTTAAAGAGCTGCATAAAAAAGGCTTGGTTTACGAATCAATGCGAGTAATGCCTTATTCATGGGCATGTGAAACTCCACTGTCTAACTTTGAAACTAGGCTTGATAATTCGTATAGAGAGCGCGCAGATAAAGCAATTACCGTGCTATTTAAACTCAACAACAAGCTAAGCAGCCTGGATCAATATAATTTACCGATCTTTGTGCTTGCTTGGACTACAACACCGTGGACATTACCTTCTAACCTTGCTCTTGCCGTTGGCAAAGACATTAGTTACGTGGCGGTTGAACTTGAAGGAAAAATTGTAATACTCGCAAAATCATCCTTAAGCCAATATAAAAAAGAGTTAGGAGAAGAGCCCAAAATTTTACAAGAATTTTTAGGTGCCGAGCTTGAAAACTTAAGCTATACCCCATTATTTGATTATTTTGCTGAGCAACCTCATGCTTTTAGAATATTGTTAGGTGATTTTGTAGTTGAGGGGGATGGTACTGGTATTGTACATATTGCTCCGGGTTTTGGTGAGGATGACCAAAATTTATGTGAAAAAAATGGTATTAAGCTTGTTTGCCCGGTGGATAATGCCGGTAGGTTTGATTCCAGAGTGCATGACTTTAAAGGGATGCAAGTGTTTGAAGCTAATGATGAAATCATTAAAGCTCTCAAAATTAAAGGTAGCTGGCTCAGAACGGATCAATATTTACATAATTACCCCCATTGCTGGCGGACTGATACGCCGCTAATCTATAAGGCGGTACCTTCTTGGTATGTTGAAGTAACCAAGTTTAAAGATCGAATGGTGGAATTAAATGCTCAGATTAACTGGATTCCAGGACATATCAAAGAAGGCTTATTTGGCAAATGGCTTGAAAATGCCAGAGATTGGTCAATATCTAGGAATCGTTTTTGGGGTACTCCAATTCCGGTATGGAAATCAAGTGATCCAGCATACCCACGGATTGATGTTTACGGTTCAATTGAAGAGTTGGAACGGGATTTTGGGGTGGAAGTAAAAGATTTGCATCGTCCATTTATTGATAGTTTAATCCGTCCAAATCCAGATGATCCAACCGGTAAGTCTGTTATGCGTAGGGTAGAAGATGTATTTGATTGTTGGTTTGAAAGTGGTTCTATGCCTTACGGGCAATTACATTATCCATTTGAAAACCAAAAGCAGTTTGAAGAAAATTTCCCGGCTGATTTCATCGTTGAATATACTGCGCAAACTAGAGGTTGGTTTTATACTTTAATGGTGCTTTCAACCGCTCTATTTGATAAGCCGCCGTTTTTAAATTGTATTTGTCACGGAGTCATTTTAGATGAAAAAGGACAAAAACTTTCTAAACGCCTAAATAACTATGCAAATCCGATTGAAATTTTTGAAAAATTTGGAGCTGATGCGTTAAGATGGCTTATGCTTTCTTCACCTATTATGCGTGGTCAAGAGCTATTAATTGATAAGCATGGTAATATGCTTAAAGATGTTCAGCGTTTAACTATTAAACCGTTGTGGAATGCTTTTTACTTTTTTACCTTGTATGGCAACTTAGACCAAATTGAAGCGCGTGAGATTAGACATAGTAATAATTTAATTGATAATTATATTTTATCTAAACTGGCATTGCTTACACAAAATGTAATTAGAAATCTTAATCAGTTTGATACTGTAGCCGCTTGTGAAGAGTTTACCCAGTTTTTAGATGTGCTGAATAACTGGTATATTAGAAGAAATAGAACTAGGTTTTGGAAGTCGGAGCAAGATCAGGACAAGCAAGCAGCATATGATACGCTTTATACTGTGTTACTTAATTTATGTAAGCTGTATGCCTCGATGATGCCTTTAACTTTAGAGGAAATTTATCAAGCGCTAACTAAAAATGATTATCAAGATCCAGAGCAATCTGTACATTTATGCAGTTTGCCGGAGTTAAATGAAATAAGTATAGATCATAAGCTTATTGCCAAAATGGATAAAGTAAAAGATATTTGTAATACTGCTCATTCCATTAGAAACGCTGCCAACATTAGAATCAGGCAGCCATTAGGAAAATTGATTATTGCTGGCCAAAATATTAAAGAACAGGCTGCTGAGCTAAATTACATTATTTTAGATGAAGCCAATGTGAAAGAAGTTGAATTTGTAGAAAATATTGAGAGCTTTGCTACTTTTAAGCTGCAGCTGAATTTTCCGTTATTAGGTAAAAGAATTCCTGAGCAAATTAAAACTCTTACGCAAGCTTTAAAACAGGGTGATTGGCAGGTTCATGGTGAAAATATCATAGTTGGTGGTATCCTAGTCAAAAAAGCAGAGCATAAATTATTGCTCGAACCAAAAGATGTAAAATCTACAGCGGCACTTTCTACTCAGGATGTGGTTTTAAGCTTAGATTTAAATATTACGCCGGAACTCTATAATGAGGGCGTGGCTAGAGATTTAATTAGAGCAATCCAGCAATTCAGAAAGGATAGTGATTTTGAAGTGTCTGACCATGTAGATGTAAGAATTAATAGTGATAACCATGAGCTGCAGAAAGTGATAGGCGAATATAAAGCCTTTATAGAAGACCAAACCCTAAGTCATATTCAAATCAGTAACAAACCTGAAGAATCAGCTCAACAAATAGAAGATATACAATTTACAATTAGTGCTAAAATATGCCAGAAAAAGTAGCAGTTTTAGGTAGTGGTTCTTGGGGAACTGCGTTGGCTATTCATTTAAGTAGAGTAGGTTTTGAACCCACAATTTGCGCAAGGAATTTAGATACCATTAATGAAATAAATAATGAACATCAAAACCGTAGTTATCTGCATGGAATCGCCATACCAGAAATTATTAAAGCTACTGCTAATCTGGCAGATGCTCTGGTTGATACTCAAATGATAATAATTGCGTTGCCTGCCCAGACTATTAAAGAGTTTGTATCAAATGTTGAGAGTGAATTGTTTAAAAATAAACTAGTGTTAATAGCTGCTAAAGGAATTGATGCATTAAGTCTAGAGTTTTTAAGTGAAATAGTAGCTAGCAAATTAAAAACTTCTGTGGGGGTTATTTCTGGTCCTAACTATGCTTTTGAGGTGGCATTAGGATTACCAGCTCGGACTGTTATAGCATCTGCTAATCTACATGAGGCACAAAAATACAGTGAGCTAATGACTAACCATAATTTTAAGTGTGAATATAGTAACGATCTTCGCGGAGTAGAGTTGCTAGGAGCGGTTAAAAATGTATTGGCTATTGGTTGCGGGATTGTTAGAGGGCTTGAAATTGGTGATAATGCAGTGGCAAGCTTTTTTAACAATGGTATTAATGAAATCAGACTTTTGCTAGAGCATTTTGGTGGCAAGGCAGATACCATGTTCTCAGCAGCAGGTATGGGTGATTTAATTCTAAGCTGTACTAGTTTTAAGCTAAGAAATCATAACTTAGGAATAGAACTTGGCAGCAATAAAATTCAAGTTGAAGAGATTTTATCCAGGCCGCAATTAGTTGAAGGATTTAAGACTACCTTTAGTTTAAAAAAATTGCTTGATCAGAAGGATATTAGTCTGCCAATATTTAATTTAATTTATCAAGTTTTAAGCGGTGAAGAGCCAATTGATGCGTTTAGAAGTGCTAATATATGGCTATAAAACGTAGCATAATAAAAAATTTTTTTAAAACCTTTTGGAAAGCAATTGCCGATTTAATCAAACATGATGGTATTGAACATGCTGGTTATATGTCGTTTGTTACCATTCTTTCCCTATTTCCCTTTTTAATAATTTTTATAACATTAGCTGGTGAAATAGGACAATTACCGGTAGTGGATAATTTTATTAAAGCATTTTTAAATAACTTGCCTGATTATGTAGCTGAAGCGTTGAAGCCGCGTATTCAAGAGATAATTTCTGGTCCACCTCATAGTATTGTAACTATAGCAATTTTAGGAGCTTTATGGACAGCTTCTTCGGCAATAGAAGGCTTAAGAACTATTTTGAATAAGGCTTATAGGGTTTCCTCTCCTCCGCCATATTTACTACGTAGATTACTATCAATCATGCAGTTTTTGATTATGATATTTTTATTAATATTTATTTTAGTAATTATTTTAGTCTTGCCTCCTATTGCTTTAAAAATTTTAAGTATTGCAGGCCTAGATCATTCTCTGCTAGAATTTAATCTGGCTAACCTAGCGATTGTAAAAAATATTAGCTTATTTATGGTTTTGCTTGTATTTGTTACTTCTCTAAATTATTTTGTAACTAATTTAAAACTTACCTTTAAGGAATTGGTACCTGGATGTATTTTAGTAGTTGCTGGCTGGATTATAGCAGGGCAGTTATTCTCTAGTTATTTAAGAAGTTTTAACCAGGTAAATCTGATCTATGGAAGCTTAGAAGGTATAATTATTACTTTACTATTTTTTTATATTATCAATATTATTTTTATTTTTGGTGCGGAATTTAATTATCATTTTAAAGCTAAAAAACAATTTTAAATGAAATAACAAATGTGTGCACATTAATTTAAAATTGTTTTTAGAAAAAGTTGATGTTAATAAATTTTAAGTTTATTGTTAATTTAATTGAGTTAATTAAGATATTGTTAGTATGGATTTTATTTTAATAAGTCTGGAATGGTTGGTTGATTTTGCTCATAAAACAGGTTATGTGGGTGTGTTCCTAATGACCTTTTTAGAAAGTACTTTTTTGCCGATACCAAGTGAAATTACTATGATACCGGTAGGCTATCTAATCTATCAAGGTGAAATGTCTATGTGGGCGGTAATTTTAACCAGTATACTTGGAACGGTTTTAGGTTCGTTGCTTAGTTATTATATTGCATATCGGTATGGTAGGAAGCTGCTACTGGATTATGGTTCCTATCTTTTTATGAATGATGAAAAATTAGCTAAAATAGAAAAATTTTTCAATAAACATGGAGCAATATCCACTTTTACCGGTAGATTAATCCCAGGACTTAGGCATTTTATTTCGTTCCCTGCTGGACTTGCAAAAATGAATTTAGCTAGCTTTAGCCTGTTTACTGCTCTGGGTGGCGGTTTCTGGATGACCACTTTATTATTTGTTGGTTACTTTATCGGTCGCAATGAAGAGAAAATTCATGAAATACTTTCAATTGTTAGTACGGTTTTTATTGCATTTGCTATAATCTTAGTTGCATACTATATTTATAAGCAGCAAATAAAGAATAAAACTAATGTTGATCAATAATACTTGGCTTAAATTATGTGCAATTGGAATAATTGCTTATTTTATATTTAAAAATTATGGTAATGAGATAGTTGCGACCACTAGCGTAGTTGAAAAGATAGCAGCAGCCAAGCCTGCACCAGTTCCTGGTAGCACTACTTCATCTAAAGATAATACAGATATTGAAGATTCACTAAAAAACCCTGCTTGTGATGATAATATTAAAGCGGGATATTTAGAAAGGAAATTAGCTGGAGTAATTGCAAGCTTCGCTGAAACTGAGCAAGGAAAAAATTTTTTAGAACAAATGATTAAGCCTAGCCGGCAAATTACGACAGAAATTAAAAATTTTGAGCAGTATAATGGTATTTTAGATGTGCGGCTTGAACATCAAGTACCAGGTACGCCTCTCGGTTGCGGGTCCATTGTTACAATAAAAAATCATCATGATAATCTAATTAAAGATATTACCCTGGGTAATAATGAGTATGTGGATGGTTTGGATTCAGTCATTGCTAAAATGCATCCAGGTGAAATTATGAATATCACTATGGTTGGCAATAAAAAATACCTTATTGAAACTATGAAAGTTAAACGCCAAATGCCTGAATTTTATAAAAGTCCTATAAATTTTTATGGAATAATTCCTGGATGTGGTGCAGAAGTGGCTATTAATTACAATATCGTTAGTATTGATAAGCAGTTTCAATATGATCATTATGCCAAAACTAACAATCTTATTAAAGTTAAGATTAATGATCATCTTTCGCCAAGGTTGCTAAGCTTGCTTTATGATTTGCAACTCAATACTACCGCTGTGACATATTTTAATTATGCGCAATTAAAAGAGGAATTTAAACATTCTCCGCAAATTTTTGAGAATATAATACTCCCTCACAAAGATGGTTTTGCGCTAGAGGTTAAAATTATTTCAGCAGAATATAAATATCCATCTCTATAAATTTACTTTTTGTAACTTGTTTTTAGTAGTTATTGCTACCATATAAAAATAAATAATACAAATTACGGTAAATTTATGAAAATAGATAATTATACCATCAAAGCCCAAGGATTAATTCAATCTGCCCATAATTTCGCTGTAGCAAGCAACCATCAACAATTGCAACTTATACATTTGCTTAAGCAGATGATTGATGATAACGAAGGGTTTATTACTGGCTTGCTAGCTAGTTGTAATATAAATGTGAATTTATTAAAGGCTGATATAGAAAATGAGATAAGCAAAATTCCAAGAGTGGAGGGTGCTAATACCCAAACTTATTTATCTAATGAATTTGCTAAACTATTTCAAGAAGCAGAAAATTTAGCTAAGAAGAATGGAGATCAGTATATCACAACCGAACGTATGCTCGAGGCAATGTTAGTGATTGATTCCCAGGCTAAAAAGATTTTAGAAAAGCATGATTTAACCCATCAAAAAATAACAGCAATAATAGATCAACTTCGGGGAGGAGCTACGGTGGAGTCACAACATAGTGAAGAAAGCTACCAAGCTCTTAAAAAATATGCCCAAGATGTTACTGAGAAAGCAAGGCAAAATAAAATTGATCCGGTAATAGGTCGAGATGAGGAAATTAGAAGAACTATACAAGTTTTATCCAGAAGAACCAAAAATAACCCGGTTTTGATTGGCGAACCTGGAGTAGGTAAAACGGCTATAGTTGAAGGATTAGCAGCTAGAATAGTTAAAGGTGATGTACCAGAAAACCTTAAAAATAGGCGATTAGTATCCTTGGATTTAGGTGCCTTAATTGCCGGGGCCAAATACCGTGGAGAATTTGAAGAGCGCTTAAAAGCAGTTTTAAAAGAAATTATTCGCTCAGAGGGTGAAATAATATTATTTATTGATGAACTGCATACTTTAGTAGGAGCAGGCGCTACTGAAGGAGCAATGGATGCATCAAATTTATTAAAGCCGGCCCTGGCTCGTGGTGAATTACATTGTATAGGGGCTACCACCTTAGATGAGTATCGTAAGTATATTGAGAAAGATGCTGCTTTAGCGCGTAGATTTCAATCAGTATATGTAAATGAACCGTCAGTGGTAGATTCAATTTCTATTCTGCGCGGACTTAAAGAAAAATATGAACTGCATCATGGGGTGAGAATTAGCGATAGCGCTATTATAGCTAGCGCTACTCTTGCAGATAGGTATATAACAGATCGATTTTTGCCTGATAAAGCTATCGATTTAATGGATGAAGCTGCTAGTAGGCTAAAAATGCAAATTGATAGTAAGCCTGAACAACTTGATGAGTTAGATCGGAAAATTATTCAGCTTAAAATTGAGGCGGAAGCCTTAAAGAAAGAGACTGATAAAGCTTCTCAAGACCGCCTTAAAGTAATTGAAAAAGAGATAGAACAATATGAAAAAGAAGAGCAAGATTTAGAGAGTAAGTGGCAAGCCGAGAAATTAAAAATAACAGAAATTCATAAAATTAAGGAGCAGCTTGAACAAGCTAAAATCGAATTAGAAATGGTACAAAGACAAGGCGATTTAGCCCGGGCTGGTGAATTAAGATACGGAGTGATTCCTGGTCTTAGTCAAAAGCTAGAAGAATATTCTCAAGGTACTAGTAATGGTTTGCTCAATCAAGTGGTTACGGATAAGGATATAGCAGCCATTGTTGGTAAATGGACAGGTATTCCCATTGAAAGGTTAGTGGTAGGAGAACGTGAAAAACTCTTAAAAATGGAAAGTTACCTATCCAAAGCGGTAATAGGCCAAAATGAAGCTATTAGGGCTATAAGTAATGCGGTTAGACGTGCGCGAGCGGGAATTGGTGATAAAAATAGGCCGCTTGGTAGTTTCTTTTTCTTAGGACCTACAGGGGTTGGTAAAACTGAGCTTTGTAAAGCGTTGGCTAATTTTCTATTTGATGATGAGCATGCTATTCTTAGAATTGATATGTCGGAATACATGGAAAAGCATAGTATTTCACGGTTAATTGGATCTCCTCCTGGATATGTGGGATATGAACAGGGTGGATATTTAACAGAAGCGGTAAGAAGGAGACCTTACCAAGTAATATTATTTGATGAAGTGGAAAAAGCGCATCCGGATGTATTTAATTTGATGTTGCAGGTTTTAGATGAAGGGCGGCTTACGGATAGTCACGGTAAGTTGGTTAATTTTTGTAATACAATTATTGTGTTTACTTCCAACATTGGTTCAGACCTAATAGCTAATTTAAAAGAGGGGGAAGATATAGAATCAGTTAAACCCCAAATTATGGAGCGTATGAGCTTATCGTTTCGACCTGAATTTATTAATAGGTTGGATGAGGTTATATTATTCCATAGATTAGCTAAAGAACATATGTATGATATTGTAAAAATTCAAATTCAAAAACTGGCTAAACACCTGGTAGAACAAGAAATTAATTTGAATGTAACCGATGATGCTTTAAATTATTTGGCTGAAAAAGGATATGATCCTGTATATGGCGCACGGCCCCTTAAACGAGTAATACAAAGAGAAATACAAGATAGGTTGGCCATGATGATTTTAGAAGAAGAACTGAGTGGCAAGACTGTTACAGTAAACAAAGCAAAGGCTGGATTGGAATTTAAAGTAGAGTAATTAGGCTTTTACTAAATTTGCATTAATTTAGATTTATTGTCAACAAATGCCAATTGTATAACGAGATTCTATGAAGGAAATTTTATTATAAGACTTTAGGGATAAGCTTTTGAGCTACAAGAGAGATTTTGCTCGGTGGGGGTGCCACTGTGTTAGCCAAATAATGACAGAGGTAAAAACCAAGGCGCCAACAAAAAGGAGGCCTTTTATCAAAGTGAAAAAAAACGCCTAAAGGGTTTAATTTTATTAAAGAAGTATTCTATAAGAGGGCATTTTTTATAAAAATAATGGTTTTGATCAGATTAGCATAGCTTAATAATGTTAAAGGCATGAGGAAAGCAAGGAAAAATAAATACTTAAAAATTGCCAAGATTTCTGAGGAGAAATTTAGAAAAATAATCAGATACATCAGTAATATGTAATTTAAATTGCAAAATTATCAACCGAATCTATAATAAAATCCGTTAATATTTGATAGAATTAACTAAAGAAGATAAAATAAGTGGCGAGATAGAGGTTGATGAGAGTTACTTTGCCGCCAAGCGCGTTAGTGGCAAAAGAGGCCGAGAGCAGCTGGTAAACTCCGGCATTTGTGGTATAAAACATGACAGATGTTTACGTAGAAATTATTACCAATAGTGCTAGGAAAAGCCTAATGCCAAGGATCCAAGGTAAGATCCTCGGGGTTTCAACAATCTATACAGATGGCTGGAAAGCTTATGATGGCTTGATTCTTAAACAATCCTTTCTAATCTAATCAAGAGCTAAAATAATTATTGTAATATCTAAAAATTCTACGGGGTTTCTGGGGAGATATAGCCAGACTGTAAATTTGTAATTTGTTTGCTCAATCAAAACATGCTGTTATCAACCATAGCTCGGGACGCGTTAAAGCCATTAACTGGCAAATAGCTTGAGTAATATTATTGCGATTGTCTGAACCATAGAGCAATACTTTTTACGTTCCAACTATATGTCATTTTATATATACGGCGGAATATGAATGAGCATGGATAATAGTTGAATTAATCAAGATATATTTCATCAGCATTTACTAACAAAAAAGACAATAAGAGGGCACCATATGCGCTTTCCTGCGGCAATGAAAGCATTCCATATATGGTATTACGTAGCTTTTGCCATTGTGTATTTTATACAATGATAAATATACTCCTTTTATAAATCGCCGGGTTCTATTCTTATCATGTGTTGTGTACTTCTTCTCTTTATTACTTGTATTATATAATTATTATATAATAAGGTTGCGTCTCAATTGCTTAAGTTTATTTAATATTTACCCAGCTCCTTTCTTTTTCAATCGGTACATTATTATTTCTTAATATAAAATTTGTTTATGCTAAGGTCAAAGTGGTGCAACTAAACTAAGCAAAAGAAGTTAGACCTGCCCAGAGAGAGGAGTGGCACCGTAACTCTAATAATCAGGTTGATAATAATTCTTATCCGCAATTGATACAATCATTACCATACATATACATACTAGCATCGCTACTAACTATAACAATAAAAAAACCCACCAAAAATTGGTGGGTTTGAACTTGATAAAGAGGATTTTAGCAACTTTCATCGTCCATCTTTTTTTTGAGCTTGCGCATACGACGCTCTGACTCTTCTTGCTTACGCTTCTTTTTTACGGAAGGTTTTTCATAATGACGACCTAGCTTCATCTCACGGAAAACGCCTTCTTTTTGCATTTTTTTCTTCACGTTACGAAGCGCTTGATCAACATTACCGTTAACAACTACGACAGAAACCACTAACAATACCTCCTTTTATTTTTTCCAAAAGTGAAACTTATTTTGACAGAAAATTAATAATTTTCTAGAATGACTTAAAATCACAGTATAAAATAACATGGAATCATCAATTATACAAGATAAAAAACTAGTTATTAATAGCTTCGTAGCAAACATTCATTTTGAGGGATGGACCAAAAAGAATGTTTATATGTCATTTCAAAATAATAATTTAGATCCAAATCTTGCTCAAGTTTATTTCCCTAAAGGTTTTATAGATATCTTTCAAGCTATCATTACTCAAATTGATGAATTAATGAAAGCGCAGATAGACCATAAATATTTAGCTAGTTTAAAAGTTAGAGAAAAAATCTTTTATCTTACTAAAACAAGAATATTAGCGGCCAAGCAATTCAAAGATGCGTTAAGGACCGGAGCTAGTATGTTTGTTTGTCCTAATAAACTTGGTTTTGGCTTTGAAATATTATGGCAAAGTGCAGATCAAATTTGGCGCATTGCTGGAGATAGAGCTTTGGACTTTAACTATTATTCCAAACGCGGCTTATTATCGTATGTATATTTTACTACTTTAACATATTGGTTTGAGGATAATTCTGAAGATACTCATCTTACCTGGCGCTTTTTAGAAAATAAAATTGAGCAAATTCTTAAGATTGGTAAAGTTAAAAGTAATATTAGCGGCATATTTGATCAATTTAAGCTCAGTAGAATTCCAGTAATAAGATATATTTGGGCTAAAGCGAAAAGCGGGAGTGTAGGATAGTGGTGCCGCAGGAGGGATTTGAACCCCCGACCTACCGCTTACAAGGCGGTTGCACTACCCCTGTGCTACTACGGCTACTTTTAATGGTGAGTAATTTACTGGAATATTAGAAATTGGTCAATAATTTACTTTTAATTTACTCAGGAAGAAAACTATTTTTTATTATTTATAATATAGTTTTTTAATCAGCTCTTATAATAGTCCTCTATCTCTAAGGCCATTATCTCATCATTTTTTTCAGTGTTACTTAGGATGGTCTTCAAATAATTAAAGTTAGTAATATTGTTCTCAGTATAAAGATTATTCTCTGTGATGAAGAGAAGGCTTATCATTACAGTACTCTTCTAAATTATCAATAATATGGATAACAGTTAAGACTCCATTATTTTGTTAGTAACTTATATATAAATGCCTTGCTAATATCAAGGCGTTATATTAATTAAAACTTAAATCATTTAGCCAATTGATATGTTTATTGCTAGATTACTTTATTCATGATATTCGTTAAGGAGTTTTCTTAGCAGTTGTTCCTCCAACTCCTCCATTCTTGCAGCTTCATCATTGTTAATATGATCAAATCCGAGTAAATGCAGTACACTATGAATAATAAGATGGGTATAGTGATAATTAAAACTTTTATTTTGCTCTTTAGATTCACGCTCTAAGGTATTAAATGAAACAATAATTTCACCTAAATACGCATGCCCTTCAGTCACCTCATGTTGAGAGATTAGCTTTCCTTCTTGAAACTCAAGCGAAGGAAAAGATAGTACATTAGTAGCCTGGTCTAATCCTAGATATTCTTTCTTTAACGGTCTAATATACTCATCATTGGTAAGTATTATACTAAGCTCAATTTCTTTAGCTTGGCTGATAAGATCATTTGATACATAATTTAAGGTATCGGTAATAATAAAGCCAGTATAAGCTTTAACACCTTTAAATTTATGCCATTTAGCTTCCTGAAATTCAAAATAAGGATAAATATTAAACTTAGGCATTTAGATAAAACGCTTTTTTATGACTGGATAAATCATGACAAGACTTGCACAAAGAATTATCAAAGATCCATTAACGGTTTGAGTTGATACTGTTTCATCAAAACATATGAAAGCCAACAACGAGGTAAATATTAACCTTAAGAAGCTAATGGGCATTACTACTACTAAATCAGTTATAGAATAAGATTTATAGATCACCAGCACATTACAAACAAACAGAAAACCCATGACAGCTGCAATAATTAAATCTCTTATAGGTGGCACCTCTAATTGCCATAAATGAAGGGGTAAAGAAAATATAGCAGTGATCATAAATATGAAATAAGTCTGATCAAATATTTTTTCATATCTAGTTTGCACTTTAGAAATCACATCATGTATTGCCCACACACATGCTGAAAACAAACTTAAAATATTACCATAATTTATTTCCATATTATTGGGGTGAACTATATATAACGCCCCAAATAACCCCAATATTACTGAAACCACTGAAGACACATGAATTTTTTCTGATAAATATAACTTGGCAATAATCATTGCTAGAATTGGCGTAACAAAAGAAATTGCTACAGCTTCTGACGCGGTAGTTAAGGTCAATGCATAGAACCAGGTAGTTAACCCTAATACATTTAATAGACCTCGCATTACATACAGCTTAATGTTTGCTATATTAATTTTGCGCTTGAGTAATAATCTCATGGCGTTTAAAAAAATTGCAGCAAAGCCCATGCTGTATACAAAGGTAAGAAAATAGTGAGTATTAGGAGAAATGAATTTTGCCAATATTGTAATTATGCTAAAAATTAGCAAATTTACTACTTTCCAAGCAATACCTCTTAAGTCAGCTCTACCCATCATAATATCCTTATCTAAACTAATTCACCTTTCAAGCTATTGGCAGTTACTTCGGTTAGACGAATATTTTGTAGAGTGTTGATTAATTTTTCGCCACCCACCACATGCACTGGCTGCATATAAGGTGTTTTACCAACCGCTTGGGTTTCATATTTTCCTTTCTTTTCCAACAATACTGGCAGAATTTTTCCGACGCAAGCATTATTAAATTCCTGCTGTTGTAATAATAATAATTGCTGCAATCTTCTTAAGCGCTCTGATTTAACTTCTTCAGGTATTTGATTTTCCTGCATGGCAGCCGGGGTACCAGGCCTGGTACTATATTTAAAGGAATAACACTGGGTAAACTGTACTTGTCTGATTAAATCCATAGTATCTTCAAAATCTTGATCGGTTTCCCCTGGGAATCCAACAATAAAATCTGAGGAGAAAGCCATATCAGAGCGTGCTTTTCTAAACTTATCAATAATTTGTAAATATAAGTCCCTTGAATGCTTACGGTTCATCAGTTTTAAAATTCGGTCCGAACCAGATTGCACAGGCAGATGCAGATATGGCATTAATTTGGGCTCAATCCCATGAAGTTCAATTAGATCATTAGTCATATCTTTAGGATGAGAGGTAGTATAGCGAATGCGCTCAATGCCTTCAATTTTAGTAATCATTGTAATTAATTTGGCTAAGCTTTGTTCACCTTGATCTGAAGCCCCATGATATGCTGTGACATTTTGCCCTAGTAAAGTTATTTCTTTTGCTCCCTGGGACGCGAGTTTTAAAGCTTCGCGGTATACATGCTCTACTGGACGAGAAAATTCTGCTCCACGGGTGTAAGGTACCACACAAAAAGTACAAAATTTATCGCACCCTTCTTGTACAGTTAAAAATGCGGAAGCCCCTTGCGGCATAGATTCTTCTGGCAAAGCGTCAAATTTAGCTTCTGCTTTAAAATCTAAACTGAGTAGATGTTTAGCTCCGTTACGTACTACTTGATGCACCATATCCGGTAAATTTCCATAAGCTTGAGGTCCTACCACAATATCCACATAAGGCGCACGCTTAAAAATAGCATCACCTTCAGCCTGTCCTACGCATCCTGCCACTCCAATTACCATATTAGGCTTGTTTTGTTGTTTGAAATCTCTAATCATTCCAAGTTCTGAATATACTTTCTCGGTGGCTTTTTCTCTAATATGGCAGGTGTTTAAAATTACTATATCCGCGTGATCAGGCTCTTCAGTAATTTGATAGCCATGCGGGCGCATAATATCGGTCATCCGGTGTGAATCTTCTACATTCATCTGGCAACCATAGGTTTTAATATATAATTTTTTTAAATTATTTTGATTACTATTCATAATTTCTTGGGCTCTTAAATTTACTTAATTTTGAAATTTAAATTTATTGTTACTTTAAAAATTACTCTTCAAGGGGTACGCAATATAATTCTAAACGATGGTCTACTAGCTTATAACCGAGCTTAGCTACAATTTCTTGCTGTAATTTTTCAATTTCTTCACTATGAAACTCTATTACCTTTCCAGTTTTTAAATCTATTAAGTGATCATGATGATCATCACTTATTTCTTCATATCTTGATCTGCCATCACCAAAATCATGTTTTTCAATTACCCCCATTTCTTCAAATAACTTTACGGTACGATATACAGTTGCTAAGCTAATGTTAGCATCAATATTTGAAGCTCGTTTGTGAAGTTCTTCAACATCAGGATGATCACTTGATGAACTTATAACTTCGGCAATAATTTTACGTTGCTCAGTAAGCTTTATACCTTGGCTTTGTAATATTATTGCTATTTTGTTTGGCATTATAAATTCTCGCTTTATACTTGGATAACAGGCCATATATTTGAGAAGGATGGCCAAGTAATACACTTAAAATCTGATTTAGGCAATATTGAAAGAACAATGAATATTAATAACATTACCAACTTGCAGAAATTCAAGGGAAAATTTATTGCTATTGAGGGTATCGACGGCTCCGGCAAGTCGACTCAAAGTAAGTTACTTGCAGCACACTTTACCAAGCTTGGCTTGAATGTCACTTTAACGCGCGAACCTGGTGGAACTGATAAGGCAGAAATTTTAAGAAATGTGATTTTGAATAATAAATTTGCTAATATTACTGAAATGCTGTTATTCCAAGCTGCTAGATACGAGCATGTTGCCAACCTAATTAAGCCACAATTGCAACAGGATTATTTAATTATTTGCGATAGGTTCATTGATTCCACCTTTGTTTACCAAGGATTAAATGGAGTGGATCAAGAGTTAATTAATACTATTCACCAATTAACTAGTAAGATTTTGCCTGATTTAACTATTCTTATGGATGCCGATATTAGCCTTTGCCAAGAACGACTAAGTAATAGAAAAGATAATAACTATTATGATGAACTTAAGTTTGATCAACTGAAAATAATTAAAGAACATTTTCATCACTTAGCTCACAACAGTAAAAAACATATTGTTATACGCGTTGATCATAATGATGAAATGCTTATCCATCAGGCTATTATAAAAAATGTAATAAATTTTTTTGATAAGTAAAATGAAACCATCAGGTCCTAAAGAGCTAAACAAGCTAATAAGCAACATCATGAAACCTTTATATAAGGAAAAAGGTGCATTAATTAGCAAATTACTTGAAAATTGGGAACAGGTTGTGGGACTTAATTTTGCTAAACAAACTATACCTTACAAGGTCAATCGGATAGTATTAGAAAATAGAAACTATCAGGAACTAGTCATTAAAGTAGCAAATAGCTCTGCAGGGGTACAAATTAACTTTCTTCATAATGATATTATTAGACGTATTACCGCTATTTTAGGTTACAAGGCTATTGAGAAAATAAAAATTTTAAATTAACAATTTTATTTGTTAATTTTTTAATATTCATGATATTATTAAATTAAAAGGTTTAAAGTTGTTATGACTGTAGATAATTTACCGCAAAAAATAGCTAAAGCGATTCCTCAGGCTATAAATACTCTTAAAGTTTTTTTTAAAGCCGCTAATAAGCTAAGTCAAGTTCGACCTCAAGAGCAAGCTTCTACTACTGATATCTCCGTACAACAGGCAAAAAATAAAAACACTAAAAATCCTGGACATTTACGATAAAGACTGAAATTCTATTATTTTGAATAAATTAACAATTGCTTATATTAATTTTTTAATATAAAAGCTTGGCCAATTTATTTAATTTAAGGTACATGGTAGCATGAAAGTTGATTTTAATGAGCATTACAGCTCAATACTGGATACTTTAGATACTACTGAATTTCAAAAATTATTTCAAAGCCTTGCAGCCGATAAAATAACTCACTTGGATTTAAGCAACAATACTTTGTCCTTGCAAGCATTTGAAATAATTGCCGAATATTTACCAAAATTTATACAACTGACTACTCTTAAAATTAATAATACCTATATTGCTCCTGATTACATTAAACTTATGACTAATAGCATTAAGCAATGTGCCAACTTAAAAGAATTAACTATTGGCGGGGAAACATTTAGCTTTTCGACTCATCAGGAATTAATGGCTTTTGATCAACTAGAAGAGCAGTTGTCATTTCATAATTTTTCAGACGCCTACTGGACAGATATTGTAATAAAATCTCAATCTACCGAACATAACACACCAATTATCCCTTCTATTTTTTTTAAAGGATTGAATAGCAATAGAGAAAAACTATATGAAAGAAAATTCTCATCCCAGCGAAATCATGATATTAATAGCTCTACTAACACTAAATCGACCAACCATTTTTAGACAAAAATAAACAATTTTATAACTTACTGATTTACAAAGACTCTTGAGTGTTAATAAATTTATGAATTAGAGGTACTAATTAGTTATTGATTGAATGAAGGAGCCAATAACTGATGTTTAATAAGCTTAAGCAAGTATTTACTAATACTAATTATGAACACAAATATTCTCATAATTTAAGAACTAAATTCAATTCTTATCTTGAAGGACCTAAAAGTCCGGTATGGATGAATCGTAATTATACTCAGTTTGCAGATGAAGCTTATTGCAAAAATGTAATTGCCTATCGTTCAATCAATTTAATTGCAAAGAACGCTAGCAACGTAGATTGGCAAGTAGGAAGAATAGCTCCTAATAATAAATTTGAGTTATTAGCAAACCATCCTTTAAATGCTCTTCTAAATAAACCTAACCCACTCTTTTCAGGTGCTGCATTTATTGAAGCGCTAATTCACTATTTATTACTTGCAGGCAATGCCTATATTCAGCTTACTAAGCTTAATAATAACCTTCAGGAGCTTTTCTTATTGCGGCCTGATCGGGTTGCTATAATCAAAAATGGTTCTCAAGTCCCTCTCGCTTACCAGTATAAAAGCGGGCGTGAGGAAGAATATTTTCATGTGGAAACCTTAACCGGTAAAAGTGATATACTTCATTTAAAGTATTTTCACCCATTAGATGATTTTTATGGCCTTTCGCCCATCGAAGCTGCAGCTTATAGCATTGATCAACACAACCAAGCTGCAAAATGGAATCAAGCGTTGCTACAAAATGGGGCGCGCCCCAGTGGGGCTCTGATCGTACAAGGAGATAATAATCTTGATAGCCATCTAAATGATGATCAATACGAACGATTAAAACAGCAAATTAGCGAAAATTTTAGTGGCAGCGCTAATGCCGGCAAACCTTTATTGCTTGAAGGTGGATTAAAATGGCAAGAAATGAGCTTATCAAACAAAGATATGGAATTTTTGGAAGCCAAAAATAGTGCTGCTCGTGAAATTGCACTAGCCTTTGGCGTTCCCCCACAACTCTTAGGTATACCTGGTGATAATACTTACAGTAATCTACAAGAAGCACGGCTTGCTTTATGGGAAGAAACTATTCTACCTTTACTAAATTATATATCTACCAGCTTTAATAATTGGTTTAAACATTTCTATAATGAAGATATTCATATTCGTTACAATGCCGAGTCAATTAGTGCCTTAACTAATAGACGTGAGATTCTCTGGCAGAAACTTA
Source organism: Rickettsiales endosymbiont of Stachyamoeba lipophora (assembly GCF_003932735.1). Lineage (NCBI taxonomy): Bacteria > Pseudomonadati > Pseudomonadota > Alphaproteobacteria > Rickettsiales > Rickettsiales endosymbiont of Stachyamoeba lipophora. The sequence continues at coordinate 695,514 of NZ_CP033611.1, read as the reverse complement.
GTAAAGCTGATTATTTAACCTTAAATGAAAAAAGAGCAATTTTAGGATTTGAGCCTTTAAGAGACGGGGATAGCATAAAATAAAAAGATCATCCTTTATGGGGATGATCAAAGGGAGGTAATGATAGAATGGTTAGAGGACTACTTTACAGCGCCTTCTTCACCAACTTCAACTTCTACTTCTTTACCTTCAACGGTAACTTTATGTTTACCTGCTGGTGCTAAAACTTCTTCACCATCTTTTACGATGAAAAGTTTACCATCAACGATTTTCGCTTCAACAGCTACATCTTCAGCAATAGCAACGTTAGCTGCAGCAAGTGATGCGATAAAAGCACTAGCTAATAATATTTTTTTCATAGTTTTTAAACTCCCAAAGTTGAGTAACAAATATTATGTTGCACTTTATTATGCCACACAAGTCAGAAATTTACCGCAAGATTGACAAAAAACAATATGAAAAAGCGTGTCTTAGAAGGGGTCTATTCTTTTTTTTAAAATAACGTGACAAAAAAAACGCATATTTTTAATTAAGAGTTATTAATTTACTAATTTTTATATCAATAATAAGAAGAAAAACTAACATATTATGAAAGATTTAAACTTATCTTGGGAATTAAAATCAATTAAACCTAATGGATTTTTCTCTGGATACGCTAGTGTTTTTAATATAACCGATTTACATGGCGATATTATACAATCCGGCGCTTTTCTAGAATCCCTAAAACGCAAGCAACCATCTGAAATTAAGCTTCTATGGCAGCATAAAACCGATGAACCCATTGGCATTATTAATAGTTTATATGAGAACGAATTTGGTTTGTGTATTAATGCAAGGTTGTTACTTGAACTTAAACGTGCTCAAGAAGCTTATACCCTCATGCAGCATAATGTACTTGGCGGCATGAGTATTGGCTATCAAGTTAAAAAATATAGTTACAATCCTAAACTCAAACAGCGAATTATTACTGAGCTTGATTTGCTTGAGATTAGCCTGGTTACTTTTCCTGCCAATCCGCAGTGTAAGATCACCAATCTCAAACAAGCAAAAAGCACTGTATTAACTGACTCGATTAAACACGCAATTAACATCTTAAAACAACAATAACTTAAAAAGGTATTTATGGACTTATATTCCGTCTCCGAACAAATTAATCAACTCTCCAATGAATGGCACAATTTTAAACAACAAAATGATATTCGCCTTAAATCATTAGAAACTAAAGGTAGTGTAGATAGCATTACCACCGAACAAATCAATAAACTTAATAAAAACATTGATGATTTGCAGCTTCAAATAAAGGCTCAGGAGGTAGCAAGCCTAAGGCCCGGAGTGAATACAACTTCATATGCCAAAGAGAATACTGAACATAAAAAAGCTTTTTTAGATTATATCCGTAAAGGTAATGATTATAATTTAGCTCATATTGAGCAAAAAGCTTTAAGCATTTCTAATGATAGCGATGGTGGCTATTTTGTTACCCGCCAAGTTGAGCATAATATTCTTACTGAATTAAACACTCTTTCAACTATGAGGAAATTAGCAGATATTCAATATATCTCCTCTGATGGCCTTGAAATCATTGAAGATTTTGACAATACAGAATGTGGTTGGACTACTGAAACTGGCAGCATTAAAGAAACTAAGACCCCTAGATTACTTAAAAAAATCATTCCGGTTCATGAAATTTATGCTCAGCCCAAAGCTACTCAAAAATTAATAGATGATTCAGCAATTGATATTGAGAAATGGTTAGAGCAGAAACTAAGTACCAGCTTTTTAAATCTTGAAGAAGAAAGCTTTATTAAAGGTGATGGAATCGGCAAACCAAAAGGCATTTTAAGCTACGCAGATGGTAATGAGTGGGGTAAAATAGAACAAATAAAATCAGGAATCGTAGGCGGATTAAAGTTTCCAACACTTCATAAACTCATCTATTCTCTTAGTGATTACCATCGCCAAAAAGCCAGCATCATTATTAACCGCCAAACCAGCTCATTAATTAGATCGCTTAAAAATGAACATACCGGTGAATATTTATGGGCACCTGAAAGCAATTCAAATGGCCAAGCAACTATTCTTGGCATACCCGTGCATCATAGTGATCATATGCCAATTTCTCTTAATAATGAGATAGCTTTAGCCTTAGGTAATTTTAAGGAAGCTTATCAGATTGTTGATCGCCAAAATATCAAGCTGATGCGCGATCCATTTACTGAAAAACCATTTGTAAAATTCTATGCAACTAAACGGGTTGGCGGCGATATTAAGAATTTTAATGCTATAAAGCTACTTAAATTAAGCGCTTAAATAATTGGTAATAGTATGAATCCTTTTAGTGGTGAAATTGAATTTACTGTAAATACTCAAAGCTATTTAATTAGACCGAGTTTCGGAGCTATTGCCGAAATAGAAAATGAACTTGATCAAGGCATTATTAATCTCTTAGAACAAATAACCCATAAAGGTCTTACTTTAAATCAAATTCGAATTATTTTTAAATTTGGCTTGAAATATGCAAATTTAGCACATAGCGATGAAACTATAATTTCAATCATTTCTAAGCTGGGAATAATAGAAGCGAGCTTAATAGCAGCCAAATTTCTAAAAAAAGCACTTGGAGATTAAACTTATTTATACTGGTTAAGCTGGCCTTTCTTCCTCATGCAGGTATTGTAATATTTATCCATTAAACTATAGCGACCACCAGAAGATTTAATTCTAGCTCGTGCTAGTTTTTTACAAGGAATTTTATCATCAATCTCGGTAATAACAGTAATATGATCATGATCTTTAATGCAAATATATGCTTTAGGGTTTTTATGGCTGATATAGTCTTCTGCTCCTAAACTGCAATAATAATCATCTTTAGAATACTGAGAATTTAAATTACATGAAGATAATAACAATATACCCAGGATGAAGGCTAGCTTAAATGCCATTATGAAAGTAACCATTTTCTTTTAAACATAAATAATATCTATGATAATATGCTTTTTCACTCAGATATTTGGCTTGAGGTTTAAGTTGTTTTTGGCAAATAAACTTAATATTCTCTAAATCAATATCTACTGTTCCTACAAGCATACCCTTATTCAACCTGGAAGCTTCTGAGCTAACACAGCTTTGATACTCTAGAGTATTTTTAGAATACTGTTCTAAACAAATATCATGAGCTAGCTCCCTAGTAGCACACGCACTTAACAAACATATTAGTAATAAATAAAATAGCTTAAACATGCACATACCAGAAGATTTCAGCAATATCAAAAACTTAAAAGCTGAACTTGAGTCTGTCAATGAAGAATTCAATGAGGCTCTCGAATTAAACCAAAGGCTTATAGACAAAGTCAAAGAATGTGAGTCTCAGCAGCAACATTTAATGCAAACTCAATATGAAACTAACAATGAGTTTGAAAAATTTACTGAGAAAATAGTTAATACTAAGGAATTAATGGATGATCTTAAGGATTATTCTTCTAAAACCAGGCAACTAATCGGTACTGAATTTACTAAACTTTTGCAAGGTGATTTTAAAAATTTTAAGCATAAAATGGGCTCATTACTACAGGATATGCGTTATCAAACTATGAATAATTTACTTAAAAATATGGTTATTGGTGGGTATGATAAAAACTCTGAGGGTAAATTAGGTGGCATTTTAGGCTATTTATCTCAGGGGTTACGCAAAAGCTTTGATCCAATGGGTATGGGGCAAAATTTTGGTGGCATGCTAAAAAATTTTTTAACCCCTCGAGCCTTAGGAGGCAATGTGGCTAACAACAAACCATACTTAGTAGGCGAATATGGGCCTGAACTTTTTATACCTAATGCTGCCGGTAAAATTGATAACAGGATTCCCAAAAATAAACCTATTAACCTTACAGTAAATATCTCTACTCCGAATATTGATTCATTTAGAAAAAGTGAGCAGCAAATTATTGCAGAAATCACCCAGAATTTGCAGCATTTGAGGTAGAATGAAAAACTATCCCTGGCAAGATATCTTTACTATAGCATTCAATAACTTAAACCTCAAACCACAAGAATTATGGCAGTTAACGCCACAAGAATTATTTTTGATACTTAATAGCAAGCAAATATCATTCCAAGCCCCAACCAAACAAGAACTAAGTGAACTGATCAAAAAATTCTCTTAATAATTATTATATATATTTTACATTTATGGAAAACCAACCGATTTTACTTGAACAAAGCAATTTGCCCCTTGTCTCTTTAAAGCAAATTAAACAATATTTGAAAATTGAAGAAAAGCTTGATGAAATATTAGATGAGTTATTATTAAATTTATATAAAGCCTCTATAAATTATATCGAATTATATTTAAACTGCGATATTGAACTAAAAACTTATTGTTTAAGCTTCACGAATTACTACAGCCATACGATTAAAATTCCTAATCCTAACATCCATAAACTCTTAGAAATTAAAGCTAAAAATTATAATGAATTGGTTGCATTAAGCTCTAATGAATATCAGTTATATAAGCAAGATCATTTATCTTTATTGCGTCCTCAATTTTATGCTGAGTTACAAATTTTTTATCAATGTGGCTTTAATGAAACTACCCTCCCTCCAGCTTTAAAGCAGGCTATATTAGAATATATCTTAGTTAGTTTTAATCAAGAGACTGAAGTACCTAAAAAACTTAAGCAACTGCTTAGGCTATTTAAAAAAATAAGGATTTAACAATGAAAAAAGTTTCGACTAGAAATTTAAATACCCAAGCTTTAGTGCAGATGCTTGAGCAAATAGAGGATGAATATGGAGGGATTGAAACCTATATTAAACACACTGCTAAAATCTGGGTCAAGATGGAACCTGTGATAGAAATCAGAAGTTTGTTTAGCGATGGTTTAAATGGCATTGTAAGTTTTGATAAAGCTTTTTACAAGATTACTATGATTGATAACCCACAAATTAAATTAGGAGATATGATTGTTATTCAGGAATCTACCTTTAAAATTTTAAAAAAGATCAGGCTTTTTACCAATAATATGATTATCTTTATTACCCAGGAACAATAGATGCTCGCAACTTTTCAAAAGGAATTAATTTTACAGCTTAATCAAAATATTAGCTGCCAGGTGTATAATTATGTGCCACTTAATGCTAGCTTTCCGTATGGCCATTTAGGCAAAATCGTAACTACTGATTGGTCTACTAAAACGTGGCAGGGAGTTATAGTTACAATACATCTCAAATTATATGATAAACATAGCAGTAACATTCGTATTTTACAACTTAGTGACCAACTAAAAATGGCAATCAACACACTCAAACTTAATAAATTACACGTTATCCGAAAGGAAACTACTGCTATAGAAAGCAGCACTAATAAAGCCCAACAGGCTATTCAAATGACTCATATAGTAAAATTTTGGATAAAAGAAGAGGAATCATGTCAGCTTACTCAGGCAAATTAATGTTAATTAAAATAAAATCCCACAATAATTATGAAACTATTGGAGGATTGAAAACTACACGGCTGGTACTTAATAACGATTTAATTGACATCAGCAATAAAAACTCAGGTGACTGGCGTTTGTTAATGCAGAAATGTAGTATAAAATCTCTGGCGATTAGCGGTGGAGGAATCTTTACTGATTCTTTGAGCGAACAGAAAATAAAAAACCTAGCTTTAAATACTGAGATAGGTGAATTTCAGCTTACCTTTGGTAATGGAGAAATAATTTCAGGCCCTTTTCTTATCTCACATTATGAAAGGGTGGGCAATTTTAATGAAGAAGAAACTTATAATCTCACGTTAGAAAGTGCGGGTATATTAACCTGGAAACACCCTAATGCTTGCTCGCAAGCTGTGGCAGAAAGTCCACTCTAATTTGTAATTTGTCATGTAAATTAATAATTTTATTGTTTTTTAATTAAAAAGTAAAATTATTTAGTTATAACAAACCCTATTGGAAATTAGCTATTTAAACTAGATTTTAAAAAAACTGTAGTTTGTTAATCTTTTTTTAACTTATAAGTTTTATATTACAATTATGAATTTATTTTTTATTGGGTAAAATTTTATGTATGATAGCTCTAAGACTAAGTTGTTAAAGCAAGTTTTTGATCACAAATCTAGTATTGATATATTTGTGGATTTAGCCTCAGAACTACAAGCCCAAAATAATTTAGAAAAAATTTACTCAGCTCAATTGGAAAAAGTATACCTACAATTTAAAAAAGTTTTCAGAGACAAATATTTCAAGAAATTTTGTGATGAATATAGTTTACTTGATAATAAAAAAGGTATTGATTTTGAAGATCAAGATTTAGTTAATGCTTTAAAAGTTAATATCATTAGCGGTATTAAAGCTTTTGCTTATAAATTTAATAGCAATAGGTTACTTGAAATAAGCAAACAGAAATCTTTAAAATTTATTGCATACGAGATTTCAGAGCAAACTATTAATCAAATTAAAAATGATGTATTAGTAGTAAATCATATCAAAGATCATTCTAGCCAAGCTAAAGAACAGAGTGATGATAGTATGAAAGTTGATTTAGTAATTGATAAGGTTTCTTAGATTTTTACTAGATTTTTTGATATATTATATTAAACAATGTATTAGATAAGTTAATTTCTTAACATTTCATTTTTTTGTGTTATACTTTAATATTAACAGAATAAATTAATATTAGGTATAACATGTCTCATAGTCTGTTTAACCCTGGAGGCTCAGTAGTTCGCATTAAAGCTAACTCGGCAGAGGCTATAATAACGCCTTTGGCTAGCGATATTAACATGGCAAAGAATAAAAGTAGCGTTAAAGCTAATAATAAAAATGAGCATGTCCCTGCAAAGCGCGCTAGCAAATCAAATGAACCTGAAATTACTGAAGTTGCAATAGATTTATCTAAATTATTTGCTAAAAGGCTCGAAGAGGAAGAGGAGAAGCTAAAGGTTAGCGGGGCTAGCTTAGCGATCATCCAAAGTCATAGCCTATCAAACGGGATAATCACCGCAATAGAGCAAAGGAATGATAAAAATAAGTCTGTATGGATCCAGGGACAAAAAACTGCTATACCGGGTGTATTTGCCTTTCCTCCAGCTGGCGACCCTAAAGAGATCGGAGATAAAAATGGTTTTGTAAGATATGAAACTAACAATTTTATAGGTGTAATTAAAACTCCTCGTATTGATGCGAATGGTAAGGAAATACCTGGTGCGTTTGATGTACAGCATTGGAAAAATGGCAAGCTTGAAATAGCTGTATTAAGCGACAAAGGAACTTCAATACTAGATATGAAATGGCTTGAAAGTAAAGCCAGAATTATTGATAGAGAACAAGGCCAGGATCAACAACAAGATCAGGGTTTGCGCAGGAAGCCTTTACCTGAGATTCCTAAAAAGCAGGCTAAATCCAATACACAGCAACATCTCTCTCTTGAAGAGCAATTAAGAGCAGCAAGGGAAGATCTTAAGAAAACCGGGAACATCAATGAAAAAGGTGATTTTACTAAAAATCATCAAAATCTTTCTGCTGAAGAACAATTGAGAATAGCAAGGGAAAATCTTAAGAAAACTGGAAACATTAATGAAAAAGGTGATTTTATTAAAAATCGTCAAAACCTTTCTGCTGAAGAACAATTGAGAATAGCAAGGGAGAATCTTAAGAAAACCGGAAACATCAATGAAAAGGGTGATTTTGTTAATAATCTTCAAACCTCTACAACTTCGAATAACCAAAGAGGTAATAGGCAACCTGATGATATAGCATCTAAAACACAGCAAAGTAGAGCTGAAGAGGTTAAAACCGAAGCTCAATTAAAGGCAGAAGGGATTTCTTCCCGTTGGCAAGAGGCAATTGGTAATCATGCAGATGTAGATAAGGCAAGAACTAATCTTGCGGGCACCCCTAAAGGCAAAGAAGAAGGAGTCTTACAGAATGGTGGCAAGGATGCTCTTTCTCAAATAAAAACTGAAAATACTCCTAAAAACTCTTTAATGCACATAGACCAAACAAGAACTAAATCCCTTCAACAAGAAATACTCGCTCAATCAGAAAAATTGCGAGCTTCAGAACAAGAAGGTAAAAAAGGGTTAGAAGATATTAAGGACTCTTTCGAGCCAATGACTAAAGAAGCTGCTGGCAAAACGACAGTTATTCAGAGCGGCTCAGTTAATACTATGGCAAAAGCTTTTGATAAAGTAGGTGAGCTCAAAGAACTTAGTGAAAATTTGAGCAAAGTAAAAGCCGCTGGTAAAGGTGCACAATTGCAAACTGCAATTGGCGATTTCCGTCCTACTAACAATATTAGGCAGGCGCCAAACAAAGGAGGCGGTCATACCTTATAATAATACTGGGATTGCAGGTTAACTCTTAAAGCGGCAATATTATGGCTAAAGATGATAAAACGAATAAAAATTCAGGCGTGGAAGATGATATTATATCCGTAAATTCAACACGTTCTACGGAAATTGAAGATGATTCAATTTCATATGTAAGTGCGCGTTCATCAGATTCTATTAGCTCTAGGCCTGCTTCTATTTCTAAAGCTTCCTCTGCCAGTTATAAATCTGCTATGTCTTCTGTTAAAAGTAATGATGAGGAAAATCTTTTAGAAGATGAGCCTTTTCCTTTTATAGCAGAACAAGAAGAGGAGTATCAAGCTTCCCTGCCGGCATCTGATATAGAGGCACAAGATTTAGGCGAGATAGAAGCTGAGTATCCGTTACTTTTATTTGCTTTTGGTGATTGCTTTCTATCAAAATCATACGCCTTTAAAGTATCAAGCAAAGGTGCTATTAATGATGATGATTTATTAAACAGCTATATCAAAGATAATATTAACTCACAAAAAATTAAACCAACAATACCTACTAAAGAAACTATTTTTAAAGATTCCTCACATCCTGGAATAGAATGTAAAATCCGGTATTTTAAGTTTGAAGGGGATGATAATTATATTAACGAAGTTAGAAACCAAGATGGTAGCTTGAAAGAATTAGAAATAGGCCCCAACTTTAAAGGAATAATTTGTCTGCCTATTGTGGATAATCAAACTAAGCAGGTGCTGAGCTATGAAGTTTTAGAATATGAACCAGGTCCTATATTAAAACATTATTTAGGTCCAAGCAGTATGAATATCAAAGCGCATTCTCAATTACCAAAAAATATTCAAAAAGATATTAAAAATTGTAGCAATTTGGGAGCTTCCAAGGTTGTAAAGGCTTCTCCTTATCAAGGCTCTTAAAAATAATTTGATATCTTTCACCTCAGTGTTATAATACAATTAATATTATATTAATAAATTACCAAGGAACAGCTTATGACAACTTCTGAATCCTCCAAAAATAATACAGATTCATCGTCAACTGCCTCAGACGGCGGATCAGCAGCAGGCCAAGCCTCACTTAAGCATGGATTTAATATGATGAAACTTTTTGCGCGCTGGCTTGGTAATGGTCAAGAGGAAATGCCAGCTGATGAGAGCCCTACATATATTTATCAATATCCATTGACTCAAGATGCTGTTACAGTAGACCTTCAGCCCAATACTAGGAGTGATAGCGATGAAGAAGAGCCGGAAGAGCAAGATAAAGTTGCTGCTCCTGCAGCCACAACAGCTCAATCCACGCAGCAATCACCTGCTGCCGCCGCTACCGCTACTCCTGTTGCAACAGCTCAATCTCCACAACAATCACCTGCTGCCGCTGCTACCGCTACTCCTGTAGCTACAACAGCTCAATCTCCACAACAATTTACTGATGCTATAGGCTTGACTGTAACCCCGCAATCAGCCGTGCAACAAACGAGCAGTGATACTGCTATCGGTCCAAGAGAAGGCGCACTGAGCAGCTCAGTAATATACAAAGAGCTTCAAAGAAAGTATGGTAGCTCTATAATTTATGATAATAAAGCATCAGAAGACATAGCAAAGTCTTTGCGTGAACAAAATTGTATAGTGCAGGCTCAAATTGAAGAAGTGCCTGATAAAAATAATCCTCAAATAAAAAATACTGTAATTACTAGCACACCTGATCAAAATTCTCCTAATGATTATGTACAACAAGTAAGAGGGCAAGATGGTAAGCTTAAAGAGTTATTGGTTAATGGTGAGTTTACCGGCACTATTATTATGCCTATTTATAATTTTACACCAGGCAATGATAAAGGGGTGAAAGGTTATGAAGTGCTGGAATATAAAAAGGGAGAGCTTAAAAATTATTTAGGTCCCCAAGATCCTATACTTAAATCTATGTCTCAATTACCAGAATACATTAAAAATAATATAAAGATGCTCCAACAATTGGAACGGCAGAGCTTACAAAATGCCCAAGGTTTAGTAGTAAATGCTAATAATGGCTCAGGTATACCAAGATAAAAAGCTAAGGTTTAATTTGCATGTCAAAGAATGTAAACAATAAAAACGAATTTTGGGAACCAGTGTTAATTGCTGCCAAAAATTTTGCAGACAAAGCTTCTGACAATGATTATAGCTGGTTTAAAAAATTTGCTAATCTGCTTGCCTCACTTGGCATGCAAATAAAACCTGAGATTATTAAAAACCCAACTACTGATCACTCAAAAGTTTCTCCTACTGATAGTGAAGAAAAATAAGCTTTAGGTTACTTATTATAATTTAAAGCTTATTTCTTCCTAGTATTTTTTAGAAGGGAATAGAACCGGTTTCATAAAATACTTAAAGATATTTATGAGGAATGCTATCTAAAAAGTATCTCCTAGAATGACTTATGCAAGCGGCAAATTCAAGCAAGCCTAATAGATCATCATCAGGAAATTTTGAAGGTGCTTTTTTAAGCTTAACGTCACTTTTCTAGGTGTTAGCTTAAGCTTCTTATAATAAAATTTATGTAGAAAAGTATTTAATTAGACTAAATGCATCTTAATATTGTTTTCTCCTTACAGCTCCTCTAATGCTTGTATTATCTGCCAACTTGCAAGCTCTATAGCAATTGGCAATGCTCATATATTACCAATCCACCAAGTGAAGTGCGCTTAATCTCCCCATAAAATAATAAAGACAGACGATTCTTATCAAGATACTAAAACCATCTTCATTTTTTCTTTAACATTTATCATTATTTCTCATGCATCAATTTATGAATATTTTATTTCCGCTTGAGCTTGCTTATGGCTCCTCAGGTGGACCAGAGTTTCATACGGAAATTCTTACAAGCTATAATCACAATGAACAGCGCAATATTTTATTACCTACTGCCCGGATGAAATATCAGCTGTACACCACCCATTTTAATGGAGAACAGGCCCGGTTGCTAGTAAGCTTTTTTGAAACAGTACAAGGTAGAGCGCATGGTTTTAGGTTTCGTGATCCGCTCCGCCATCAACTAACTGGCCAGGTACAAGCCAAGGCAAACGGGATATCCTCAAAATTCCAGCTAAAGATGCTGCTAGGCAACCATTATTACAAAATAACCAAACCGGTTAAAGGCAGCCTTAAAATATATTTAAATTATCAAGAGATAGATAATTTTGAATGTGATTATCTAAGCGGTATAGTTACTTTAAAAGACCCACCTCTTAAAGATACCTTGATTACAGCAGATTTGATTTACGATATCCCGGTAAGATTTGATAATGATTATCTGCCTATTACTTATGAAAATTATGGCCTTTACCTTGCTCCTACCCTTTCTCTAATTGAAATATTGTAACCTATTATGAATCAAAAGTTTTTTACAAAAAATGTAACCACTATTGCTACTTGTATATGGATCAAACTAAAAAATCATAAAATTCTAGGCTTTACTAATCACTCCTACAATTTAACTATTAATGATATTGCTTATTATAGCATTCCAAATAGTAATATTTCTGCTATTGCCAAAACCCAAGGCCTTGAAGCCGATAATTTAAATATTTCTACCATTGTTGACCATCACTTTATTAAGCCTCAAGAAATCAATAGCGGACTATACGATCAAGCCGAAATAGAAATATTTACTGTTGACTATCTTAACCCTAATGAACATAAAATTTCTCTACAAAAAGGCTATATTGGTGAAATTAAGCTGATAGGTGATCAATTTTTTGCAGAGATTAACTCTCTTGAAGCAAGTACTGATCAAACTATTATAGGGGTATACTCTCCTACTTGTCGGGTAAAATTTTGTGGTAAATCGTGCGGTATCGAAGAATCTAAATATACTTTTAGTTCAGAAATCACCTCGGTTATTACTCAATCTAAATTAACAATCAAACCTTTGGATTTACCACGTAATTATTTTAATTATGGCCAAATTTATTTTGAAGATGGTGATTATTCACAGCAAAAATTTAATATTAAAAGTCATAATTATAAAATTATTACTCTTAATTACTCTCTCCCATTTAAGCCTCAATTAGGCCAAGAAATTAAACTTATTGCTGGCTGTGATAAAACCTTTAACAGCTGCTGTGATAAATTTTATAACGCTATTAATTTTCGAGGTGAACCTCACTTACCAGGACTTGATCAATTATTTAAACCTGGAGGAATTTAATGCACGATAAAAACACTATTATCTTACAGGCACGCACCTGGCTTGGCACCAAATTTCAACATCAAGGACGTATCAAGAAATCTGCAAACGACCCCGGCGGCGTAGATTGTATCGGGCTTATTATAGGAGTTGCCCATGAGCTTGGAATTAATATCGCTGACCATACAGGCTACCGCAGGCTTCCCAATCAGGATAAATTATTAGAAATCAGCAAAAACTGCTTAGTTGAAAAAGATATATCAACTTTAGAGGTAAGTGACATTGTGTTACTCAAAATTGATCAAGAACCTCAACATTTTGCTCTGATTGCTCAAGGGGTATATTCTAAAACAATGATTCATAGCTACGCACCTCTAAGGCGGGTAGTAGAACATGGTCTCGATCCTTATTGGAGCAGTAAAATAATCGCTACTTTTAAATTTCCAACTAATTACTATAAGTAAAAATCATGGCATCAATAGCATTAGGAACTGCGCTTAGTACCACCTTGGGTGCAAGCTTTGGTCCCCTTGGCATGGCTGCAGGATATGCAGTTGGCTCCTATATCGGCGGCTTAGCAGATAGTCGTATTTTTGGTCAAAATAAAATCAAACAAAAATTTTTTGGATCAAGCAAGCTTAACGATTTAATGGTACAAACCTCTGCTTATGGGCAAACAATTCCTATAATTTATGGGACTAACCGCTTTGCAGGAAACGTCATTTGGGCTACTCCAATTCAAGAACATCAAGATCAATTAAATCATAGTACTCGTGTGGGCAAAGGAGGTGGGAAAAAAATTAGTCAAACAGAACTACGATATACCTATACTGTTAACTTAGCTATATCATTAGGGTTGGGACCAATAGATGATATTACACGCATCTGGGCTGATACTATGTTGCTCGACTTAAAGCAAACTGACTATCGAATCTATAAAGGTGATAATTTGCAGCTTCCAGACCCGTTAATTGAGGCTGTATGTGGCATTGGACGTACACCGGCTTATAGAGGGATGGCTTATATAGTTTTAGAAAACTTTGATTTAACGCGATTTGGCAATCGTGTACCTAATTTTACTTTTGAAATTAAAAAGTTTAGTGACCTTAAAAACCATGGTGAAGCTCAGCTTGAAGAATTACTAACCGGCATGACTATCATTCCAGGTTGTGGAGAATTTGTATATGATACTGAAATTCAATATACTAGCTCTAAAATTTCAGTGAACAATAAGGATTTTGCTAAAGGTAAGGCTCAATCTATCAATTCTAATAATTTAGAAAGAATTGCCGATAGTGTCTTGTCAACTAACCAATTATTAAATAATTGCCCGAATTTACAATGGGTTTCGGTAGTAAGTTCATGGTTTGTAAATTGTTTAGATATTAACGGTTGCTTTATTGCCCCTCGTATTGAGCATAAAGATAATCTAAGTTTGCCAAATACATGGCAAGTTGGCAACTTCACGCGTAAAAATACTACTATAATCTCTAGAGATAAAGAGGGTTACCCTTTATTTGGCGGTACTCCTAGCGATCAAAGTATTTTAAATTATTTTGATTTTTTAAAATCAAACAATTTAAATATTATGTTTTATCCATTTTTAATGGTGGATAAAATTGGTAAACCATGGCGTGGTCATCTTAGTGGTAATGCTGAGGATGTAGCACATTTTTTTAATAAACCTGATGGATATAATCAATTTATTTTACATTATGCCCGCCTAGTTAAAGATAAGGTTGATGCTTTCATAATTGGTTCAGAGCTAATTGGTCTCACTAAACTTAGAACTACCGATAATAAGTTCCCTGCTGTTACAGAACTGATAAAACTGGCTGATCAAGTTAGAGCAATTATAGGTGATAAAGTTAAAATTACTTATGCTGCTGATTGGTCAGAATATCATCACACCGAACAAGGTTGGTATAATCTCGATGATTTATGGGCACATCATAATATTGATATGATCGGTATCGATGCCTATTTTCCACTGACCGAAAACCCACTAGATGCGCATGATCAAAATAAGATTTTTAAGGGTTGGAATAGCGGAGAAGGTAGTGATTTCTATTATAATGGAGACAACAAAGAAGCGCTTGAGCAGCGATTTGCCTGGAAGAATATGGAACATTTTTGGCGAAATGAACATATTAATCCTGATGGCTTAAAAACCAGCTGGAGCCCTAAAATGAAGCCTATCTGGATTACCGAATTTGGCTTCCCCTCAATTGATGCTGCCTCTAATAAACCTAATGTATTTTATGATCCTGATTCAATCGATGGGAATATTCCAACCGGCTCAAACGGCAATATTGATTTTCAGGCTCAACGTGCTGGGCTTACCGCCAGCCTAAAGTTTTTTAAAACTCAAAGTATGATTGAGCAGTGTTTTGCTTGGTGCTGGGATGCCCGGCCCTATCCATATTTTCCTGATTTGAAAGCTAAATGGCGTGATGCACATTTATGGGCTAAGGGGCACTGGTTAAATGGTAAAATTGGCAAAGCAAGCTTGGCTGGTGTTATTATTGATTTATGTAAAAGAGTTAAAATTTCTCCGGAACAAATTGATGTGTCTAAGCTTACCCAAACTGTCGAAGGGTTGGTAATTAGTGAGTTATCAACCGTAAGGCAAATTCTTGATGGGTTATGTATTTGTTTTAATCTTGAATCATATAATCTAAATGGCAAAATCTGCTTTTTACCTAAAACCTCTTATATTAATAACAGAATAAAAGTAGGAGAAATGATTGCTAAAGAGCAATATCCATTGGTAATTCTTAGAAAAGAAAGTAGTAACCTACCTAATATAGTTAATGTCCATTTTGTAGATAAAGAACTTGATTATCAATTTAATATAGCACGCGCCAGTAATAATAATGGCAGTCATCATCAACATACTATTCATTTACCGATTGTAACTAGTCAAAATCATGCTCAAAATATTGCAGAACAAATCCTTGCTAGTTTTTATATCTCCCAAACTAAATTTAATTTCAGCTTACCCAGAAACTACTTAGACCTAGCTTTAGGAGATTTAATTATTATCGAGGATGGCAATCAAGAATATATAGCACGTATTAATAAACTATGTTTTGGAACCAATGGTGAAATAGAGGTAACCGCATTACAAGATGACCCTGATTTGCTGAATCATAGTAATGATTATCTATCATCACGCAATCTTGAGCTGGAAGCTGCCACCTTAAATCCTATTGGTGAAATTAGTATGGTTATTAATGAAAATTATCAACCTAATTTATTGATAGCAGTTAGAAGCCAAACTGAGAATTTCAAACCAGTACAAGTTTATAACCATAATTTTGAATTATTAACTGAAAATCATTATGAGGCAACCATGGGCTTTATAGCCTCTTCCCTTCCGGAGTGGAGCCCATATGTAATTGATAATACTACTTACCTTAAAGTCATTTTAAATAGTGGCGAACTTGCACAAACTGATAATTGGCAAACCGCTTTCATTAATGGTGAGCTAATTGCCTTTAAAGAGGTAGAATTAGTTGCAGAGCATGAATATATAATTAGCAAGCTAAAACGTAACTTAAATTTAGCTACTAAGCTTGCTCATGAGGTAGGTAATAACTTTGTGTTGTTAGATAGCAAAGTGAATCTACTACAGCTTAAAAATTTAGAGTTAAGCGACAATGATTTAAAGCTCGCCCATACAGGACAAAATTTAGCTATTGCTACTAATTACACGGTTGATTTTAATATTAATAACCCTCTACAAGTGATTAATATTACAGCCATAGAGCAACAAAATAAGTTAAGATTAACATGGCAAGCTATTAAGCACTATTCTAATGAGATTCAGGATTACAAATCTGCTGATTTAGAAGAGTTAAAATTTTTAATTACTATTACTAATATGGATGACTATCAAATTTTTCAGCAACTGATTAATACTAATAATTTAGAATTACCATTAGTCACCCCCATCAGCTCAATTTCTAAAATTATTATCAGCGCATTTCATGAAAACTTAGGCTATAGCAAGCCTACAACCCTCAACATTACATAAAAGGATTTTATGCAACAATATACTACGCCCAATTTAGGCTTAAGGGTATTACATCCCAATCAAGCCAATAAGGAATATGACCTTAATTATAATTTAATACTGATAGATTTTGCTTTTAATCCTCAAATCTCCGGTTTTTTTCCAGATATTCCGGATAATTTAAATTTAGGTGAAGCAATAATCATTAATAATCCAGATCACCTGAATTATAACCAAGTTATAATATTCATTGAAAACTATCACACTTTAAAATCTTACCAAGGAATGAAGGTTTTTATAGGGAACCAACAATTCACCTACCAACATAATGCATGGTTAGAGGAGAAAACTTTATGGTAACTATACTTGCGGCATTTACTGGGTTTTTTAGTTCATTGCTACCACATCTGATCGGGCATTTTAAAGATTTATCAGATAAGAAACAAGAACTGGAAATTTTTGATCGCCAGATTAAATTACAAAAACTTGGTTTAAGCCAAAGAATTGAAGAAATAAAACTTATAGATCAAACGCTAGAGCTTAAAGAAATTTATAAAACTTATTATACTAAAATAAAATGGATTGATGCTCTTAACGGGCTGGTGCGTCCGGTGCTTGCCTATGCTTTTTTTGGGCTTTATTGCTTTATCAAATATTGGCAGACATTAAAGCTTGGTATTAATTCAGTAGATCCAGAAATTATTGAAATTCTTTGGAATGTTGAGGACCAAGCGATTTTTACCGGGATAATCAGTTTCTACTTTGGCCAAAGGGCCATGAGCAAGCTCAATAAGAAATAAGTTTATGTACTCAATCACTGAACATCAAATTAATTTTATTAAGCAATTTGAAGGATTCTCAAGCAATCCTTATAAATGTCCTGCTGGTTTAGATACCATAGGCTATGGACATGTAATTAAACCGCATGAAGGATTTTCTGAAATCAATGAAAATCAGGCTTGTGAACTGCTGGAGCAAGATTTGCTTTTTGCTCGCCAAGCAATTATACGTCATATTCACTCTCCCTTAAATAACCATCAATTTACAGCTATATTATCATTTACCTTTAATTTAGGTACGGCTGCTTTACAGCGATCAACTTTACGACAAAAAATTAATAATTATGAGCATCATTTAGTTAAAGGTGAACTTAATAAATGGATCTGGTGTAAAGGCAGGATTCTACAAGGCCTGATTAAACGTAGGTTTGTCGAGGGTCTTGAATATAATTTTAATGCTTAACTTAGATAAATCTTTAAAAAGCTTTTTATATGATCTAAACTTGACTTTACCAGTTTTTAAGTATAAAAGATTTAGCTTGATAAACAAGTATTTTTCTAAAAAAGGTGATTTTCATGGCCAGACGTTGTGATTTAACTGGTAAAGATGTGTTAACTGGTAACTTAGTTTCACATTCTAATCGTAAAACTAGAACCAGGTTTTTGCCAAACATCAAAGCTTTCCGCTTAATTAGTGATGTTTTAAAGCAAGAATTTAGATTTGATCTTTGTGTTAGCACTATAAGAACTATCGATGCTAAAGGTGGATTTGATAATTTTTTACTGCATACTGCAAACAGCAAATTAACCGCTGCTGCACAGAAAATTAAAAAAGCTATTTTAAAAGCACAAGCTACCGAAGCTACAGCTTAAGCTAAATTAGGAGAGGTGGCCGAGTGGTTTAAGGCGCCCGCCTGGAAAGCGTGTTCATGCGAAAGTGTGTCAAGGGTTCGAATCCCTTTCTCTCCGCCACCTAAAATTTAAGGTTAAGAATGACTAAGGGATTGATTTTAAACCCTAAATTTATTCCAAATATAGTTTATGGTTTTACAACCAAATATTTACTACCCTCTTCAGATACCTATCGTTACGTTCCTAAATTAAATGATCCTGAACATAACGATCATTTTAAAAATCGTTTGTTTTTAGCCAATATTCTTAATTCTGACTTAGAGCATATAAACTTTTTACAACAAGTTCATTCTAATATAGCAGTTGAATTAACCAGGCCACAGCAGCTTATTCAGGCCGATGCACATGTAACAGGCAAAGAAGAGTTTTATCTGGCAATCCAAACTGCCGATTGTATGCCGATTCTATTATACTCCTCCAAATTAAAAAAAATTGCTGCCATTCATGCCGGCTGGAAAGGAGCTAAAACTAATATCATTACTAACACTTTACAATATTTTACTGAAGATAAAGAAGGCACCATTGCCATTATTGGGCCACACATTTATCAACAAAGCTACGAAGTTGGCGAGGAGTTTATGAAAAACTTTTTAGAGGACGATAAAACTTATGTTAAATATTTTGCTAAGCTTTCCGCGCAATATCATTTTGATCTAACTTCTTTTGTAAAAGATAGCTTGCTAAAAAATAACATCACTAACATTATAGATTTAAGTGAAGATACTTTTAGTAATCTACATTGGTTTAGCCATAGAAGATTTACTAAAGGAATTGATTCATACTATGGTAGTATCATCTCATTTATAAAACTATGTTCATAAAAAATTTTAAGCCTAGCTTATTTTGTAATTATAATAAAATTATTCTACCGATCTGCGGTTTATTATCTTTAACCTTATTTATATTTGGCCTTTATTATGCACTAATTACCTCTCCAGCTGATTATCAGCAAGGTGATCTAGTAA
Source organism: Rickettsiales endosymbiont of Stachyamoeba lipophora (assembly GCF_003932735.1). NCBI lineage: Bacteria > Pseudomonadati > Pseudomonadota > Alphaproteobacteria > Rickettsiales > Rickettsiales endosymbiont of Stachyamoeba lipophora. The sequence continues at coordinate 676,362 of NZ_CP033611.1, read as the reverse complement.
GAATAATGTATATTCATGTACCTGCGGCATGGGTAGCTTTAAATCTCTATTTTGTTATTGGCGTATTGGGTATTAATTATTTAATTTGGCAAAACAATTTAAATATTTTAATAGCAGAGAGCTTAGTGCCCATAGGAACCATTTTTTCTTTTATTACTTTGTTAACAGGAAGTATATGGGGAAAACCTACCTGGGGGACATTTTGGGTATGGGATGCCCGCCTTACCTCTATGTTAATTTTATTTATTCTATATTTATGTTTAATGATAGTGCTCAGTAATAACCATAAATCTATAAAACATCATAAAATTTTTGCGGTAATTAGCATAATAGGCGCGATTAATGTACCTATTATTAAATTTTCTGTAGAAGTGTGGAATAGCTTGCATCAACCCGCAAGTATTTTAAGAAAAGGGGGTGTGGCTATTGATTCTTCAATGCTACCTCCATTATTATTAATCTTTGCAGCTTGCATAAGTTTAGTTGTGTTGTTAACTTTTGCTTCAATGGAATATAAAATTTTATCCAAAAAACTTAAACGAACTCACTTATATAACATAGCAAAGGAGCATTAAATGGCTTATGTAGTTACCGATAACTGCATTAAATGTAAATATACAGATTGTGTTGAAGTTTGCCCTGTTGATTGCTTTTATGAAGGAGAAAATATGTTGGTTATCAATCCTGATGAATGTATTGATTGTGGGGTATGTGAACCGGAATGTCCAGTCGAAGCGATCAGCCCTGAATCTGAAGATTTACTTGATTGGCTTGAACTCAATAAGGAATATTCTGAAAAATGGCCAAATATAAATCGTAAAAAAGATCAGCTGCCTGAAGCCGTATTATTTAAAGATAAACCAAATAAACTCGAAGAATATTTTAGTCCAAAGCCAGGAAAATAACTTAGATGAAACTTAACTTGAAAAATATAGTTATTTTCTCTCATGATTTTTTTATAACAATTTTATCTTTTTCCTTAGCAGTTTTTATAAGGCTTGGCGACGATATTTTATTTGCCGGAGAAGAGATAATAGCTTCAATAATGCTAGGAAGTATCTTAAGCATAATTTTTCAATATATATTTACTATCCATAGAGTAATTTTACGTTACTTCTCACTGCCTGATGCAATTAAAGTATTAAAATATACAAATTATTATTGTTTGATTTTATGGATAGGGCTCTTTATCTTTTTAAGGCTTGAAAATATCCCCCGCTCAGTACTGCTAATTCACTATATATTGCTGAACACTTTGCTGATTAGCCCTAGGGTAGCCTGGCGTATTATACGAGAATATCAGGTACAACTTGGTATTATCGGAGATTATCGTAAAAAAATTCAAGTATTAGTGATGGGTGTCACTCCTCAAAGTGAAAATTTTATTCGTAGTACTAATCGTAATAAAAAAAGTGAATATATAGTAATTGGCATTATTGATGATAAAGATTCAAGGAAAGGTAGATTTATCCATAATGTACCTATTATTGGAAAAATCGAAGAGCTTCCAGTATTATTACCAAAACTTAAATTAAATGGTGAACTCCCTCAAAAAATAGTCATTAGCCAAAATTTTCCTATTAATGAATTAAATTATTATTTAGAATACGCAGGTAAGCTCGGTCTGACTATTGCTAAGATTCCTAGTGTCAACGAAATTGACAATACCAATGATGGAGAGCAAAAAGTAAATCCTATTGTTCTCGAAGATTTATTAGGACGACCGCAGGTAATAGCAGCAACCCAAGAAATTCAAGAGACTTTATCAAATAAAGTAATTATGATTACAGGCGGGGGCGGTACAATTGGCGGTGAAATTTTAAGGCAAATTATTAGCTATAACCCGGCAAAAATTATTATTATTGATTCATCTGAATATAATCTTTATGCAACTAACGAAGAGTTTAAAAGCTATGGTAACCTAATTGTATATAAAATAGGCGATGTCCGATCATTAGGCTTAATAGATGCTCATATATCAAAGTACAAACCAAACATTATATTTCATGCAGCTGCTCTTAAACATGTACCGATAGCTGAACTTAATACTATAGAAGCATTAACTACTAACTTTTTAGGCACTAAAAACATTTGCGATCTGAGTTTAAAACATAACTTAGAAGCTATAATTTTAATCTCAACTGATAAAGCGGTCAATCCAAGCAACGTGATGGGCGCTACTAAAAGAATGGCTGAATATTACATGAATTATTGTAATAACTTAGGAACTGCAACAAAATTTATTACTGTTAGGTTTGGCAATGTGCTTGGATCATCTGGATCTGTTATTCCTCTGTTTGCTAAACAAATTCAAGAAGGTGGTCCTATTACTATTACTCATCCTGAGATAACCCGTTTCTTTATGACTATTAAAGAAGCGGTTACTTTAGTATTAAATGCTGTAAGCCTTGGTATTGCTGAAAAAGAATATAGCAACGGTATTTTTATATTAAATATGGGAAATGCAGTTAAAATTTATGATTTAGCTAGCCGTATGATTAGATTAACCGGTTTAAAACCCGAAAAAGATATCAAAATAACTTATACAGGGCTTAGACCAGGAGAGAAGCTATTCGAAGAGCTAGTATATTCTCACGAAGAGCAAATTGATACAAAGCATCAGGATTTAATGTTTAGCAAATTTAATTGCCATAATATTATTAATGAAGAGTTTTTAAAACAACTAGTGCAAGTTATTAGCGAATGTAACGAACTACAAGTTCCTATAATATTAAAAAAATACCTGACTGAGTTTAAAGCTTAGATTGCAATTCTAGTTCTAGTGCAACAGAGGCAAGACGTGCAATTATTTTATATATTTTATTAGAAGTTTCATTGAAATTATTTTTAGCAAAATACATTCCTTTAGAATTTAAATTGCTATAAGCATCACGAGCAATATTCACTCGGGTAAATTCGCCGACCACCTGATGATCTATTAAGTATCTCATCGGCTCGCAAGGATTTTGATCGAGTTGGTCAATAGTTGGTATGCCTTCTTGTAAAATAAGATCGGTATTAGAAACGCCTTCTTTAATAGTTTGCATTTTTTTGCGCATATCTTTATTAATCATTTCCATATCTTGTTTTTGCTTTACGGTCATTATACCCATTCCATAGGTACCACGGTCAGCCTTCACAAATAAATATGGTTCATGGTCAATTCCCAATTCAATATACTGAGTTCTAAGTTTAGCGAGCAAGCTTCCTATCTTATTTGCTATACATTGAAAGTTTTGTTGGTTTTTGAAATCTATTTCACTACAAGTTTCATGCAAAGTAGTTAGATATGCAGGATTAAGGCTAAACTGGTTACAAAACTGGGTGGCTACTTTGTTATAACAATCAAAATAATCAGATTTCTTACGATTATACCAACCCAAAAGATAATGCGGAATAATAGGATTGGATATTTTAGTAAAAATATCTCTAATCCCCTTGCTTAAATCATTATTTAATATGATTAAATCAAAAGGATGATTTTTATTATCTACCAAATAATTATCTACTATTTTTAAAGGAACATAGGATAATAAATTACCATTATTACTTTTAAATTCTTGAGGGGCTTGAATATCAAAATTGGATAAAGTAACTTCAAATTCTGCTAAAATTTGGCATAAAGCATATATATTATCGAAATAAAATAAATTACGGCTATGATCTTCAGTAATAAGTAAGATTCGTGTGGTTTGAGGATAATACTCCTTAATAAATTTAGTTGCTGCAGACTTTGCAACTGTCATTTCGCGCTCATCTAAATTATTAAATCCAGCAGGAAACACATTTACATCAATAGGTGCAATTTTACTTCCAGAATTGCGGATATCAACTGATGCATAAAATATTTTACCACTCTTATTGATAAGTTGGCTACTAAACCAACTATCAATTTCTTGTTCGTATTTTAATATGTTATTGATTTGCTGGTGTGTCATCTAAATTTATAAAATTTATCCATGATATTAAACTAAAAGCTGCTGTTTCAGCTCTTAATATAAACTTACCTAAACTTACGCTTTGTACATTAGGCAGTCTTGTTAAAATTTCTTTTTCTTGGCCACTAAAGCCTCCTTCAGGACCAATCAACATATTATAACACCTAAAGCTAGCTTTGGGGAAAATATTTTGTACATTTTCTTCATTCTCATTAGCCCATAAAATTTGCTCTTCTTGATAAATCTCTATAAAATCTTCAAAAGAAAGTTGAGGTTTAAATATAGGCACTGTAAATCTTTCAGATTGCTCAGTAGCTTCAATAGCCACTTTATTATATTTACTTACATTAAATTCTCTTACTATACTATGCTGCATAATAATGGGTTGGAATTCGGTTATCCCAAGCTCGGTACCTTTTTCGATTAAATCATGCATTCTATGCGGCTTAATAGGACTAAAGCATAGCCTAATGCTAGGAGTAGAGCGCATTACTTTAGCAATTTTATTGCTTACACGAATTATAATTTTTTTATTTTCTTTAGCAACGACTACCGCTTCAAATTCACCATCATCAGCATTAAATATTTTAAGACTAGTACCCACTTTAGCTTTTAATACGCTCGCAAGATAATGAAACAATTCATCTACTAATATCATTTCTTGGGTTGGCAAAATTGGATTTGGGTAATATATTCTAGGTACGAATTTGGTCATTTAAACTATATTGTCCCATGAGGTTTCAGATGGTTTACTTGTTACTGTAATCTCACTATTTTTGTCAAATGAATATAATAGGAAAATAAATGAGTAATAAAAATCCTTTCAAAGAACAGGACACGCAACAGCAACAAGTTAATCAAAAAGACTCTAAAGAAGAGATTGGCGGTCCGTCTGGTCCGGAGCCAACTCGTTATGGAGATTGGGAACGCAAAGGCAGAGTTTCAGATTTTTAAATTTTAAAAGGTTATTATGGGTATTTCATGTGGAATTGTTGGGTTACCCAACGTTGGTAAATCAACTTTATTTAATGCTTTAACAGCAACTCAAGCAGCAGAGGCTGCCAATTTTCCATTTTGTACTATTGAGCCCAATGTTGGCATTGTGGCTGTACCGGATGAGAGATTAGAAAAATTAACACATATAGCAGGTTCTAAAAAAATTATTCCTACCCAGCTAGAATTTGTGGATATTGCGGGATTAGTGAAAGGTGCTAGCAAAGGTGAAGGGTTAGGCAATCAATTTTTAGGTAATATTCGTGAGGTTGATGCTATTATTCATGTATTAAGATGCTTTGAAGACGAAGATATCACTCATGTAAGCGGTAATGTAGACCCTATAAGAGATGCAGAAGTAATTGAACTTGAGTTAATCCTCGCTGATCTTGATAGTTTACAAAAAAGAATCCCTAACTTTGAAAAAAAAATTAGAGGTCAAGATAAAGAAGCTGCCATGCAGCTAGAACTTGCTAAAAAAATTATACCAATCTTAGAAGAGGGTAAGCCTGTTCGATCTATCTCCTTTGATCCAGAGGAGCTAAAGCAAGTAAAATTAATGCAGCTTTTAACTGCTAAACCGATATTATTTGTAGCTAACGTGCTAGAGGAAGAAGCAGCGAGTGGTAATGATTACACTGCAAGAGTATTAGCGCTTGCGCAAGCGCATAATACTGAAATGGTAATCATTTCTAGTAAAATCGAAGCGGAAATTTCTACTTTAGAAAGCCTTGAGGAAAAACAAGAATTCTTAGAGAGCTTAGGTCTTAAAGAAACCGGCCTTAATAAGATTATACGAGCAGCTTATAAAATGTTAGGGTTAATCAGCTTTTTCACGGTGGGTCCTAAAGAAGCTCATGCTTGGACAGTAAAGAATGGTGCTACTGCTCCCCAAGCAGCAGGTGAAATTCATACTGATTTTGAAAAAGGTTTTATTCGCGCAGAAACCATAAGTTACGCTGATTTTATTCAATATAATGGTGAAGCGGGTTGTAAAGAAGTAGGAAAAATGAAACTTGAAGGTAAAGAATACTTAGTAAAAGACGGAGATATCTTCCACTTTAGGTTTAATGTATAATCAATATTAATTGATCTTTATCACTACTAATTGTATAGCTTTAAAGTTAATTTAAACTTTAAAGCTATTTTTATGTTTACCTGCGCCAAAACTGTAACTTTTAAAGGTCTAAAAACCATTTTAGTCAATGTTGAGGTACATATTGCTCAAGGATTACCCTCTTTTGTCATTGTAGGTCTACCAGATAAAGCTGTTAATGAATCTAAAGAACGAGTAAGAGCCTCCCTTCAATCTATGGGGCTTGCGTTACCTGCCAAAAAAATTACGGTTAATTTAACACCGGCGGATCAATTTAAAGAAGGCAGCCATTTTGATTTACCAATAGCATTAGCTTTGCTTGCTGGCATGGGAATTATTCCTGTTGATTGTTTAGATGAATATATTATTGCTGGTGAACTTTCTCTTGATGGCAGAATAAACCATGTGGCAGGAATTTTGCCAATTGCCATGTATGCTAACGAAAATTTATTAGGAGTAGTTTGTGGTTATATAAGTGGTAAGGAAGCGATCTGGGCAGGTTCTGAAAAAATAATTGGTGCCAAAAATCTTTTAGATATCATTAAGCATTTTAAAGGCGAAGAATTAATACCATTACCAGAAAAGGCTACTGAAAATATTACTGAAGCCATTACTAAAATTTATGACATGGCAGAAATTAAAGGTCAACACATAGCCAAGCGAGCTTTAGAAATTGCAGCTTCCGGCAGGCATAATTTGCTTATGTCAGGTCCACCTGGCGCAGGTAAATCAATGCTGGCTAAAAGGCTGCCAAGTATAATGCCTGAGATGCATTCCCAAGAAATTCTGGAAAGTAGTGTGATCGCAAGTATTGCTGGTAATTTAGAGGAAGGAAAACTTTCAAATAAACGTCCCTTTAGAGCTCCTCACCATTCATGCTCTATGGCAGCAATGGTAGGTGGTGGCATCGGACCAAGAGTTAAGCCGGGCGAAATTTCACTTGCACATAACGGCATTTTATTTCTAGATGAACTACCTGAATTTTCTAGAAATGTTTTAGATTCTTTAAGACAGCCTATCGAAACTGGGGAAGTTCTTATTTCCCGTGCCCAATCGCATGTAAGCTATCCAGCTAAATTTCAACTTATTGCAGCAATGAATCCCTGTCCTTGTGGTTATTTGGATGATCCAGATCGTGCGTGCAGTAAATCACCAAGATGCGCTGAAACGTATCTTTCTAAAATTTCTGGACCATTACTCGACCGGATTGATCTACATGTGAACTTGCAGCCATTAAGTTTAAATGAATTACGCAAAGAAACTAAAGAAGAATCTAGCAAAGATGTTGCTAAAAGAGTTGCAAATGCTTTAGCTATTCAACATGTACGTTATAAAAATACAGCAATAAATAGTAATAGTGAGCTTGAAGGGCATGTGCTTGAGAATATGGTACAGCTTTCTGCTCCAGCAAAAATTTTGCTCGAACAAGCAATAGAAAAAATGAAACTATCAATGCGTAGCTATACTAGAATATTACGGGTGGCACGTACCATAGCTGATCTTGCTGGCATTGAGGATTTAGAAATTGATAAAGCTCAAATAGCTGAGGCAATTAACTTTAGGAAGATTTATTATAAATATTAACTAGATTTGCTGGCAGTACAAATAATTAATCTAACCTATAGTTAAATTATAAAAAACCATACTGAATTTGACAAGAAGAGCTTTATAAACATTTGTTCACTGATAGCATAAATCTTTGCAATCAATAAAAACATTTTTCATTCACTTAATGCGTTAAAAAAATAAAGTTTTCCCCTCCTGGTAATTTTAGATTGCATATCAACCTTGAGTTAACTTAACTGGATTATATTAATATTAATATAAATTTAATATATATAAGCGTGATAAAATAAAGCCTACAAAGGAGAATATCAATAATACCCAACCCAAATCCATTAAATGGATCATATCAGAAACTACTCGCTCAATTAGGTATATTGGAGCTAGAGGTTGCACAGCTAGCAATAGAGAAAGGAGGATTCACAGTGCAACTTCAAGCAAAGCAGGTATTGCTTGCAACATTAAATACAAATAAACAAAATATAGAAAACAACGCACTTTTTAGAAACACCATTAATAAAGAACAAGAATATAATAACTTCTCACAAGTAAGAGATAACTATCTCAGTAATATACATGCCTATGAGAAACAATTAGAAGCAGCGGCGAGTAAGAAAGGCGCAATAGTTGGTGGAGTAGCAGGATTAGTAATATCAACTCAAACTACTGTACCAGCACAAATAGCTGGTTCTGCTATTGCTACTAAACTAGCTGCCACTACAGGCTTAGTCGCAACTCCAGTAGCAGCAGGTGCAATAGTTGTAGTAGCTGGGGTAGCTTTAGGCGCAGCAGCAGGTTATGGCATAGTTAAAGTAATTGAAGGTGATATTGCTGCTAAAAAATATAGCGAATTAAAAACCGTTATGGATCAAGCAAAAGAAAGATATGATGCTGCAGAGCAAGCATTAAACAGTTTAGGCAGAACCCAAGCTGAATATAATCAATTGAAATTTAATCTTAGTATATTAATTCCACGAATCAAGATAGTCCAGCAAGCTGCTAATCAATCACAGCTAAATCTTAATCAGGCAGAGGAAAGGCTAGGCACAAAAAATAGAGAACTGCAAGTTCTTAGAGCTAAAACAGCAGAAGCTCTTTGCCAACTAAACTTAAATCGCGATATTTCTAGCACATCTGATAATAGTTTTTGGACAAAAATGGTTGATAAGAAAACCAAAAAAATTCTAAATAAAAACAATAATGAGGAAAGAATCAATAAACTTGCTAAATTAGATGATGAGCAGCAATTTAGAACTGAAATTATTGATAAAATAATAAACCAGCTATCTGAACAAGATCGTATACCATTTCAACAGGCTGTGACTGAACGAAACTGGTGGCAGGCAAAAATTAGAGCTGAAGCAGGACCTTCGCAACAAGCTCTAGCATCGTCTCAACAAAGATAATTTATCAACAGAGAATCTATGCCCCAAGGCAAGATACATACGATGCTACCACTAAATCTTATTATTATTTTTACAAAGATCAAAGAATTTTTAAATAAAGGGCTTATTATGCTAAAACAATATATTAGTACACTTTATAAGTTAGGCCTAGATAGTGGCATAGCTTTAGTAAGCAAACTTTATAATTCTTTAACTCTTTAGCAGAAAATAATATTTAAGGTGGTTTTAAGTAGCGCCACCGCAGGCGTGATAGGAGGAAGCGGCGTATATTTAGCAGGAGCTGCATTAAATAATAATGCCTTAAGGCTACATAAATTACTTTATTATAGCGGAATAGGAATATTATTATGCATTCTAAGCGGCCTGGGTTTATATGGTATGCTAGAGGCTTCCATTTATCTGGATAGAAAATTTGGCTCTAATATAGGGGCAGGTGTAGAGCAAGCAGGAAGAGATTTAATCCAAGCTCAACAAAGATATTATGCAGCTAGTTTGGCATCATTAAGAACAGCATATTATGAACATGTAAGTGATTCATCATTGTATACTCCTACTTAAGTTCAGATTTAGGTAAAGAAATTGACGCTTTGCTAAAACAGCTTGAAGAACATAATATTGAGAAAAAGCTATGCCCTAAGTATGATTGTTTAATTAATAAAGATATAATGCGTGAACCAATCAAGGATCCTGCAGGCCATTATTATGAACGTGAAGCATTACAATGGTGGTATAATCAAGGAAATGCAAAATGCATATTAACCCATCATTTAGAATTACCTGAACCTTATGCTATGAGTATTGATGAACAAATGCAAAAAGAAATAATAATCGCTCTCAAAACAAAATTACAAGAACATGGAATAGGTATTGATACAGCAGCCTCTTTTGTACAGCACAGGAGCGTTCAACAACAGGCGAGCATTTAGGAGCAACTTGGCTTTTTTACAATAGCTGATGAAAAATATATTTATTATATACGTATAGCAATAGCTAAAAAGCCTTTAAATAAAGGAGATGAGTATATTTTGTTATGTTATTATCTATTATATCGATAATTTTTAAACATTATCGACCCTTAATTTTTTTCTCAAAACATATTAAGTATTAAGCGACGATATAAGAAATTCATATATATGATCTACATAGATTTAAATGTAAAAGAAGATGCTTTAACCAAAAAAGGAAGCCTTTATTAGTAAACAGCAGCAGATTTATTATTTACAGTAAAGTGCTAATATATAGTTTGTCTTTTAAAACTTTTTAATAATTAATATTAATTATTAACGATAAATTTTAATGTACAATTCCCTTTTAGCTTTATCAAGTAGTTGCTGGGCTTTAAGAGCAGCTTTTGATTCTCTCAACTGATTGGCAACTTGCTTTTTCTGCGCTTCGTTTAACTTAATACTTTTATCACATAATGCCAGTAGCTGCCTATCCGAACCTAAAGTTACTTCTGCCACCTCTCTAGCATTTAATTCTGCTAGCTTATGAGCAAACTCTCCCCTTAAGTCCGTAAGCGGCATATCTTTATATTCATCAAAACTGGCCTTATATTGCTTGGCAAGACTTATAAAATCTGCACAGGTTTTATTATCATTTTTTAATGCTGCAATTTGTTTATCGTTAAGGTTGCTGGCATCCAAATTTACAAAAGTAACCTGCATAAACACCGGGTTATTAAGGGCTTTTTCAATTTCTGAATTGCTCACTTTAACGTCAGGAGAGATTTCATATAAAATAACTTTTTGCCATAAGGTTTGCGATAATAAATGATCTTCTAAATGCTTTGAAGATAAGTGATATTTATTCGCAAGCTCGGTTAAATTTTTGCTATTAAATTTTTGGCCAATTACTTTAATGGCATTTTCCTTTTCAATAGGGGATAAAGTAATTTTGTATTTAACAGCAATTTGGTTATAAGCTTGCTCGCTAATTAATTGTTCTAATGCCTCATTTTTTAGTTCTAAGCTTTTATATTTACTTTCTTTAACTAGATTGGTTAAAAGTTTAACCCGTTCATTGACATCGTTATTAGTAATAACGATTGAACCAACATTTGCAGCAATGTTACTTTCTAATGCAAAGGCAAAAGAATTTAGCAATAAAGCAATTAGCAATAGCGCATATTTAATCATAACTTTTAATCATTTATAGTTTTAAATTGTAGCTTAAACATTAATAAGGTTTCAGGCTTCTTATCACGGTCTCTAGTAAAGTCTCTTGCTATATTAAAACTTGAGATGATACAATCACCGTTGAAATTAAACCCTCCTCCTGCTCTTACCAGCCCACGATTTTGGCTAATAGTTCTTTTAGTTAAAATCTTATGAGCTTCTCCGGTAATTGCCAAGGATTTTGTTAGATCATACGCACCTTCTAGAGAAACCGATTTTTGTTTTCTCAGTGCTATCTCTTCTTTTTGATCAAGCGCATTATATCTTACTGTCATATGTACAGGATTTAAGTCTGATATTAACTCTAGTTCATTACGATGCCATTGAAAATTATGCTGATCCAACCTAAAACGATAGAACATATCAATATTATCATGCGGCTTAAAATAAATTCTGCCTACATAATCTGAACTATTGCGACTTAATCCGGATACTGCAGATAACCTTCTGTCCCGTTTGCGATAAAGCTGCCCTATCATTACACCGGTATAATAATTATTTATTCTAAAATCAGTATTAATTCCATAAATAGCTCTAAAACCACCTTCTACTCTATCAAATCCTGGGTAATGATTATGTTTTAAAAGATTACTATCATTAAGCTCAATATTGCTACTATCCTCATTAGCAATACGTAAATCATTATTGCCATAAGGGCTATAAACTAAATTTAAAAGTGGGGTAATTACCATTTTATCATTAGATAATGGATAGGAAAGATCAACAGCAGTTTGCGGTACTACTCTTCCTAAGGTGGCATTGATTTTTTCGTTGGTAGTTGAATAAGGCTTATTCATTCGGTTAACATGATAAAAATCTACCCTAAATGAATTAGTAAACTTTACTAGCAAACCGGAATCTAGCTTATAAGGAGAATGAAGTTGTACATCGTTAACAAATCTTACTACGTCTACTCCGTCTTTTCTCATTAAATTTAAAGCATTAAAATTATTAGTTAAATAATGTCTGTCATTTATTTCATGACGTTGCTGTAAATCAACAAAAGGTAATACAGCCGGATAATCTCTACGAAATTCTGCTAAATCCTGATATTTAAAACTATGCACTTGATATCGATTAAATCTATCAAGCTTATCTAAAGAAAACTGTGTAGTTAAATAAGAAGCACTATTATCAATATAATATTTTTTCAAATAAGTTTTATCATGAGCTTTGTAAAATGCAAAAAAAGCGTTCCAATCATTTTCAAATTTTAAATCGCCTATTAAATTAACATGCCCTTTAAAGCGCTTTTTAGGGAATTCCGGGTCTTTTTTAGGATTCGTGATTGACTGTCTTAATTCAATTTTACCTAGAGGGGTGAGCCATCTGCCGTGATTAAATAAAACTGGCTCTTCCATTGAAAAATACTGAATACTAGTAATTAAATCTTTATTAGGAGCTATATTAAAATAATAAGGAACTTTAACGGACCATCCCAATTGAGTACCATGCGCATATTTTGGTACTAAAAACCCACTTCTACGTTGAGCCTTAGGTCCATGATGGCTAATATAAGGTATATAGAATATTGGGGCATGATATATTTCAAACCATGCATTATAGTGCTTTAATGTTTCACCTTTATTAAGCACTAATGATTTTTTAGAATTAATCTGCCACATTGGCCCAAAGCCATTACACTTACAGGCAGTGTATTTGCCGTCATAAAATATAGTATCCTCAGCATTAGTTTTAATCGCAGATTTAGCTCTTAAATAACCATTATTAGCCAACCTGATTTCAATGGCTTTAACTAATCCTTTGGTTAATTTATCTGTTAAAATTACTTTATTAGCAAAAGCTATATTACCCTTTTCATCTAACAAAGTTACATTGCCAATAGCATAGGCTGAATCGCTATTTTTATAGTAAATCACCTTATCGGCAATTAAGATACGTCCTTCATATGCTATTTCCACTCTGCCTGTAGCAGTAGTTATATCTGATTGGCTATCATGCTCAATCTTATCTGCATTAATGGTAATCTTGTCATCTGGCAGAGCCATAATTGACTTATTAAAAACCGTACATAATAGCAAAGTTTTAAGCAAATATTTTACAAATCTATTCATGCATCTTCCTGATATACTATAAGTAAAGCAGCCACACTAAAAGCTATTACCACTGGAAATACTACCGATAAAAATAAAGGTATAGTTCCTGAAAGCCCTAATGCTCCTATAATTTGATTAATAAAGTAAATTACAAAACTAATTAAAATGCCCCAAAAAATTTCCATATTATTTTGTAATCTTTTGCTAATTTTAGTAGCAAATCCTACGGCAAGTACTGACATGGCAGCAAGCAGTAACGGCAGCAAACAAAGTGATAAAAAATATTGATAATGCCTAATTGCTGGTAGTCCAGCTTGCTTCATATTACTAATAAATTTTGGTAGTTGCCAGAATGATAGGTTGCTAGGTTTATTAAAACTTTCTTGTAATTTTTCAATAGTTAAGCTAGATCTCATTCTAATATTATATTGCTGAGCATTAATTTTATTAACAGTAGTCACTTTCGCTGAGGGTAATCTCCAGTAACCATTTTCTATAATAGCACTTTCTGCATCTATTCTTTTAATGAACTGAAAATCTTTACTACAAATAATGATACTGATATCTTTTAATTCATCTGAATTAGGGTTAATGCTTTTAGCATTTATAACACTAATTTTGTTATCCAGCTCATCTTTAAGCCAAATTCCTGACATCAATGCAGAAACTTGAGGTAATTGCCCACGAATAATTCTATCTTCAATTAACTCTGATTGATAAAACATTTTAGAAGTGAGAGGCGTAAGTAGCAATACATAAATTGTTCCCAATATAATGCTAGTAACAAGCGTAGGCATCATAAATTGCCATCCTGATAAGCCTACCGATCTCATAATAATCAATTCATTATTTCTCGATAATCTAGCATAGCAAACAGTTGCAGCTATCAAGCAAATAAATGGCAGGATTTCTTGTAAAGTATAGGGTAACCGGAGAGACACAATGTATAAAATTTTCTCTAGATGTAAAATTTTTCCATAAGAACGTCTAACCAATTCTAAACTATCAACAAGCGAGATGACCGAAGCAACAATGCTAGTCACAAGCATTAAGCTCGCCAGATATTGGCGAGCTATATAAGTAAAAAGCGTAGTTTTAAGTTTCATTGAATTTTATTTTGTTTTTCTTCTTAAAAATGCTGGTATTTCTATATCTTCGGGCGTTTCTTCAAACTCAGCTGATTGGATTTTAATTTTTTCTCTTTTAATCTCCTGGGTAGCTCCAAAGCCTAAAGAGTTAGCAAATCTGCTAAATAATCCGCCACTTTTCTGGTTTCTTTCCTCAATACGAGCAGTAGTTTTAGGTTCTATTTTAAGACCATTTGCAGTTAAATTACTATTGGCGGTTGATATTTCCTGCCTATTACTCATCTTTGCAGGATGCGGAATATCATCTAAATTATGTTGGCTGATTAGCTGTGCCTCTAGTTTTGCCAATTCATCATCTTCTTGGTTAAATTCTTCAATTTCTACTTGCTCTTCAATAATCTGAATATGCTCTTGCTTTAGCTCTTTTTGCTCATATTCTTGTTCAGGCTCTTGTACACTGGTGTTATCATCATTAGCTACTGCAGCAGTATTTAATGCAACTTTATTTGCCGATTGATCAATACCTGTAGCTACCACGGTAATTCGTATTACTCCTTCAAGAGCTGGATTAAAAGCAGAACCAAAAATGATATTAGCATCGCCTTCTACTTCTTCTCGTATTCTATTAGCAGCCTCATCCACTTCAAATAAGGTCATATCATAGCCGCCACTGATGTTAATTAATACACCTGCTGCGCCTTTCATTGAGCTATGATCAAGCAATGGATTTGCGATGGCTGCTTCAGCTGCGACAATGGCTCTATTGTCGCCTTTTGCCTCTCCAGTGCCCATCATTGCTTTACCCATTTTGCTCATAATGGTGACGATATCTGCAAAATCTAAATTAATTAATCCTGGCATAGTAATTAAATCTGTAACACCTCTAACTCCTGCATGTAACACATCATCAGCTATTTTAAAGGCATCAGCAAAGGTAGTGCGCTCATTTGCCACCCTAAACAAATTTTGGTTTGGAATGACAATTAAAGTATCAACATGCTTTTCTAATTCTTTTAAACCCATTTCGGCTAAACGCATCCGATGAGCACCTTCAAAATGGAAAGGTTTGGTAACCACGCCTACGGTTAAAATCCCTTTGGCTTTAGCTATTTTGGCTACTACTGGTGCGGCTCCAGTACCGGTACCTCCGCCCATTCCTGCGGTAATAAATACCATATTCGATCCTTCCAGCAGGCTTTCAATCTGAATGGCAGATTCTTCCGCAGCTGCGGCACCTATTTCAGGGGAAGCCCCAGCACCTAAACCTCTAGTAATGTGCTCACCTAATTGTAATTTTGTAGCAACTTTGGCATGTTCAAGCGCCTGTGCATCAGTATTTGCTACAATAAAATTTGCACCATCTAATTTAGATTCAATCATATTGTTAACCGCATTGCAGCCAGCACCTCCTACACCAAACACAGTGATAGTGGGCTTCAAAATTATATTTTCAGGAATATTTAAGTTTAGGGCCATTATTTTCCTCGTAGCATGATATAAAACTAACTACAACTCTAGTGCTTTAGCTTAAAATGTAAATAGTTTTAAGCAAATCAAAGCTTAATTTTCGCCTTTTTATTTATTAATTTAGCTTCGGTTAATGAGGTTGGTAGAAAAATCGGATTATACTGTTCTAAGTGTGCAATACCATATACGGCTTGTGGAGGTTTTATAGCCCGTTCAATGCCATTAATAATCGCAAAAATAATTGCTGCTAATACCTGCTCAAGCTTGGCATTTGGGGATGCAACCCGATGCTCAATTCTAAATAATTTTGGCTCTCTTTGGCTTACTGGTATTCTGATGGCAACACTCCGATTATTCCTTCCCCATGATAGGGTCGAAGGATTTTCCATTTCTTTGCGGGTAAATCTTAAATAATTTTCTTCGAAGGGTGCAAAATATATTAAAGTGGCAAGTAAATTATGATAAAGGCCGCCAATAATATTTTCTAAATTTTGAGTAAAAAATTCAAAATCAGTAATACTTAAATTCACATGCAACCCTGAGCTTGGTTGATGTTCAAAAGGCACCGCTAACTCAAGATAGGTTGCTTGTATTTTCTGTGCAGCAACTTTTAGGCTCTCTTTAAACTGATTAAATTTGATGATTAGCGCGTTAGGATTTAAAAAAGGAATACTAATTAATTCAAATTGATACTTACCTTTTTCAGGTTTAATTATAAATTCCGGAAAGCTTTTTTCAAAAGCTTTAAAGAAACTTGCCAAATCAAACTCAGCAGAGCAGGGGATGAAATAAAATTCATACTCTATGCCGAATTTAATCTGGCAACCAAATTTTTCTTGAAATATTGAATAATATTTAAGCAATGTTATGAGATTTAAGCCAATCTAAAATTGAACTTTTTGGCAGTGCACCAACTTTAGTATCAATAAGTTTGCCATCTTTAAATACCATCATAGTTGGTATCCCTCTTACCCCATAGTTTTGAGGTGAATTAGGATTTTCATCAATATTAACTTTAACTACTTTTAGGTTGCTCACTTCATTGCTAATTTCATCAATTATAGGAATTAATTGACGGCATGGGCCACACCATTCAGCCCAAAAATCTACTAACACAGGAGTAGAGGAACTTAATACTTCTTGTTCAAAATCTTGATCATTTATATTTTTTGCCATAATAAACCTTAACCTCGGGTAAATATTAAATTATTGTTATCTGACTGTTGTTCATTAAACTTATACCCCTTTTCATGAAAACTTTCTAGGTCTTTTTGCTTAGTGATTCGATTACGGATTAGCCAATTAGCAAATGCCCCTCTGGCACGTTTTGCATGAATCCCGATAATTTTATAAGCACCATCTTTGTTTTCTTTAAAATTAATATTAATTAATTTTACTTTTAATTCTTTAGAGTTAATCACTTCAAAATATTCTTGTGAAGCCAGATTAATCAATAGATCTCCAGCATTGTTATTCACATAATCAGTTATAGGTTGTTGCCAATATTGATATAAACTTTGGCCGATTAATTCTTTAGTATTCGTACCCATTTCTAAGCGATAAGGATAAAGTAAATCAAGCGGTTTTAGAATTCCAAACAACCCTGAGAGAATGGCTATATGGCGGTTTGCAAATTCAAAATCTTGTAGAGAATAATTATCCACTTCAAGATCTAAATATACATCCCCTTTAAAGCAAAGTAATGCTGGTCTCAATAATTGATTACTATGGTAATCTTCACTAAACTGTTGATATCTTTGGTAATTTAGCTCGGCAAGCTTATGGCTAATCCCCATCAACTCTATTAAATTTTCTAACTTTTGGGTTTTAAGCTTGCGAATTAATAGTAAGGTGCGTTCTAAGAATTGTGGTAAAGTGGGTTGTAAATTTAAATTACACCCACTTTCATAATCAAGAGTTTTAGCAGGAGAAAGTAATGCAAGCATTTACTCACCTGTCATGATACGATCAACTAACTGTTTTACAGTAGGAACAAATCCATTGCTATAAAATGGATCAGTTGCAAATCTATAAGCGTTATGCCCTGAAAACATCAGTTGATTTTCAATATCTTCACCATGAATTGCCTTTTGCAAGGTTTTTTGTATACAAAAACTTCTTGGGTCAGCTTTTTTGCCGGTAGTATAATTTAGGTCTTCTTTATCACACCAATTACTAAATCTACATGCGCTTAAACATCCCATGCAATCAATTTGATCATGCAGAAGTTGCTGTGCTTTGTCTTTGGTAACAAAGATCAAAGTATCATCTGGTGTGCGCATCGCTTCATCAAATCCTTGGTTAACCCATTCATTAACGTTTGCTGCATTTTCAGGTTTGATAAATACAGATCTACCACGTGCACCAATTTTCAGTTCATAACTAAATTCTTCATTAGCTTTACTAACATATGCTACTTGGCGTTTAGCTCTTGCATCTAGTTCGTCGATAAAATCATTTCTGACAGCAGAAGAATAAAAGCCTGTAGGGCTAAATTGATTTAAGAATATATCACCTTGTTTTAAGGTTAATAACTTTTTCTTCCAGGCAGTTGAAACCGGGCTTTCTTGTGTTAAAATTGGGCGCGTACCAAATTGGAAGGCAATATTGCCAATTTCTGGATTATCTAACCAATCACTCCATTCATTAAGATGCCATACTCCACCTGCCATAATAATAGGAGTATCTGTAAGTCCCACCTCATTCATAAATTTTCTAATTTCTATTACTCGTGGCATAGGGTTTTCTGGTACATGAGGATTCTCACTATTGGAAAGACCATTATGTCCTCCTGCAAGCCACGGATCTTCATATACTACCCCACCAAGCAGCCTGGACGATTTATGATAAGATCTTTTCCACAATGCCCTGAAAGCGCGCATGGAAGAAACAATTGGGTAATAGTATACATTATATTTCTCAGCAATTTCAGCTACTCGATATGGCATCCCTGCACCGCAAGTAACACCATTAACTAAGCCTTTTGTCCCTTCTAAAATTCCTTCTAAAATACTTTCAGCCCCACCCATTTCCCATAATACGTTTACATGGATTCTGCCATTACCATTTGAAGCTTCGTAAGCAATTTTAGCTTGCGTTATACCACCTTCAATACCCATTTGTATGAGCTCTTCATGCTTTTCTTTACGGGTTGTACCCTTATATGTAGTTGGCTTGAGGTTACCTTGGTCATCATAACGGTCTGCATTTACTCCTGAAAATGTTCCTGTTGCGCCACTTGCAGCAAAAGCCCCTGAGGTTGCACCATTACTTACACCAATACCTTTCCCACCTTCAATAATAGGCAGAACTTCTTTACCAGAAATAAGCACTGGCTTAATTCGATTTAAAATAGACATACATACCAAATTAGATATTTAGGCGCAGTATAGAAAATACACAACATATTGGCAAGACGAATAAATTAGAATATTGAATTAACAAATTTTAAATATTAAAATTATTTTTTATATTTATATTTAAACCTTTAAAGCTGCTGGAAAAACAAGGTGGAGCCAACAGAAGAAGAGTTTATGCATTTGCTCCTTCTAGATGAAAAGTTGTAATTGGTACCTTAAAGGTATAATTGCAACTATTGATACTAGTACCGTTTATGCCTGGCATCCCTAAGAGCTTTTTTAATTAAGCAAGGCAATTCTTATGGTAAATCATAGAAGAATGTAGAAGCTACTTATGATCCTAAACTGCAATAATCATCCGGGTGCTATATGCAGTTAAAAGCTAAAAAAGCCACTTTGTATTTTGTTTCAATAACTTCGCTAAACTGTAAAGATCTCTAGCATCTACATTGTAAATATTGCCTAATAACTGAGCTATATACGCACCAACCTTTTCATGCGTTAAGTTAAAAAAGAAATTTTTTCTCCTATACTCAAATTTTAGTTGTATTGTAACTTTTAGTTAAATAACTGAACTGTATTAACTCATAATTAAGGTTATCAGTTTAATTATAAATCACATCATTATTTTTGAGGGAGGATACCATGATGATACCAAATCCACAATTGGATAACTTAAAATCTGAGCATGCACAACTAGATACACAGCGCCAAGAGTTAGAGACACAACGCAATGTACTAGAGGTACGGCACCAAAACGCCGCTATAGATATTAGAGTATTACAAAGAAGTTTACATAATACTACAACAGACCTAGCAGCCGAGCAAAGACACTTAACAACGCTACAGCAACAGAGAGAGCGACAACAACAGGATCCAAAATTTATTTTAGGAAACGAACATGAAGGAAAAGCAGATATTTTAACCAATCAGCGAGCGGATTTAGCAAAGAAAAAAATTAATTTTAATAAAAATTTTGAACCAGGATGCAGCATAGCAGGAGCTGCAGCAGGAGCTGCAGGTGCAGGCGCAGCTATTGCCCAAACTACGGCCGTCGCTCAAATAGCCTCGTATTCGATAGTGGCTAAGGTGGCAGCAGCTGGCGGTATAGCCGCCACCACCGTGGCTACCGGCGGGATCGCTCTATTAGGAGTTGGTGCGGCTGGCCTAGCGGGCTATGGCGCTGCAAAATTATCAGAAGATAAAATGTCAGATTGGTGGTATCAAAATGAGGTTGCGGCCTATCAGACAACCAGAGACCAATTTGACGATATTGTAATAAGAATGCGGAATATGAATACAGATGTAGCAGAGCATCAGAGACTTAGAAATAGCCTCAACTTAACAGAAGCACGAATTATTTCTTCTAACGCTCAACTTAACGAATACCAAGCTACAATTAGAGAGATCAATTTACAGCTAATTAGCAAGGAAAATACGCTTGCCAGTCAAGCAACTATGATTGCCAATTTAGACTCTCAGCTAAATGATAAAAAAATAAAAATTAATGAGCTTGAGAATAAAATAAATCAGATTTTACCTCAATCCCCGGAAGCTTCCCCCTCGTTTGCCGAGCAAGGTTCTGCTTCAGCGGCTATTACTCCCAGCTGGGTAGAAAAAATGAGTACTAGAGCAACCAAGCTTTTAACTAAAACCAATGAAGAGAGAATGTCAAAATTAGCAGATTATAACTCGCAGGTTAGAAAAGCTGTTTTGGAAAAATTAATACCTAAGTTACCTGAGCAAGATCGTGTTTCTTTTGTAAATGAAGCAAAAAAACGCAATTGGATTTCAAGCTTAGTTAACACTGAAGCATCATCTTCTCAACAAAGATAGTTTATTAAAGGAGCAACTTATGCCACAATTTCAACCTACTCACCACTCTGAATTTGTAGGTAATGCTGAACATAGCGACAACCCAACTAACATTGATAGAGGATATTTTATTGAACTGCTGCATAAAATCCAGCAATTTACCCGTAATACAACCGAGCAAAGCACTAATAGCGCCACAAGAGTTATACAAGCTTGCAAGCGGTTTTATAATTCCTTAACTGATACCCAGCAAATGTATCTAAATTTAACTCTCTATTGCAGCGCATGGGGAATAGGTATAGGAGCTGTATACCATCCGTTAATAGAATATCATCTTTATAGCGGACCTCATTATAATCTTTATAGAAATATAGGATTAACTGCTTTGGGAGGAGGAATAGGAGCAGCTAGTGGCGTGCCTTTTAGCGCTTTTATGCAATATGTTTTTGGCCCTCTTTTTATCAAATGGTATAACTATACTTACCCTGAAAGAATTGCCGAAGTGCGGCGACTACATGCTGAACAGCAAGAAGCCGCACAGGCTCTTCCTATAATTTTTAATTATAATACAGCATTAGGCAAAAAGATTAATTATATGCTTAGCTATTTTGAACTTGAGAAAATTGAATTAAATCTAGACCGAAAATACGATTGTTTAATTAATAAGACACCTATGCGCGAACCAATCAAAGCACCCGACGGCCAGTATTATGAGCGCGCAGCATTACAACAATGGTTTAATGATGGCCATAAGAAATGCTTACTTAATCACTTAAAAGAATTGCCTAATCCTAGCACTCTTCCAATTGATGAACAAATGCAAAAAGAATTATATGAAATCATAGAAGCACAATTTAAAGTTAGTACAAAGGCAGAATATTTAAAATATATTTCTTCTCAACTACCTTCTATATCTTCTCCTACCGATCCTGATTGGATGCATAAAATAACCAAAAAAACCGCTGGGCTCCTAAGGAAAACTAATGATGAAAGAATTTGTAAGCTTGAAGATTATCATCCTCAACTTAGAAATAGCCTTATAGAAAAGCTAGCTACCCAATTACCTGAGCAAGAGCGTACTATTTTTGAAAGGAAAGTGACTGAGCGAAACTGGTGGCAGAAAAAAGTTAGCACCGCCGAAGCATCATCTTCTCAACAAAAATAAATTACTAAAGGAGCAAGCATACGCCATAATTTCAACCTACTCACCACAGGTAGTAATGTTAAAAATAAAAATACCAGGCTAAACAAGCCTGGTATTAGAATACATTAACCATATCACAATTTAGATTATCTAGTCTTTCTAATGGATACGTTAGGAGCTTGAACTGGAGCTTGGATATCTTGAACTCCGCTCATATCAGGTACTACTCTTGATCTACCTTCATGGCTTACAAGCACCAATACTTTGTTGCCTATAGTTAGTGGGTTATCAATCCCTTGTACTACAGTCATAATTTGGCCATTAGTTAGTTTTACTACATATTCCATAGCATTTTGGGTCTTAAGCTTTTTCTCTGCAAAAGCACCACCCACCCCACCAATTACTGCTCCAGCAACAGTTGTTGCTAGGTTGCCTTTACCTTTGCCAAGTACAGACCCAGCAAGGCCGCCACCTAAAGCGCCAGCACCAATGCCAAAACCATTATCTTCAAGACGTTCTGCTGCTTGAACTTGGACTTGACGGGCATTGATAATAGTACCTTGATAACTAAATGTTGCCTCACCGACATGGCTTTCAGCATATACACCTGATGAAATTTCACGAGCACAACCATTTAATATGGAAAGGGCCGCAATAATGGAGATAATCTTAATACAATATAAACACATTTTTTACCTGATTTTAAAATTAGTAATAAATAATCACCAATATTAGCATGGATTCAATATAACTAAAATAAAAATTTTTATTAATTTTTGTTTAATTGAAGGATGGAAGTTAGGTCATAGTGAAGGGATGTGTAAAATTATTTCAGCGCCTAAAGAAGCTGTACCCTTCATGACAATAGGATGATCATGACCCTTCCAGTAAGTAATCAGCTTACCACCTAGCATTGATACGGTAAAGCTAGATTCATCACATAATTGCAGATAAAAACGCGCACTAATACTGCATGCAAGTGCTGCGCTGCCACAAGCCTGAGTAATGCCCGCACCGCGCTCATAAGTAATGATACTAATATGATCAGGTGCTGTTATCTGCATTAAGCTTAAATTGATCTTTTCAGGAAAAAGCTTGAGGTTAGTAATTTGTTCTCCATAAGTTTTAAGAAAAGTGAGATCTAACCGATCAACTTTAAAAACGATATGAGGATTGCCTACATTAACAGCAAAACCACTAAATAAATTAAATTCAGGTAAATGAATATCAGAGGAGTTAGCAATATCCGTAATAGGAATGTGCTCTTTACTAAATTTAGGAGTAGGAAAGGTAACCTGTATACTCCCATGCTCGAGCAGTGCTACATTAAATTT
The DNA here is from genome assembly GCF_003932735.1 of Rickettsiales endosymbiont of Stachyamoeba lipophora. Classification (NCBI taxonomy): domain Bacteria; kingdom Pseudomonadati; phylum Pseudomonadota; class Alphaproteobacteria; order Rickettsiales; species Rickettsiales endosymbiont of Stachyamoeba lipophora. The sequence goes on along the minus strand of NZ_CP033611.1, from coordinate 652,925 downwards.
ATTATTTAGATGGTTGGTTATAGTGAATTCAGAAACTTTAAACCGTTCTTTAGCCCAAGCTCCTAGTGCTCTAAAAGCGTTACCGCAGGCTTCTGCTAAGCTGCCATCACGATTAATAATCTTAATATTTAGCTCATTATCTATAAAACTTTGTATTAAAATAAGCTGATCAAAAGGTGAGTGTTGATCAATATATGCAAGTAATTGGGGGGTTGTAGATAAACCCGGTACATTTGTCTCTTCAATAAAAACAAACTTATTGCCCAAACCTTCTGCAGTGCGAAACTTAATTAGCATTCTCGTTAGAATTTTTCTTAAGAATTGATTTTGAAACAGGAGTTGATTCTGATCTTAATTGCCCACAAGCTGCCAAAATATCTCTGCCTCTAGGGGTGCGAATAGGAGAAGCATAGCCTGCATTTTCAATAACTTCCGCAAAAGTTTTAATTTGATTCCAGGCAGAACATTCATAAATAGTTCCCGGCCAAGGATTAAAAGGAATTAAGTTCACTTTAGCAGGAATGCCTTTAATCAGTCTCACCAGTTCTTTAGCGTCGGCTATAGAGTCATTAATACCTTTAAGCATTACATATTCAAAAGTAATTCTACGGGTATTGCTGGCTGCTGGATATTTTCTGCAAGCTTCAAGCAGTTCTTCAATCGGATATTTACGGTTAAGTGGTACAATCTCATCACGTAGTTCGTTAGTAACCGCATGAAGGGAGATAGCTAAATTTACGGCAAGCTCTTGGCCTAGCTGTTCAATTTTAGGTACTACACCGGAGGTGGAGAGGGTAATTCTTCTTCTGGATAAGGCAATTCCTTCCCCATCCATAATAATTTTTAATGCCTGAATAATATTATCATAATTATATAACGGTTCACCCATACCCATCATTACAATATTAGATACTAGCCTAGTCTCTTGAGTAGAAGGCCATTCATTTAAGGCATCACGTGCTATCATCATTTGAGTGACAATGTCGTAACTAGTTAGGTTCCTAGCTAGCTTTTGGGTGCCGGTATGGCAAAAGGTGCAATTTAAAGTACAGCCAACTTGAGATGATACGCATAAGGTTCCCCGGTCAACTTCAGGGATGTAAACTGTTTCTGCCTCTTGGTTAGTAGCGTAGTCAATTAGCCACTTTCTGGTGCCATCAAAAGATTGTAAATCTTTTACAATTTTAGGTCTAGCAATCGTATAATCTGCTTCTAGCTGTGCCACCAATTTTTTGCCAAGGTTGTGCATCTTATTAAAATCGGTTTCGCCAAAGTTATAAATCCAAGACCATAATTGTTTAGCTCTAAAGTTTGGTTCTCCCAGGGAAGTTATCTCCTGATTGAGTTCTTCTCTAGATAGGCCTATCAGTTGTTTTTTTGGTACATCAGTCATTATATATGCGCTCTAAGCCTTACTTGCCTGTTTACCTTGCGATATAAGCTTAAAAGTATCAACAACGCTCCCAGCATCATTAATGGGATCATGGTAATACCAATCTTATATTGATCAACTACCCCTAAGCCTATTTCGCTGGTAAATTTAATTGATAGTCCAATAATAGTATGGAATAAATATCCAAAAAGCATCATTATCATGTTGGCCACTGCAGAAGCAAGCGCAGAAAGCCTTGAATCAATCAGCTTCATAATCAAAGTTACAATCGTGATTTGATAAGAACTAGCTACCCCGATCATGGTCATAATTACAGCAATACTAGCTTTAGAAATTCCTTGTGACAATAACCAACCAAAAGCTAAAATCATAATAAAATTACAAATTAGAATTGAAAAGATATCATTCTTGAGTTTTTCAGACATTAAGCTTACTAGCGGGGCACCAAAGCACATTCCAATAAATACTAGTGAAGTAAGCCATGCAGCTTCTTGATTATCAAAGTTATAGACTGTTTTAAAAAACTGCTTACCCCACGTATCAGCAAAACCTTCTAGCGGGCCAATCATAAGCCCACCAGTAATACAAATAAGAATAATAGTAGGGTGACTAAAAATAATTTTTAAATCTTGAAGGGGAGTACCTTTAGAGGGCTTAATATGATCCATACGTGGAATAAATAAATAGAATGCTACACTTAAACCAACACCTAAATAAATGAGTCCCCAGATTATTTCTCTCCAACCTATTTTAACCATTAGCATATCTAGAGGAGCACCTGCATAAATAGCGCCACCCAAACCAATAGTGACGGCAATACTTAGCATTCTTGAGAATTTTTCCGGCGGAAAAAGTAAATTAATAATTTTAAATAATCCTAATATTGCTGCTGTAGAACCGCAACCCAATAAAAATCGACCCAGCAACGGATAAACCCATACATCGCTAATCACTAAAGGAATCATTCCTGCAGTAGCAATTAAAGACATAATAGGCAGTACATATTTAAGCTTAAACCTATCAAGCATAATACCAACCGGTATATGCATGAGAGCATAACCAATATAATAAATACCAGAAATTTGGCCAATTTGCTGCTCATTCATCCCAAAATGATTGGTAAGTTCAGGCAAAATTAAATTTGGAACAACGCGTAAAACATATTGATAGGCATAAAATAATGCACCTATCAGCCATACTAATAAGCTTTTAGATTGATTCATATAATTACTTTTTGGGTAAGCTTTTTATTAAAAATTCGGTTAAAAAATATGGTAGTTTATTTAAAATGTAAATCATAATTTTTAGTGTCATAGGAAAGGCAATTATCCTAGGATTGTTAGGCAATTGATTTAAAATAATTTTTGCCGCTTTTTCTTTAGAAATAATTAATGGCATTTTAAAATTATTTTGGTCAGTCAAATTAGTTTTAACAAATCCTGGGCATATTGCCGTTACATTAATCTTAGGGCTTAAAAGTCCCCTAAGAGCTAAAGCATAATGTTTTACACAAGCTTTCGAAGCAGAATAGCTTGGAGAGCCAGGCAGAGGTAAAAAACCAGCCATAGAGGAAATTATGGCAATAGAACCCTTTCCTTGAGCTTGCATCTTTGCGATTGCCGGTTCAACCGTATTGCTTACCCCGAGTATATTGGTTTTAAAGATTGCAGCGGCCTGCATTGCGCCTTCAAGTCCTTTAGCAGTGCCGCCTGAGATGCCGGCATTAGCAATCACTAAATCGAGCTGAGGGATGGCATCAATAATTGCTTGCATCTGTTCAGTATCGGTCACATCGCAAGCAAAAAAGTGAGCAGTAGCACCGCGTGCTTCACACTCACTTTTCACTTGTTGTAATAACTCATTATTACGGGAGATAAGATATAAAGTTACATCTTGCCCAGCAAGTTGGAGGGCTAAAGCTTCTCCTATACCTTTACTGGCACCAGTAATTAAAACCGAACTAAATCTAGTCTTTTTTGCTGGCTGCATCATGAGCTTTTTTGGCTATAACGGCCATACCATCAAGCTCACCTTGCTTGCATAAGCCTAGTAATACTGGATCTCTAGGTTTTAAGTTAGCTGAATTCCAATGTGTTTTTTCTTTTACTGCTTTAATTGTAGTTTTGGTAGTACCAATTAATTTTACAATTTGCGGATCACTAAGTTCAGGGTAGTTCTTAATTAGCCATAAAATAGCATCAGGCTTGTCTTGCCTTTTAGCAACAGGTACATATTTAGCAGCTTTTTTGCCTCTTCTAGCTTCTAAATGACGTTTGGCATGATCAGCAAGTTCTAGTTTGGCTTTAGCATTGCCTTCACATCTTTTAATTTCTTCCCAGGTCAGCTGGCCACGATTAACTGGATTATCTCCAATGATTCCTTTACAAACTTCATCATCTGCAATTCCTTGCACCTCAAGCACATGTAATCCACAAAAATTTGCAATTTGCTCAAAAGTAAGATTGGTATTATCAATAAGCCAAATAGCAGTTGCTTTAGGCATCAAAGGTAAAGTCATACTATTCTCTGAAAATAAAATTATAAAATACGTGTCTAAACTAACCTACTTCACATCAAATTGTCAATTTGTTATAAGTAGTATTAACAAAAAAGGAATAAATTATGCTCGAAAAATTAACTAACCGTACAGTCATAGGAATTTATGGAGAAGATAGAGAAACTTTGTTACAAGGTATTATCTCTAATAATATCCTAAAAAATGAACCATGTATCTATACATTAATCCTTACCCCACAAGGTAAGTTTTTATTTGATTTATTTATTTATAAACGGCATGACCATATGTTGGTTGATTGCTTGGCATCCACAAAAGACGACCTATTAAAACGCCTTAAAATGTATAAACTGCGTTCTAAAGTGGAAATTCAAGATCTAAGCGAAATTTATAAGGTTTATTTTGCTGATCAACCGGTTCTAGCCCAACAATCTTACCTTGATCCAAGGACAAATAGCGGCTATCGCATCATTACTGAAGCATCATTAGAGGTTAATGATAATTTTTACCAAGAGTTTAGAATTAATCAGGTATTACCCGAAAGTGAAACTGAATTAATTTGTGATAAAACTTTTCCGTTAGAATATGGTTTAGATTATTTAAATGCAATTGATTTTACTAAAGGGTGCTATGTCGGGCAAGAGCTGACTGCGCGTACAAAACATAGGGGAGTAATTCGCAAGCAGCCATTTTTAATTAAAGCACAAGGAGTATTAGAACCGGCACAAGAAATTATGGATGAGCATGGTAATAAGCTGGGATACATAACTTCAAGCTTTAATAATAAAGCGATTGGCTTTATCAGACTTGAAGAATTAGCTCAAGCCCAGCAGGTGTTGGTTAATGGGATGCAAATAGAAGTTATAAGGCCCGAGTGGCTTAAATAGATAGTAATAATCTTAGTGTTATCAAAACGTACGGCTAAAATAACCTTAGTATTTACCATGCGCTTTGATAACATTATAAGTTTTGTATCACCACTTATCTATAATAAGCTGGCAGTATTACGTGCAAGATCTACAGTAAATTCTTTACCTTGGTTTGCAGCGTTATGCATACCAGTGATTTGAGGTAAGCTGTTGCCCACCTTATCGGCAGTGTTTTTGATAAAAGTAGAATTACTTTTTCCAAATAAATAATATATGGTTAAACCTCCTACAACTACGGTTGCAAGAGTTAAAGCAATTTTAATTACTTTCTGTGGGGTAGAATGGTTATATATATTTTTGATTCTGTGTCAGATAGTATTATTTTCATGTAATGGAGACGAAGGATTGTTAGATGTACTGCCAGCGGTATGATCAAAAGGTTGCCTATCAGCAGGAACTTCTATAGTCGGTACTGTATTGCTATGTAATATGGTAAAAGCAGTTACTAAATCAGGATGTATGCCTCTATTGTTATCAATAGCTTTAAACGGATTATTATTATAAGCTAGGGAAGCAAAATCGTTTTTTCTTTGGCTCGAATAAATTCTCTCAGTTCTACTAGCATACAACCAAGCTTGTTATGACCATTTTGTTCACGACCGTTACGCCATAATGGGTCGTTAATACGTAATGGAATCTGATTTGCGATTATAATCTTATCTTGGATGCCAAGCAATTGTTGTGATAGTGCACGATTGCCCATAAATTTGCTATAAAGAGCTTGGCGTGTAGCTAGGTTGCTTTTTCCATCCACCCATTCTATTTATAATGAGTATTAAAATTTACAAAGGTTCTGCTGCGTTAGCGTTATGCTCTATAGCTGATTCTAGTGCAGACATTGCCATTTTTTGGCGTATTTTAAGTATTTGCTTATTGTCATCTGTTAAGTTCTCATAATTTGTGGGTATTAGCTTTAAAACTTGAAAGATATTTTCAGCAGATTTAAAAGTTAATTGGTCTCCATTAGGTAAAGCTATCTTAATAAGCTTACGCTGTTTGGTATCATCCTCATTCTGTTCATCAAAGAGAATAGGATTTTGATTATTTATCACTTGGGGAATATTCACACCAATTTTGGCCAGCATTTGGCGTCCAATATTATTTTCGTCCGGATTCCAAGTAAAATTTGACATTTTTTCTCGTTTATTAAACATTTATTAAATACTGTTGTTGGATTAATAAATGTTTACCATCCAAGCAAGCTTTTTGCTAAGCATTAGGTGTTTTAAAGCTTATTATGGTAATAATCCTTATAAATCAATTCTATTACTTCTTTCAGTTGTGCTGCCACGCCATCTAATGAAAATCTTTTTTGAATCAACTCATAAGCATTATTTACAATAGAACTACGCAAATCTTCATTGTTCGTTAGCAGTTTAATATTTTCAACCAGCTCAGCAACACTTGCTTTTTTAAATAATAAGCCATCTTGCCTGTGCTTAATTACTTCATAGGGTCCTTCTGAGGTTGAGCTAATTAATGGGGTAGATCTGACCATCGACTCAATCATTACAATACCAAAAGGTTCATGATGAGAAGGTAATACAAAAATATCAATATCTTTGAAAAATTGCTCCTTGTCGTTGATCCAGCCTGGAAAGGAAATTAATTCAGCTATATTTAAATCTTTAGCTAGTTGTTTTAACTTCGCTTCCTCTTCTCCAGCGCCGCCGATTATAGCCTTAACCGTAATCCCATCTTTTTGTAAATTATGCACTGCTTGAATAATTAGATCAAAGCCTTTCTTAGCTACAAACCTGCCCATACTGCCTAATACTAACGGAGAGTGGAATTTTTTATTCGGGTTGAATTCCTGCATTTTCACCATATTGGGAATATGAAATACTTTATCCTGGTTAAACCCTTGCTTGATAATATGGTCTCTTAATTGGTTAGTAACTGTAATCACATAATCACAAGTTTTTAAATATTTCATATTGTAATTATGGGCAAGACCAATCAGCGGTAATTTATTTTTAGTTACACGTCTTAATAAAGCAATAGGGCGATTGCCATGCGCAATACAAACATCTATTTGTTTTTGGGCAATAATGTTTTTTAATCTTAAGCTAGCTAGAATGTCCCAGTTGGCAATACTATTTAGGGTCAGAAAATTATTATTCAAACTTAATGCCGATTTTAAATGGCATACTGAATTTACGGCAAAATTTTGCGATAAAGCTTCATTATAATCCATAAAAGCTTGTTCAATTCCGCCTAAGCCTTTACTGAGCATACAGTTAAGTATTTTTACCACTTAAAACTTCCTTAATTAAATTAGCTAATATCTCAGCTTTATCAATTTGTGCTTCAATATCAACAACATTTATAATTTTTTGTAAGTTATTTGTTAGCTTAACATAATCTTTGCGAGTGGTAATAAGCTTACAATGAAGATTTTTGCTCAGGTCAACCAGATATTGCTCTGATTCTTGGTTATAATTAAAATGGTCCGGAAAGCTAATAGTTTGCTTTAAGTTACATCCTAAGCTTTGTAAGAATAGAAAAAACTTTTCTGGCCTACCAATGCCGGCAAATGCGATATATTGTTCCTGTGCTGGAATAAACTCGGTTTTAATTCTAGCTATAAATTGAGGCGTATTATAATTCACTTTCAACGGTTGATCATAGCTAATAATTGCATCTATGTCTTGTAAGGCGCAAAGAGGCTCACGTAAAGGGCCGGCAGGCAGCGGCAAGCAATTACCGAATTTATAGTTGCCATCTACCACTACAATCTTAAAATTTGGATTTATATAAGGATTTTGTAATCCGTCATCCATAATAATTAGATCAAATTGTTTTAATGTTTCAATATATTGTATGCCTGCTTTGCGATCACGGCTAATAACGGTGGGGCCAATTTTACTTAAAATTAAGGCTTCATCGCCAACTTCATTTGAGCTTTGGCTGGTGACAAGTAAAGCTTCAGCAATACTGCCTTGATAGCCTTTAGCGAGTATACAAGGTTTAAACCCAAGCTGCTTGCATAATTTATACAACCAAATGGTAATAGGAGTTTTACCACTGCCTCCTACCACTAAGTTACCAACCACAATGATAGGAATAGTATGGTTAATAGGTTTAATAATAATCTTACGTAGGTAAAATCCTAATAAATATAATAAAGATATGGGGGTAAGTAATAAGTTTATTAGACCAAATTGCTGCCAAAACTTAGGTTGCTTGAGACTTAATAAACTGCCACGCTTGTTCACTTAAATTACTATTGTTAGAAATTAATTTTAAAGCATTGTTACCGAGGTCATTACATTTTGAGGGGTTAAGTAATAATTCGGCAAGAGTATCTATTAATTCTTGTTGGTTTGCTATTTTTAAAGCGGCCTTGTGCTCAAAAAGATCATTATAAATATTGGTAAAATTAGTAAATTTAGGGCCGGTAACAATGGCGCAACCAAAATGAGCCGGCTCAATAGGATTATGACCGTTAATATGATTAAATGATCCACCCACGAAAACAATTTTGGAAGTTTTAAAAATATTACCAAGTTCTCCAACTGTATCAATAATATATACTTGAGTGTGCTCACTAATCTGACCTTGAGTCTTAGTATGTAATTCATAAGTTAAGCTAAATCTGGTACATAGGGCGATTACATCACTTAACCTGCTAGGATGGCGCGGCGCTAAAATTAGCAATAAACCTGGCTGGCTGGTAAGCAAACTCAAATGCGCTTTTAATACAATAATTTCTTCATCTTGGTAGGAATGAGTAGAGACTGCTGCCCAATTAGGCCTGCCATGTAAGGACTTCTCAAGTTTTGCTACCATTTGAGAATTAGTTGTTAAAGCGCTATCGACCTTAAGATTACCTAAGTAATGTAGCTTATCTGAGAAGTTAGCAAATTTATCATAATCCACCTTACTTTGAGGTAGAATAAATTTATATTTACTCATAACTAGCTTGGCAATAGCTTTGACTTTCAGCCATTTGGCAAAGCTTTTATCAGAAAGTCTGGCATTTAAAAGAAATATAGGAATGGTTTTAGCTACTTTAAAAACCAAATTGGGCCAAATTTCTGATTCAAAGATAATGACAATATTTGGCTGCCAATGAGTTAAAAATTTATTGAGTGCTTGAGGTAAATCAAGTGGTGCAAATTGATGGATAGCAGGAGCTGGCAGCTTATCCTTAAGAATATCAGCAGAACCTTTGGTACAGCTAGTAAATAATACTTGATATTCTTGTTCTTTAAGGAGGATCTCTACCAGTTTTAATGCGGATAAAGATTCGCCAACACTGGCCGCATGAATCCAAACTAGCTTTCCTTGAGGACGCTGGATATTAGTAACCCCCAGCTTTTCTAAATATCTAGAAGGAATTTCTTTCCCTTTTTTAACCCGATTCATTAAATGAAAGCGAGCAAAAGGCTCAACCAACCAAGTAATTAATTTATATAATTTAATTAATAAAATCATAAATATTCAAGTTTAATATTGGCTAATGTATCTGCTTGTTGGGTTAGTTCTAAAAATTTTTGGTTAAGTTTTATAATTATTTGCTGGGTATCTTCTTTAGCTAGACCCTTTGGCAAGGTAATAGGCTCAGAAACCACTAAGTGACCTTTGCTAAATAATTTAGGCATAATCATTTGATCCCATGAACGGGCTATTTTAGCATTTTGGGTAGCAAAGCAGGCAAAAACTATAGGCCTCTGACTCATCATCGCAATGTCAATTAAATGGCCGCCAAGATGAAAGCACGGACCTCTAGGGCCATCAGGAGTAATAGCA